>WQYX01000065.1 GCA_009781005.1 Polyangiaceae bacterium | reverse complement strand
GTTTTGTGCTTGCCGAATTCTCCTCTGCACAAGGCTTACAACTTTTTCGTCTCTTCCCCTGCGCCCCCTCCTCGCTTCGACCACCAATTCCCTTCGCTTCCACCAGACGGTTCATACAAGGCACGTGGCTGAAGGGTCCCGGAAATGACGCTACTGGAAAGAGCAAGAACGGCGCCCGTAACGTATGGGTTGGCGGCGCTGAACGTGATCGTGTTCGTCGTGTTGGAGGCGGAACACGCGATGATCATGAACATGGACGTTGGTACGCTGCTTGACGCGGGAGCCAATGAACCATTGCACGTATGGGTTGGGGAGTATTGGCGCGTCCTGACGTATATGTTCTTGCACGTGGGGTGGCTGCATTTGGTATGGAACATTTACGCATCCGTGGGATTCTGCGCGGCGGTGGAAGGGGCGCTTGGACGGGGGCGGTTTCTGGGGGTGTACCTCCTGAGCGGGATTGGGGGCGGGTGCACGAGCGCGATTTTTGGCCATGCGGTGTCCGCGGGGGCGTCCGGGGCACTCTTCGGGATCGTGGGAGCCATGCTGGCGCTGAGGAGGAGGTCGCTGCCAAGTTTTGCGGCGTTCTTTCGAGATCCGCCCACGCGCTCGATCTTGGTGAACATCGGGATTTGGACGGTGATCGGGTCGACGGCGCTCGCCATGGATAATGCGGCGCATTTTGGGGGTCTCCTTGTGGGGTTTGGAGCAACCTGGATGATGACCGCGAGGCGGGTGGGGGTTTGGAGCGCAATCTTTGGGGCAGCGTTCGCCGCGCTCTTGGTGACGGCGGCAAGGCCGTGGCACGTGCCCACGCCAGGGGAAGTGAAGACGATGACGGAATTCGCGGTGGCGTACGCGGAAGGGGGACGAGGGGTCGAGCAAAACAAGGCGAGGGGCCACCGGTTCGCTCGAAAGGCGTGCGCCGCCGGGAGCGCGACAGCGTGCGAGATCGCGAGGGAGACGAACGCGCAATAGTGAGTCAATTTCAGGGGAACTGGCGTTTCGTTGATCCGCTCGGGGAAGAACCCGCGTATGGTCGATCTGTGCCTATCTCCACACGGCCGCAACCTCTCACAGGTCTCAAAGTGCTCTTCGTCGACGACAACGACGATCTGCGCGATACGGTCTGCGAGCTCCTCGAGCTTTTTGGGGCGAAGGCCGCAGGCGCGCGGGATGGAGCGGAGGGAAAGCGGCGAGCGTTGGGCGGCAACTTCGACGTCGTCTTAATGGATGCGCGGATGCCTGGAATTGATGGGCTTACGGCAACACGAGCCTTGCGGGCGGAGGGCTACCAGGTGCCGATCCTCGCGCTGACAGCGAATTCAGGACCAGAGTATCGGGAGGAGTGCCTCAAAGCGGGTTGTGAAGGGTATTTGGTAAAACCAATCGATCACTATCGTCTCATTGAGGCACTTAGACCCTATTTGAATCAAAAGAAATAGTTCTCCTCCGGAAACTGCTGCGTGCCGCAAATCGTGGGTTCGGCCTCCCTCAAAATATTCCGAGTATTCCTCGGTCGGCCTTCCTAGCTTTGCGGCGCTCGCGACGTTTCCAGAGGAGAACGAATCATGGATTCACGGCGTCACAACAGCACCGCAGGCCCTCCTGAGAGCGTGTTCTACAGCCGTCGCGAGCGAATCGAGGCTAGGGCGGAGCGCGAGGAGCCCGCGTAAACGTACTCTTCGTACGTGCGCAGGCACCGCAGCGCCCAACCGACGAATCGATTCGCGCAGCAGGCTGGCGAACTCGCTCTGAGGTCCCGCCGTAGGCGGGCCGACAGCGCCGAAGGCGCCGGCGATGCCGAGATCGCGTCAAGTCGAAAGCGGTCTTCGATGAAGACCGATGAGAAAGAGCTCATAGCTCGACGCGCGTGTGCCTTCCGGTTTGATTGCGCGATCCTCACCGAAAACCCGCTTGATGGCGTTTCTCGCGTTCTGGAAGTCTTCGCCCATGAAGATCTTCCCAACGAATGCACCCCCCGGCTTCAATAGCTTTTCGGCCACTGCGAGCGCCCGGATGAAAAGTTCGTAGCTTCGCGTCTGGTCGCCAAGTCTGTTGCCCGTCGTGTTCGGCGCCATGTCCGACACGACGACGTCGTAGGGTGCGAACGTCGCAAGGGCATCATTGTCGAGCGCAAGCGCATCGCCCTGAAGAAAGACCACATGGGATGGAAGCGGCACGTCGACAGGACCGAGATCGACCGAAAGCACGTGCCCCCTCGGTCCAACTTTCTCTGCGATGTAGAGCGTCCAGCTCCCCGGAGCAGCACCGAGATCGAGCACGCGCATCGCGGGCTTGAACAACCGGATGCGCCGATCGATCTCTTCGAGCTTGAAGACGCTCCGCGCAGGGTAACCCCGGCTTTTCGCTGCTCGCGTGAAGTGGTCAGCACCTTTGTAGGGGTTCTCGCGCGTATGTTTGCCCATTGCTTCAGACCGCCGCAGTTAGACCGCTTTCAAGTTGACGCGAGGTTTGGAACCCCTCGCAGGTTGTTCCCGTCGTCTTTTGGTCGATTTGCGTCGCATCGCTTCGTTGCTCCTCCTCGAGCTGCACGAGCAGCTCTCGTCGGCGCGCCTCGCGCTGCTCGCAACTCGGCCAAAATACTCGGTCCACAACCTTCTCGGGGTTCCCGGCGGGGCCGAGGAGCGGACCGGAATAGCCTGTTCCGGCTTTGAGGACCGCACCGCAGGCCCCAACGACGAGATCGCGTCAAATCTAAAGCGGTTTAGAGCGGATGTTGCTTTTTGCCAAAAAGGATATCGCGCTCCTCCTCCGTCATGGGCGCGGTGCGGATCTTGTCGGAGAGCACCGCGAGCCCGCGCACCACAGCAGGACGCGCGCTGATCTGGTCGAACCATCGCGCGACGCTCGGGAAGTCCTTGCCAACGTCGATGCCGCGCGCCTCCGGATTGCGTAGCCACGGAAAGGCTGCGATGTCCGCGACGCAATACTCGTCGCCGGCGAGATATGCACTCTCGGCAAGACGCTTCTCGAGCACGCCATAAAGGCGACGCACCTCCTTCGAATAGCGCTCGATGGCATACGGATGCTTGTCTTGCGCATAAAAGAGGAAATGCCCTTGCTGGCCGAACATCGGCCCGATACCCCCCATCTGAAACATCAGCCACTGAATTGCAAAGTACCGTGCCCGTTGCGCTTTCGGCAGGAGCTTGCCCGTCTTTTCTGCAAGATAAAGGAGAATCGCGCCGGATTCGAAAAGAGGCAACTCGCCTCCCGGCCCCTCCGTATCCACAATGGCAGGGATACGATGATTTGGCGTAATCGCCAGAAATTCGGGTTTGAACTGGTCGCCCGCGCCGATGTTCACAGGGACGACTTCATAAGGCAGCCCGATCTCCTCGAGCGCAATGTGAACCTTCTGACCATTCGGCGTGGGCCACGTGTAAAGGCGGATCATGGCGGCGAAAGGCTGTAAAATTACCGTGGCTGCTTTGATATGCGCGCGGAGCCCTTCACGCGCGCCTTCACGCCCGCGCGAATCGTCACGAGCTGGTTCTTCGCGCCCGGGATACCGCCTTCGATGAGGAGGAGTTTCTTGTCCGCGTCCACGCGCGCAACCTTTAGGTTGAGGATGCTCACCGTCTCGCTGCCGTACTGACCCGGCATCTTGAGATTCGGCAGCGTGCGACCCGGCGTCATGTTCGTGCCGATGGATCCACCGTGGCGGCGGTACTCGTGCGTGCCGTGCGTTTGCACGAACCCAGCAAAGCTCCAACGGCGCACGACGCCCGAAAAGCCGCGGCCGCGCGTGACGCCCTGCGCATCTACGATCTGACCAACCTGGAAGATCTCGTCGAGCTTCGGCTCCGCGCCGATCTCGAACTTGGCAAGGAACTCCTCGCTGCAGCGGATCTCTCGCACCGTGCGCTTCGGCGCCACGCCGGACTTCTTGAATGCGATCTTCTGCGCCTCCGCGAGATGCTTGTCCTTCGCATCCGTCATGCCGAAGACGAGAGCGGTGTAGCCGTCCTTCTCTTTGGTCCGCTTGCCAACGACGACGACCGAGCTCACGTCGACGACGGTGACACGCTGAACGGTCCCGTCCTCTTTATAGAGCTGCGTCATGCCGAGTTTCTTGCCGATGATGCCGGGCTTCGTGTTCATGTCTTTTCTCTCTTCTGCGCTCAACGCGCCCGATCCTCACAGAGGCCAGGGGCACGGCCGGGGAAACCTTAATGAGACCGAGTTGCATTCGCTCCTTCGCGAGGAGCGACCGGTCCGAGCGCTGGACCAGCAAGAGCGAGGTCTTGGATGCGGGAAGTCTCACCCCGAGCAAAGCTCGAGGGCCACAGAGTTTCGTCGCCCTCAACCGATTCGTCAAGTGCTATGCACACTCCAAGGTGAACGGCATGGTGCTACGGGTTGGACAGAAGGCACCCGCGTTCGACGTGGTTTCGAGCGACGGCAGGCGGCTAAAGCTCGGCGACTTTCTAGGAAACAAGAACGTCGTCTTGTACTTCTACCCGCGAGATTTCACGTCGGTTTGCACGAAAGAAGCGTGCGGCTTTCGCGACATCCACGAAGATCTTGCCGCTCTCGACACGGAGATCATCGGCGTGTCGGCCGATTCGAAGGAATCGCACCAAAAGTTCGCTGAGAAATACAAGGTCTCCTTCGATCTCGTGGCCGACGAAAACCGCGAGCTTGCCAAAGCGTACGGCGCAACGAGTTTTCTTCACGATCGGCTCGGCGTCACGACTCGCATCACGTACGTGATCGATAAGAAGGGTGAGATCGCCGGCGTCTTCACCGGCGAGTTCAGCGCCAACAAGCACACGGACGGCGTGCGCGATCTCGTTCGAAGGCTCGCGGCTGCGGATTGACACAGAGCCATCTCGTGCTCTATATCGCGCCCCCTCAATCGTAGAGTTTTTGGAGACGGGTCATGCAGAACGCGAAGATCGCGGAGATCGAAAACGAGCAGCTTCGGACCGGGATGCCGGATTTTCGCGTGGGCGATACCGTACGCGTTCACTACAGAATCGTTGAAGGCGACAAGGACCGCATTCAGGTCTTTCAAGGCGTCGTCCTCAAGCGGCATCGTGCCGGCGCGCGCAGCACATTCACGGTGCGCAAAGTAAGCTTCAGCGTCGGCGTCGAGCGCGTGTTTCTCTCGCACTCGCCTCGCATCGAAAAAGTCGACATCGTTTCGCGCGGCGTCGTGCGCCGCGCGCGCCTCTTCTACCTGCGCGATCTGCAAGGTAAAGCGGCGCGCGTCCGCGACCAGAAGGATACTTGATCGCGTTTCGTCGCCGTCGCCGCCAACGATCAGGTCAACGACGACGACCACGTCAACGGACGTGAGCGTGATCGTCGTCGTGGTCTTTGACGGCGACGGCGACGTGAACGATTCGTGCGCGAGAGCATTCAACGCACGGCGTAAATCATATCCCGCAAGCGGAGGCGGGCGTCGCGCAGCCACACGCTGTCGTTGAAGACGTCACCGGCGAGGAGCGAGGTGATGGATCGGCGAAGCGCGTTGTGTTTGGCATCGGCGAAGAGCAGATCGACCAAGGGTCCCGCGTAGAACGCCTTGATCGCAAGGAGAAACATCTCCGCCCCTGCGCGAAGATCGTTGTCCCACGCAGCAAACGTTTCCGCCTCGTCCGCGTTCGTGTCGAGCACCTTCACCATCGCATCGGCCGCCGTCATGGCGCCCACCATGGCAACGTGAGCGCCCGCCGAGAAGACGGGATCCATGAAACCTCCGGCGTCGCCGAGGACGACCCAACCTTCACCCCAGAGATCGCGCACCTGATAGCTGTAGTCTGCAACAGCTTCGCATTTCGACCAGAGGCGCGTCGCCCCCGAGAGCATCTCGCCTGCCGTTCGGGACTCGGTGACGGCCTGCGCGAAGAGGCCGTCGGCGTCGCCAACTCGGGCTCCAAAACGTGTGCGGCGATCTTTGATCCACGAGCCCGAAACGACCGCGCCAACGCTCGTGCGCCCGTCCATGAAAGGAATGAACCAGAACCAGTTCGGCCGGGCGCGCTCCCCTTCGCGGAAGATCACGATATCGATGTCGCCCTCGGTCTCTCCAGACGGGCGGGGCACACCGCGAAAATGCATGTAGAACGCAGTTTGATCGAGTCCCTCGATGCGCGACGTCATGCGCATGGAGTGCGCCGTCATCGCATGACGTCCGGTGGCGTCGACGATGAAGCGCGCCGCGGCTGATTCTTTGACGCCGTCGTCCGTGATCATCTCGACGCCGACCGTGCGCCCCGCCTCACGGACGATGCGCGTGACGGTCACGCCCTGACGCACCTCGGCGCCGTGGGCCTTGGCACAGTCGAGCAAGATGACATCGAAGGCGTCGCGCGGCACCTGGAAGGAATGGCTTGGATCCGAGCGCCATCCGTCTGCAAATGCGAAGCGACCTTTTCGGTCGCACACGTCGTCGTGAAAGCGCGCGCCACGCTTCACTATGAACTCTCTACGCAAGGCATCGAGCACGCCGATCTCGGCAAAGATCGGGAGCGAGTACGCAAGGAGTGACTCGCCGAGGCGGAAGCGCGGGAAGTGTTCCTTCTCGAGGACGAGCACGCGTCTTCCCTTCTGAGCGAGACGCGCCGCGCAGACAGCCCCCGCGGGACCGCCGCCGATGACGATGACGTCGAATGAGCCTGCCATGACTTCCCGATAGCATCATCGGCGGGCGTCGACCCTAGTCATCCAGCAAACGAAGGTGTATCCGAGCGCGCGATGAGAATCGTCATTGTTGGCGCAGGCGTGATGGGCTCTGCAACCGCTCTCGAGCTCGCACAAAAAGGTGTCAAAGAGATCATCGTCGTCGAGCGCTCCGTGCCCGGCGCCGAAGCATCCAGCGCCGCTGCCGGCATGCTCGCAGCACAGATCGAATCGCGCGACGACGCCGAGCTCGATGGCTTCGTCGCCGCGCGCAACGCCTACGGCGCGTGGGCCTGGGCGCTGCGCGACAAGACCGGCATCGACATTGGCCATCACCAAACTGGTGCACTCTGCATCTATCGTGAAGAGGCGCTCGCGGCGGAGGCACGGCGCAAGGTCGAGGCACAACGCGCGCACGGCCTCGCGGCCGAGTGGCTCGACGGGGCGGGCGCGCGGCGTGTCGAGAAGGAGCTTGCCGACGACATCCTCGGCGCCGCGTATTTTCCGGACGAAGCACAAGTCGAGCCCCCTCGCCTGGTGCGCGCGCTCGCGGCCGCGACCGCGCAGGCAGGCATCGTGATGCGAACGGGCACCACCGTCTCCACGCTCCTCTCCGAGGGCGGCCGGTGCGCCGGCGTCTCCATCGTGAGCGGCGATGGCGCGCGCGAAGTTCTCCGCGCCGACGCCGTGGTGCTCGCCGCCGGGAGCTGGTCGTCGCTCGTGCCAGGCATTCCGGAACAGTTGCCGCGCGTCCGTCCCGTGCGCGGTCAAATCGTCATGCTCGAAGAGCGATCTCCGCGCCTCCGCAGCATCGTCTTCTCCGATCACGCGTACGTCGTGCCTCGCGGCGACGGGCGCGTCGTGTGCGGCGCCACCATGGAGAGCGTGGGACACTGCCGTGAGATCACGGCCGCCGGAATCCACAAAGTGCTCGCGAACACGCTCTCCATTGCACCTCGTCTCGGCGAAGCTGCGCTCGTCTCGTCGTGGTGCAACTTCCGCCCGCTCGTCGTCACGCGCACAGGCGAGCCGGGTGTGCCTCTCGTCGGTACGACTCCCCTTCCCGGACTTTTTATCGCCACGGGCCATCACCGTAACGGGATCTTGCTTGCGAAAGCGGCCGCGGAAGCCGTCGCCAACGCCATCACTGGCGCGTTGTAAGAGCGAGTTCGCCAGCCTGCTGCGCGAATCGATTCGTCGGTTGGGCGCTGCGGTGCCTGCGCACGTACGACAAGTACGCTTGCGCGGGCTCCTCGCGCTCCGCCCTAGCCTCGATTCGCTCGCAACGGCTGCCCTACACGCTCTAAGATCGAAACATTTATTGGCGCAACAAGGCTCGAAGTTCGCCGAGCCACGCATTCGCTGCGGCGCGTTTCCATACCATACGAGTCTCCACTTGATTCTCCCGAATTTTTACCAATGTGAGATCGTCCGTCATGCAGATGGATGCAATCGAGGTGGGAACCAGTGATATCCCCGTACCTGCTGCAACGCAGGCAAGAATTCCATGATATGAATTCATCTCGATGATATTCGGGAGTGGCGCGCCATGTTCGACGTACCAGCGGACGAGCCGCCGCCGATACGAGCAACCAGGGCCGAAAACGATGATCGGCATGTCGCGCAGATCCGCCGGTCCATTGATTTTCCAATCAATTCGCCCGGGCGCCACCATGAGCAACTCTTCCTCGAATGCCTTCTGACTCGCGAGATCTTTGGCTGCATGGAGTTCTTCTCGCGTGAGATCGACGAAAACAGCGTCGTACACCCCTTCCCGCAGAGTCCGAATCAGATCACCCGTTGTCCCCGTCTTGAGTGACAGGCGAACCCGCGGCCAGCTTCGGTGGAATCGTCCCAGAATGGGCGGCAATCGGCTTGCCGCGGTCGCCTCCATGGAACCAAGGCGCAGTGCACCAGCCGGAGCTTCAGGAGAGAGGACTCCCATCGCTTCCTCGTTGAGCGCCAGAATTTTTCGCGCATAAGGGAGCAAGCGTTCACCCGCTGCGGAAACTTGAAGGCGTCGCCGCTGGCGAGTGAAGAGCTCCGTGCCCAGCGCGGTTTCCAGGTTGTGGATGCGCGTGGTGACGTTGGAGGGAACACAGCGCAAACGGGCGGCTGCTGCGGTCACACTGCCGGTGTCCACGACGGCACAGAACATACGTAGTTCGTCGAAATTCATGGTGCGGCCGTCTAAATTTCTTTTTCGTGAACGATTATTCAATTCTATTCACTTTTCTTCAACAGAAAAAGACGTTACTTGGACGGACGTGACGGTACTGCAAGAGCAGCGTGCGGCAAGCAGTCCATGGGAAGGGATCCGCATTGGGGCGACCGGCATGCTCGGCCTTGCGATCGCCATGGGTGTCGGACGATTTGCGTTCACGCCCATGCTGCCCTTGATGCTCGAGCACGGGCAGGTCTCCATCCGGTCTGGTGCACTGATGGCCAGCATCAACCTTGCTGCCTATCTGGTTGGTGCGCTGACAGGAGCCACGGTGCGAACGCGGCACTGGGTGCTCCTGGTCGCAGGCCTTGGCCTCTGCAGCATGAGTGTCATGGCCATGGGTCTCACCCGGAACCTCATGCTATGGGTGGCACTTCGAGCCATCGCCGGTGTTGCAAGTGCGTGGAGCCTGATAGGGCTCACCCACTGGAGCCTTGCTCGTCTCACCGCGATCCACGCGAATGCCTGGCGTGGCTTCGTCTTTGCCGGCCCTGGAGTTGGCATTGCCGCTTCCGGCTTGCTCGTCTCAGGGCTGGATGCCATTCATTGGCATCCCGATACCATTTGGGTGGCGCTCGGCCTGCTATCTTGTGGTGGCGGGGTCTTTGTTGCCAGCCGGACGCGGGATGGCTTACCTCGCAGCAGTGCGGAAGGGAGAACAACCGAACGGGATGGGGTGCAGCTTCGCTTGCCAAAGGCCTTGCTGATCGTTGCTTATGGGCTGGCCGGGTATGGTTATATAACCATTGCAACGTTCCTGCCCCTCGTGGTGCGGGAGCGCCTCGGTATCGGATCGGTCGGCGCAGCGTTGTGGCCACTCCTCGGCCTTGCAGCTGCCTTGGGTGCAATCGGGCTTGGTTTGTTGCCCGGGCATCACAATACGCGACTGCTTGCTGGATCCTACTTGCTGCAGGCCATCGGTGTCATCGCACCAGAACTCAGGGCCGGCGTCCATTCCTTGATGGTGAGTGCAATCCTGGTTGGCGGCACTTTCATGGTCATCGTGATGGTCACGATGCATGAGGCCAAGAGTCGTTATCGCGAGACATCGCTCATCGCCTGGCTCACCGCGAGTTACGCGCTCGGACAGATGGTGGGACCCTATGCTGCCGCCCTGATCTTACAAGGCACCCATTCGTTTGCACTGGCGCTCGAGTTCTCGTCCGTTGCCTTGTTTCTTGCAGCGATACTCACGCTGGTCGAGCACGCGCTCTGGCGAAAGCACGATTCCCTACGGCGCATTCAAGCGTAACTTCACCTTCGCGAGAACGCCGACATCGGCCGGTGGAAACATCGCCGGATCGAGTGCGCCTGCCGCGAAGAAACCAACCTCCGCGACATCGAGCGCGCGCGGCTCTCTCGATCCCGGTTCGCGTATCGCTTCAAAGAACAGAAGCAACACGGCTTTGTCCGCGTCGTCGTAGCGGTGAAACGTCACGTCGAGGATCTCGCCAACCACGGCAGTGATGCCGAGCTCCTCTTCGAGCTCGCGAACGAGGGCCGCGCGCGGATCTTCACCGCTCTCTACCTTGCCGCCCGGAAACTCCCAGAGCCCTGCGAGGTGCGATCCTTCCTTACGCCGCGAGAGCAACACTTTGCCGTCTTCAATGACAACACCTGCGACCACGATGTCCGTACGCATGTATATTGAAACCTTGTCCATGGCGTTGGTGGAACCGGGCGCGTCAGATCCGAAGAGCGTGCGCGCATACCGACTTGCGTTCGTCTTAGTCGTTTTCATCGCGCTCGGTCTAAGCTGGATCGCTTACAGCGAAGGGCTTGCCATCCTCGAGGTGTGGCAAGGGCTCGACAAGGTTTTTCACTTCACGCTCGCCGGAGCGCTCGCGTTCTGTCTCGACGGCGCACTCGGTCGATGCAATCTGCACGTAGGGCGCGTACGCCTTCCGCTCGCATCCGTGCTCGTGCTCGTGCCTTGCGCCATCGACGAGTGGATGCAACGTTGGAGTTCCACCCGCACATCGAGCATTTGGGATTTTCTCGCCGACGTCGCGGGCGTCACGATCTGGCTAGGCATAGCCCGGAGAATTCATGACGACTCCGCGTAGAGGGTCCGACCCACTTGCCGCAAAGGGCGCACGGCTCATGGTTCCGGTGCTGGCGATGCGACACGACGCCGGCAGCCTCGGCACAACGCGCTCCCCTGCCCGCGCGCAGGAGGGCGCGCAGCGCGCCCGACGAGCACGAGGCCAAGGGGAGCAAGCGCGGGGAGCGAAGCGAGACGCGCGGTGGGGTCCACTTAAATGAAGAAGATGCTGCTCACCGCACCGGGCCTCTTGAAACTGGAGCAGGCCGAGGACGATTCACCCAAAGACGGCGAGATCATGCTTGCCGTCAGCGCGTGCGGCGTCTGCCGAACCGATCTCCAAATCGTCGACGGCGATCTCGCGGCGCGACGGCTGCCCATCGTGCCGGGGCATCAGATCGTCGGTCGCGTGACGGCCATCGGTCGCGGCGTGACGGGCTGGTCATTGGGCGATCGCGCAGGCGTAGGTTGGCTCGCGTGGACGTGTGGAGTCTGCACGTATTGTGCGAGCGGCCATGAGAACCTCTGCGAACGCGCACACTTCACGGGCTGGGACGAAGACGGCGGCTACGCCACGCACGCACGCGTTCACGCGGATTTTGCATTTCGGCTGCCCGACGGCTTCAGCGATCTCGACGCGGCGCCGCTGCTCTGCGGCGGCGTCATCGGCTATCGCTCGCTCGTTCGTTCGGGGATCCGGCCGGGCGGGCGACTCGGTCTCTACGGCTTCGGCGCCTCTGCGCTCATCACGATGCAGGTGGCTCGTCACTGGGGCTGCCGCATCTTCGTGGCTACGCGCTCGGCTCGCGAACGCGAGCGCGCACACGCGATGGGCGCCGAATGGACGGGGCGCTATGACGAGGCGCCGCCCGAACCGCTCGATGCTGCTATCACGTTCGCACCGGCGGGCGACGTCGTCATCGCCGCACTCGGGCACACGGCCCCCGGCGGCACCGTTGCCATCAATGCCATCCATCTCGATCGGATCCCGACGTTCTCGTACGACATGCTCTGGCGCGAGCGAAACTTGGTGAGTGTTGCAAATTACACGCGTATGGACGCTGCGGCGCTCGTCGATCTCGCTCGCACAATCCCCATTCGCACGCATTTCGAAACGCATCCGCTCGCGGACGCGAACGCGGCGCTCGAGCGGCTGCGCGAAGGCCACGTGGACGGCTCGGCCGTGCTCGTCATGTGAAAGGACACTCGAGCGATGAATCACCTCAGAGCGAGTTCGACAGCCGTCGCGAGCGAATCGAGGCTAGGGCGGAGCGCGAGGAGCCCGCGCAAGCGTACTTTTCGTACGTGCGCAGGCACCGCAGCGCCCAACCGACGCATCGATTTCGCGCAGCAGGCTGGCGAACTCGCTCTCACTCGCATCGCAGCTCTCTTCGGTGTGCTGATCTTCGCTGCCGACGCGAAAGCGTCCGACGCGGGCGCGCCTCCGCCGCCCACTCCCGCATGCATCCAGGTACGGGCCGAGGCTCGGTGGGTGCCTTACGGGTACAATCACATCGTCACGCTCGCGAACCAATGTTCGCGCGACGCCGCGTGCACGGTGTCGACCAACGTGAACCCGCAACCGCAAACCGCCGACGTGCCTGCGGGTCAGTCCGTGAGCGTCCTCACCTTCAACGCGTCGCCGTCGCAAGCATTCACACCGTATGTACAGTGCACGCTTAAGTAGAACTCGTCTCCGCCGCACGAGTGCCTTGCGAGGCCTCCGCGCATTCGCAACGGCTCTGTCGTTCGTTCTTTCATGCGCGCTCCCAGCAGCGTTCGGATGGCACGTCGCGCACGCGCACGTGCCATCCGTACCGGTCGCAACGGGATCGACCGCAATACCCGGAGCTTCTCTCGACAAAAGCGCGCCCGACGACGAAGCGCCCGATTCGCCGCGCGCGAACTATCGCGCGTTTCTCGATTTGTGCGATCGCGGACGTTACGGCGACGCTGCTCGCTATCTCGCCGTGCCACGCGGAATGGAAGCGCGAGGCGCCGAGCTCGCACGCAAGCTTCACGACGTGTTGAGTGAACGGCTCTGGATCGATCCCGATCGGCTCTCGCCGTCCTCCGACGGCAACAAGAACGACAACCTTTCGGCGGACACCGAGGAGCTCGGAACACTCAAAGACGACAAAGAACGCACGGTCGCGATCCGTCTCATCCGGCGCGATCCGCGTTCGGTCGACGACGAACCTCGTTGGGTGTTCGCGAGATCGACAGTCCAGAACATCGACAGCCTTTACGCGACACTCAAAGCGCGCTGGCTGCGCGATCGCCTCGCCGCTCCCCTGCTCGAGCGCGGATGGTACGCGCTCTACTACTGGCAATGGATTGCGCTGCCCGCACTCGCGCTCCTGTGCCTTGGCGTCGGGCGCGCGCTCGCATGGATCGGCGGGCTCGTCGTGCTCCGCCTTTCGGCAAAATGGAAGTGGAGCCGAGCGCTCGTGCACGCTCTTCGGCGGCCCGTCACGATGGGTCTCGCGCTTGCTCTCTTCTGGGTTACTGTTCCTTATTTCGCGCTCACGCTGCTCGCGGAGGACACGCTCGCGCGCCTGCTACGAGCGCTCGGCTACCTCGCATTCTTCTGGGCGCTGCTCTTGCTCGTGAGGTTCGCGGGCGCGGAGATGACGCGCGCGCCGTGGGCGCAGTCGCGTCCCACCGTGCGTTCGTTCACGTCCGTCGGCGTGAAGCTCGGCAAGGTCATGGTCGCCGTGCTCGCGGCGATGGTCGCTCTGTCGGAGCTCGGCTATCCCGTCACGAGCATCGTCGCGGGTCTCGGTCTCGGCGGCGTGGCGCTCGCTCTTGCAGCGCAGAAGACGGTCGAGAACCTTTTCGGATCGCTCTCCATCCTCGCCGATCAACCATTCACCGTCGGCGAGACCATCCGGTTCGACACGGTGGAGGGCACCGTGGAGAACATCGGACTCCGCTCGACGCGCGTTCGAACAGCCGACCGCACGCTCGTCGTGATCCCGAACGGCAAGCTCGCCGACATGCGCATCGAGTCGCTCGGACCTCGCGACCGCATCCGCTTCTCAACGAAAGTGCAGCTCGCGCGGAGCACGCCAACGAAAACGATCCACGACGTCGTCGACGAGATCAGAGCGATGCTCAAGGCGCACCCCAGGATCTACAAGCAAGACGTGTTGGTCTACTTCACGGGTATCGCGGAATCGTCGTTCGATATCGACGTGATTGCGCTCGTTGAGACGCGCTCGTTCGAAGAGTTCACGACGATCCGCGGAGACCTCATTCTAAGTATCATTGGGATTGTCGAGCACGCGGAGACAACTCTGGCGGTGCCCACACGCTCTCTTATTGTCTAGCAGAGCTGGCACAAGGAACGATGGACCATGAAGAACGAAAAAGATCTTGACGGCCGAACGCCAAACCGAATCTCACGAATCACTGGAGTAGGCGTTGTGTTTTTGGCGGCGGGCATGGCAGGCGGGATCTCATTCGCCTGCGTTGGTAAGGATCCGGACCCACGAATAAAGACGTGCGATATCTCAACGCCGTTTCAGCAAGTCAAGCGGGTATTGGGCAGTTACGCCGCCGGAGATCCTTCGCTTACGTCCGATGAAAAGACGATCACTTTTTGGATGAAGGATTCGACCAACCTCCCCCACCTCTACATGGCCACCCGCACGTCAACGAGCGACGATTTTGGCCTTCCACAGCTTGTTGACGGGCTCTATAACGCAGCCTGGTCCGACAGCGAGGGTCAGCTTTCTTTGCTTGGCGACACGCTCGTTTTCGCATCGGATCGTCCCGACACGACGACCGATCCCGACGGTGGTTGTTCCAAAATTTTTCGCGCACAACGCAATGGGACTGCCTATACGGTGGAGCCAAATGCGATCTACTCGGAAGCGAACACAGAGTATCGTTGGTACGATTCTCACCCATTCTTGACGAGCGGGGGCGAGCTTTTCTTCTTCAGTTGGCACAGCAGCCAATCGCGAATTTTCCGCTCCGTGGCAGATACGAATGGCCACTTTCCCGCGGCAGTCGCGATTCCGGCGTACCACGACGCAACGAATCAAGTCTCCGATGGAGTCCCCGTTCTCAGTCGCGACGGGTTGATCATGTATTTCTCATCGACTTATCCATATCAGCAAACGTCCGACATCGACTCCCCTTTCCATATCTTCGTGATGTCGCGAGCCACGGTCAATGATCAGTTCGGCACGCCCGATTCGGTCATTGGCATTCGCGAACGATTGCCCAGTAGCATAGAAGAAGATCCCGGCTGGCTTTCCGACGACAATTGCAGACTGTATTTCACCAGTTACACGAGTGACAGCCCAGATCCGGCCCTCTACGTCGCTTCCAGATAGTTCCCATCCGGAAACGTCGCGAGCGACGCAAAGCTAGCGAGGCCGACCGAGGAATACTCGGAGTATTTTGAGGGAGGCCGAACCCACGATTTGCGGCGCGCAGCAGTTTCCGGAGGAGAACTAAAGTACCGATCATCCATTCATACGGGCAGCGCGCCGAAGAAGCAGAATGCCACCAACAAGGAAGGGCACCGACGGCGCAAGGATGAGCATCACGAAGCCGAGCCTCAGTCGGTGTTCGGACCTGACGAAGACGATGCACGAGACGTCGATGATGAGCGGCAGCACAATGAGCAAAAGACCAAGGATGCGCGCGGTAAGTCGGTCTGTGATCACGGGAGCCGTGTATCACACGCGGTCGCCATGGCATGTCGTTCTCGTTCTCTTCTTCGGGCTAGGGGGGCAAGGGATGGGATGCACGCCAGCGCCCGCGGTCACCGTCGTTCCTACGAGTGCGAGCGACGCCGCAGCTCTCAAGGGTGACTCGCTGGGCATCCGTCGCAATGCGCAAGAGGCCTATCGCGGCCTTCTTGCCGGCTACTACGTCGTCCGCAACGCCGAGGATTGGCGGAGCGCATGGCCAAGCGATGCGTCAGAGCCTTTTCCGAGCACACTCAATACGCGCACGTCGATGCTCCTCATGGCGGTCGCGAGCGAGAAGACCATGGCGCAGGTGCGCATCACCAACGTGACCGAAACAAGCGACTTCGTCCACGTGTGGGTGCGTGAGACGGCGCCCGGTACAAACTGTGCGACGGCTGACGAAGGTGCACCGTTCGAGGCGATCGTCGTGCCGCGCGTGGACAAGCCCGTGAAGTTCCACGTCGAGAGCGTGCAGGCGGAGTCGTGCGGAGAGCCGCCATCGGCGGCCGTGACGTGTCGTCTCGCGCAGACCAATGCGTGGTCCGCCAAGATCGGCGCGCGCCCTGGCGACACAGTCGAATGCACGCTCCGCGCGCGTGCACATGGTCGCTTCGCGCTCACCGACGAGATGCTCTCGCTCAGCGCACTGCCTGGCGGCTCGGCCACCAAACTCTCGTTCACGACGGGCACGAGCCGCGCAACCTTTCCGATCGACGTTTTCGGCACGTACGTCGTACGCGCAGAGGCCGTCGACGAGTCGGGGAGGCGCGGCGTCGGCACCGCACAGATCGATGCACTGCCTCCGACGACCAAGGACATCTATGTAGAGCTCGCGTGGTCGAACTTCGACGCGAGCGACGATCCCGCAACGTTCCCGCGCGCGAAGCTTCACGCAAAAGAACCAGGCCCGCGCGGACGCGAGTGCTCGACGGACTCACCCGTGACCGATTTGTGCGAGGTCCGTATGCGTGCAGGTTACACGAATATGAAGATCGCGCCTGCCCGTAAATCGCTGTCGCTCAGCGTGGCGTATGTTGATGAGCGCGTCGAACAGGGGCCGCGCGTTTGCGTTCAAGTGTTCACCGGCGGTGCCCGAACCGCAGAAACGTGCGATCCAACCCATCGCCACGCGGGCGATCGCTGGGAGGTCGGCTTGCTCGATCTCGCGACAGGCAAGCTCACCGAGCCGAAGTAGGGCGCAAGAATTGTACTATCATCTAGAGTACAATTGCACGCACGCTACCGCACGAATCGGAAGGCAGCATCGCAAAGAGCGAACACAGGGCCGCGGGCCCACCATGAAAGTCTTCGAGTCCATGTTGGGGTTCGCAAGCTCACCCCAACCTACGCGAGATCTGCGGTCTCGATCTTGCCACGAGGCAACACCTACGAGCCTTCCCCGTTCGTGCGCAGGAAGGCGCGCTTCGCGCCTGACGAGCACGTGACAAGGGGAAGGCGGCCATGGCGTAGCCGTAGGCGAAGCCATGGCGGTTGGGGCCGCAACTGAGCGCGTCGAGCAAGGACCGCGCGTTTGCGTTCAAGTGTTCACCGGCGGTGCCCGAACCGCAGAAACGTGCGATCCAACCCATCGCCACGCGGGCGATCGCTGGGACGTCGGCTTGCTCGATCTCGCGACAGGCAAGCTCACCGAGCCAGACACACATAAGAAGAAGTAGTCGGTCGCAGCGACGGCGAGACCACTCGCGAGGGCCACGCGCCATCTCTACATTGCACGCGCACGATGAAGGGGGCGTATCTGCGAACCTGCTGCGCGCCACGATCTCTTCGTTTTTTCCTGCGGTGCGTGCTCGTCTTTTCATCTCGGGGCGGCACGCGCCGCCCCGCCCCGAAAAAGCGTGGTTTTTCGGGGTCCCCACTCCACGCGTGGCTCGCTTCGCTCGCCGTCAAGTACGCTCCGCGCGCTCCTCGAAAAAAGCCTCGACCTCGTGTCGCTCGCGACGGTTCACAGACACGCCCAGTCGCGAGTGCCCTTCTCGTCTTCATCGCCGTTGGGGTGATAGAGCAAGGGTGCACGCGTGCATCCGGCTCCGACGATGCCGGCAAGATTCATATCGTCTTCAAGCACCGGCCGCTGGTCGGCAATGCTTCGGTGTTTCGCGAGCGACTCGCGGACTTCAGGCGCGCGCATCCCGAGGTCGAACTGACGACCGAGGTGCTGCCGAACGTCGCCGACATCACGCATCAGTACTATTTCACCGCGCTCGCCGCTCGGAGCCGCGACATCGACGTCTTCGTGGCAGACATCATCTGGATCCACGAGTTCTCGCGTGCGGGCTTCCTGCGCGATCTGTCGAGCGAATTTCCACCCGCCGACATCAAACGCGATTTCATCGAAGGCGCGGCGGACGCCGTCATCGCGGATGGCCGCACCTTCGCCGTGCCCCTGTACATCGACGTAGGGCTTCTCTACTACCGCACCGATCTCGTGCCGCAGCCCCCGCGCACGTACGACGAGCTCGAGGCCTTTGCGAAAACTGCAAAGTACAAGGATCCGTCGCTGTCCGGATACGTCTGGCAGGCGCGTCAGTACGAGGGCCTCATCTGCAATGGCTTCGAGTCGATCTGGGGCCACGGCGGCGTGACCACGCAGGGCGACCGCGTCACGCTCGACACCCCCGAGGCGCGTGCGGGGCTCGACTTTCTGCGCGGCCTCATCGTGCACGGCACGAGTCCGGCGTCCGTCACGAGCGCCATGGAGGAAGAATCGCGTCGCGTCTTCGAGCAAGGTCGCGCGGTCTTCATGCGCAACTGGCCGTACGCATGGACGGAGATGCAGAAGGAGGAGTCACCCGTGCGAGGCAAGGTCGGCGTTGCTCCGTTGCCCACGATCACGGGCGACCCCGGCTTCAGCGCGCTCGGCGGCGGAGAGCTCGTGATCAACGCGGCCGCGCCCGAATCGCACCTTGCCGCGTCCATCGATCTCGTACGGACCTTGACGTCGCTCGACGCCAACATCGCCTTCGCCATCGCGAACGGCCAGCCTCCGCCAAGAAAAGCAGCTTACGAAGACGAGCGCTTGAAGACCCAAGCTCCGTTCATCGCGAGCCTCGAGCCGGTCGTCGTGCGCGCCCGTCCGCGCCCCGTCACGGCTTACTACAACATGATCAGCGACGTGATGGAGAGCGAGTTCTCCGCCATCGTCACGGGGATCCGGACAACGCCCGTTGCCTTCGGGCGCGCACAGATGGCCATCGACAGGATCACGCAATGACGCGCGCGCGAAGCGAAGACACGCGATGCTACTTCTTCGTCCTGCCGGCGGTGATCGTGATCGCGGCCGTCGCGGTCTATCCCATGATCCCGGCGGTGTGGATCAGTCTGCGGCGCGTGATCGTCGTCTTCCACGAAGACCATTTCGTGGGTCTGTCGAACTACGCGTTCCTCATCCACGATCCGCGTTTCTGGACCGCGCTCGGTAACACCGCGTACTTCGTCTTGGTCGCCGTGACGATCGAGCTTCTGCTCGGCCTCGGCTTCGCGTTGCTCCTCCACACGTCCTTTCGCGGTCAAAAGTTTTTTCGAGTCGCGATCCTCATCCCGTGGGCCATCCCCACAGTCGTCTCTGCAAAGATGTGGGCCTGGATATGGAATCCTGAATACGGCCTCGTTTCGCGTCTTCTTCCAGGTTCGGAAATGAACTGGTTGGGCATGCCGGGCTACGCCATGCACGCGGCCATCCTCGTCGACGTGTGGAAGACGGCGCCGTTCGTCGCGCTGCTCTTGCTCGCCGGTCTCGAGACGATCCCCGTCGATCTCTACAAGGCCGCCATCGTCGACGGCGCGTCGCCTCTGCGCATCTTCTTCTCCATCACGTTGCCGCTCTTGCGGCCGACCATCGTGGTCGTCTTGGTCTTCCGCACGCTCGACGCATTCCGCGTGTTCGACGCCGTCTACGTGCTCACGGGAGGCGGACCCGCGAACACCACCGAGACGCTCTCCATCTACGCATACAAGATGCTCATGCGCGCCGGCGACTTCGGATACGGCTCCACCCTCGCCGTCGTCACATTTCTATGCGTCATGGCGATAAGTGCAATCTACATACGTTTACTCGGTATGCCGACGAGGAACATCCGCATATGACATCTCGATCGCGCGCCGGACTCGTGCTCGCCGTCATCGCTGGGGCGAGCTTCTGCATCGGTCCCTTCGGTCTGCAGGCCATAACGTCGCTCACGCACGACAGTGATCTCTCACACCCCGGCCTGCCGGGCGCGCTCACCCTCGATCATTACAAAAGCGCCGTTCACGAGCAGCCGTTCGCGCACATCGTGCGAAACAGCTTGGTCGTTGCTTCGGCCGTCACGCTCGCGTCGCTCGCCATTGCCGCACCCGCCGCATTCGCGATTGCAAAGCTGCGCGTTCGCGGCAAAAGCGTTCTGCTCGGCGCAACCCTCGCCATCTCCATGTTCCCGCCCATTGCCACCGTGTCGCCGCT
Source organism: Polyangiaceae bacterium (assembly GCA_009781005.1). Classification (GTDB taxonomy): domain Bacteria; phylum Myxococcota_A; class Polyangia; order Polyangiales; family Polyangiaceae; genus Labilithrix. The sequence goes on along the minus strand of WQYX01000065.1, from coordinate 5,304 downwards.
CTACCTTGCGCTGCGCCGAGTTGGACTGCTCGACACTCTCCCCGGGCTCACGATCCCGTACACGACGTTCGCGCTGCCGCTCGCGCTCTGGATCTTGACCGGCTTCTTCCAAGACATCCCGAGCGAGCTCTATCTCGCTGCGCGCGTCGACGGATGTTCGATGTTCTCGGCATTCCGCAAAGTCCTCTTGCCGCTCGCAATGCCCGGCATCGCCACCGCCGCCATCCTCACGTTCATCTTTGCGTACAACGAGTTTCTCTACGCGCTCACGTTCCTCTCGTCGCCCGACAAACGAACCATTCCGGTTGCCATAAGCCTCTTCGCGGGCGAGCACACCGAGCCGTGGGGAGAGATCGCCGCCGCAAGCACTCTCGCAACCTTGCCGCTCGTCATCGTCGCCATCATCTTCCAGCGCAAGATCGTGAGCGCCCTCACCGCCGGCTCCGTGAAGGGATGAAACGTTGGCGTCCGTACGGCTCGAGAGACTCCGAAAAGTCTTCCGCGGCACTCCGGTGGTCGCGGGCATCGATCTGACCATCGCGCACGGCGAGTTCGTGACCTTCGTGGGACCGAGCGGCTCCGGCAAGTCCACGCTGATGAACATCATCGCCGGTCTCGAAGAGCCCACGGAAGGTTTCGTGTGGATCGACGACACCAACGTCACCAGCGAGTCGCCGAAGGATCGCGGCGTCGCTCTGGTCTTTCAGAGCTACGCGCTCTACCCGCACATGAGCGTGCGAAAGAACCTCGCGTTCCCGCTCGAAGTCGCGCGGCTCGGCGCGCGCGAGATCCGTGCACGCGTCATCGAAACCGCCGACCGCCTCGGCATCGGCGCGCTGCTCGAGCGAAAACCGAAGGAGCTCTCGGGCGGCCAGAGGCAGCGCGTCGCCCTCGGCCGTGCCCTGGTGCGACGACCGCGGCTCTGTCTCCTCGACGAACCGCTATCGAACCTCGACGCTGCGCTTCGCACGAAAATGCGCGGCGAACTGAAGAAGCTCCATGAAGATCTCGACGCGACGTTCATCTACGTCACGCACGATCAGGCCGAAGCCATGACGCTCTCCGATCGCGTCGTGGTTTTGAACGCGGGAGTCATCGAGCAGATCGCGCCACCGCGTGAGATCTACAGCCATCCGAAAAATCTCTTCGTCGCAAAGTTCCTCGGCTCGCCGCAGATCAACGTTGCCGCGCCCGAGACGCTCGGACTCATGAACGGAGCATTCGGGCCCGTGCTCGCCGCCATCCGTCCCGAGAATATATGCATCCTACAATCACCAACGAATCCCCGCGCACCCGAAGGCCGCGTCTACGTCATCGAGCCCATGGGCGGCGAGACCTGGGTGACGGTCGACGTTGGCGCGGCGCGCATCGTGGCGCGCGCTCCAGCCGACTTCACCGCGCGATCGGGCAGTCGCGTGTGGCTCGACATCGACGAATCACACGTCCTCTGGTTCGACGCCAAGACCTCCAATCGCCTCGACTCAACTTGAAAGCGGTTTAGAATATCTTGTCGAGGGCGAACATCACGACATAAGCCATCACGGCGCTCAGTGGAATCGTGAGTACCCACGCCGTGACGATGTTGCCGGCAACACCCCAGCGCACGGCGCTCACGCGCTTGCTTGCGCCAACGCCCATGATGCATGCGTTGATGCAGTGGGTCGTTGAGATCGGCAAGCCGAAGTGGCTCGCACCGAGGATCGTCACAGCTCCTGCCGTCTCCGCGGCGAACCCTTGGAGCGGCGTGATGTGGATGATCTTCGTTCCCATCATCTTGATGGTCTTCTTGCCGCCCGCCATCGTCCCGACCCCGATCGCAAGCGCACACACGACGATGACCCAGAGGGGCACGCTGTCGTTCTTCGGCAAAATCCAGACGGGCAGATCGCCGTGACCTGCTTTCACGAAGGCGACGAGGGCGAGAGTAATGATACCCATCGACTTTTGCGCGTCGTTCGAGCCGTGTGCGAATGCCATGGAGCACGCGGATAAGAGCTGAAGACGCTGCGAGACCCGCTTCACGGTTCCAAGGCGCAACCGCAGCGACATTCGAAGCAGCGCGATCATCACCAAGAATGCAACGAAGAAACCGATCGCCGGCGACGCAACCAGCGGCACGAGCACTTTTCCAAAAAGCGCCATCCAATCGAACGCGCCCACACCTGCCTTCGCGACGACCGCCCCGGCAAGACCGCCGATCAGCGCGTGCGACGAGCTCGATGGAATCCCGAACGATCCCGTCACCAGGTTCCAGGCGCACGCGCTGAGGAGCGCCGCGAGCACCACGGTCTGCGTGACAACGGCCGGATCGGCGAAGCCCGACGCGATGGTCTTCGCGACCGCGGTGCCCGTCACGGCACCCACGAAATTCAATACTCCAGCGACGATGACCGCGGTACGAATGGGCAATACGCCGGTGGAGACAACCGTGGCAATCGCGTTTGCAGCATCGTGAAAGCCATTGATGTAATCGAACACGATGGCCGTCATGACAACGAGCACGAGCAAGCTAACCATTTTTGATGGCCAGGTGTGCGAGGATGTCGGCAATTGAGTCGCACTGGTCAATCGCGTTTTCGAGATCCTCGAGCACGGTCTTTTCGCGGATGATGACCTTCGCGTCAATCGACGGATCTTTGAAAAGCTTCGAGACCGCGTCGCGGTAAACGACGTCAGCTTCTCTTTCTATCTTGCGGAGTTCGCGCGCAACCTCGACCAGGTCTCCGTATTGGTGCTTACGGAGTTTCGGCATGGCATCATCGAGTTTCTCGGTGCAGCGCACGAGAATGTGAATGAGTTTCGACATGGGTTCGGTGGGCCTGTCGACACCGAGCATGACGCACGCGCGAATGGCGTCGTTTGCGAGATCCAAAATGGTGTCGAGCTCCGAAGACAGCTTCTGGAGATCTTCGCGATCGATCGGCGTCACGAACGTCTTCGCGAGCGCCTCCTCCATCGCGTGGACAACTTCATCGCCGGCGTGCTCGCAGTCCTGTACCGCAGCGACCGCTTCGGCGGCGGCCGTGCCATTATCGAAAAAAGATACCATCGCGGCGGCCCCCTTGCGGGCGAACCCAGCCTGGTGCTCGAGATAGTCATAGAAATGCTCCTCACCCGGGAGGAGGAATCGAACAATATTTTGAAGGCCCATCAAAGGCCCCGCCCGTCGAATTGTGGAATTGTTTTTCTCTATCATCATCGGATTGCGGCACAGCCTAACCGCAATTCGATCAGAAGAAACAATTCAAATATATCGGCAACGGGATCTCACACCCATGTTGCGTTATGCAAACACCAATGTAGCGAGAGAGGCACCTTCGAGTAACGTGATTGCCTTCAAAACACCAAGCCCAAGGCGAGCATCGCGACATAAGCCATCGTGGCGCTGAGCGGAATCGTGAACACCCACGCGGTGACGATGTTGCCGGCAACACCCCAGCGCACGGCGCTCACGCGTTTGCTCGCGCCAACGCCCATGATGCATGCGTTGATGCAATGGGTGGTCGAGACGGGCACACCGAAATGGCTCGCCCCGAGGATCGTTGCGGCCCCTGCCGTCTCCGCGGCGAAGCCCTGGAGCGGAGTGATGCGGATGATCTTCCTCCCCATCGTCTTGATGATCCTCTTGCCGCCCGCCATCGTGCCGAACGCAATGGCAAGCGCGCAAACGAGGATGACCCACGTGGGGATGTGATTCTCATCCTTCGGCATCACCCAGTGCGGCAACCCCTCGTGACCCGCTTTGATGAACGCGAGAAGTGCAAGAGTGATGATGCCCATCGATTTCTGCGCGTCGTTCGAGCCGTGCGCAAACGCCATGGAGCACGCGGACAAGAGCTGCAACCGCCGCGAGACCCGATGCACCGTTCCCGGTCGCATTCGACGCACGATCCAGAGAAGCGCGATCATCACGAAGAACGCGACGAAGAAACCGATCATGGGGGAAGCAACCAGCGGCACGAGCACTTTCTGATAAAGCGCCGTCCACCTAAACGCGCCGACGCCAGCCTTGGCAACGACCGCTCCGGCAAGACCGCCGATCAGCGCATGCGATGAGCTCGATGGGATGCCGTACCACCACGTGATCAGGTTCCATGCGCACGCGCCGAGGAGCGCCGCGAGCACGACGGTCTGCGAGACAACGACCGGATCGGCGAAGCCGGACGCGATCGTCTTCGCGACCGCAGTGCCCGTCACGGCACCCACGAAGTTCAAAACACCAGCAATCATGACCGCGGTGCGAATGGGCAATACGCCCGTGGAGACGACCGTGGCAATGGCATTCGCAGCGTCGTGAAAACCATTGATGTAATCGAATACGACTGCCGTAATGACGACGAGCACGAACAGGCTAACCATTTTTGATGGCCAAGTTTGCGAGCGTGTCAGCAATAGAATCGCATTGGTCAATCGCGTTTTCGAGATCCTCGAGCACGGTTTTTTCCCGGATGATGATCTTCGCGTCAATCGACGGATCTTTGAAAAGCTTCGAGATCGCGTCACGGTAAACGACGTCGGCTTCTTTTTCGATCTTGCGGAGCTCGCGTGCGACCTCGACGAGATCACCGTACTGATGCTTGCGAAGCTGTGGCATGGCTTCATCCATCTTCTCCGTGCAGCGCACCAGAATATGAATGAGCTTCGACATCGGCTCGGTGGGCTTGTCGACCCCCAGCATGACGCACGCGCGAATGGCGCCGTTTGCGAGATCCAAAACGGTGTCGAGCTCCGAAGACAGCTTCTGGAGATCTTCGCGATCGATCGGCGTCACGAAGGTTTTCGCGAGCGCCTCCTCCATCGCGTGGACAACCTCGTCGCCCGCGTGCTCGTAGTCCTGCACCGCGGCGGACGCTTCGCCGGCGGTTGTCCCGTTCTCCGAGAAACGCGCCATCGCGGTGGCACCCTTGTGCGCGAACGCGGCCTGACGCTCGAGATAGTCGTAAAAATGGTCCTCTTTCGGCAGAAAGAATCGAATGATGTCTTGAAGGCCCATCAGGCGCCTCGTCTTTCGAACCGGTGAGCTCTTTTCAGCATCGGTCGCGGCGCAGGCTAGCCGAAATGCGACCCGAAGGGGTCCTCCGTCGTTGCCGCCGCATCTGGGTGCGACGAAAAATCAAGCAATAACGCTACGTTGCAATCTATTGCGGCCGAGGTCACTCTTTGGACCGCCTTCAAGTTGATGCGAGGTTTCGAACCCCTCGTAGGTTGCTCCCGTCGTCTTTTGGCCGATTTCCATCGCATCGCTTCGTTGCTCCTCCTCGAGCTGCACGAGCAGCTCTCGTCGGAGCGCCTCGCGCTGCTCGG
>WQYX01000064.1 GCA_009781005.1 Polyangiaceae bacterium | reverse complement strand
CTGCAAAGGGCGTACGGCTTTTGTCGGACCTGCGGCGTACATACAGTACGCCTCGGTCCTGCGATACGGCGTGCGCCCTTTTCGCTGCGGTCTCGGCCGTCTGCAGAAATCGCGTCATGAATTGTCCGGGCTAACTCGGGTGGAGGCGGCGTGAATGGACGCCGAGAGCGCGCCAACGCCGAGCCGGTGCGCGCGCCGAGCGCGGATGTGTTGCGTGAAGCGGCTCTCACTTACCTCGCGCGATGTGCTGCAACCGCAGCCGGTGTCGCACGCGTGCTCGAGCGCCGTATTGATGCATGGGCACGCAAAGCCGATCGCGCGGGATGCGATCCAGAAACGATTCAGTCGGAGGCAGCGCGGGCACGCGATGCCATCGAGCCCGTTGTCTCACGCCTGCGCGAGGTTGGTCTGATTGACGATGCGGCCTTCGCCGAGGCGCGCGCGCGGAGTCTCTCACGCGCAGGCCGATCCCGCCGTGCGATCGCCGCACATCTCGCCGAAAGAGGCGCGGCGGAGTCCGTGGTGCGACAAGCGCTTGAAGTTGCCGGTTCGTCGGAACTCGGGTCAGCCATTGCCTTTGCCTACAAGCGAAAAATCGGCCCATTTTCCCGGCGAAACGTAGCTCCGAGGACGCGCGAGGAAGTCCGCACCATGGATCGCAAAGCATTCGCGGCCATGGCACGTGCGGGATTCGACTACGGCATCAGCGAGCGCGCGCTGCGCATGGATCTCGACGAGGCCGAGACACTTCTCGCAGAACACCGCCGCCCTTGAGGCTCAGAGCGAGTTCGCCAGCCGTCGCGAGCGAATCGAGGCTAGCCCGGAGCGCGAGGAGCCCGCGCAAGCGTACTTATCGTACGTGCGCAGGCACCGCAGCGCCCACCTGAGGTCCCGCCGCAGGCGGCCGGGCAGCGCCGAAGGCGCCATCGAAGCGAATCGATTCGCGCAGCAGGCTGGCGAACACGCTCTCAGAGAGGAGGGGCCCCGAACGACGATGGGGCCCCTCCCCTTTGCTTTCTGCCGTTACCGCTCAGAACGGTAAATCGCTCGCGAAACTTGCGAATGTGGGCGGCTGTGCGGCAGCCGATCCATTCGTCACTGGAGCAAACTCACTGTCATCGGGTGTGGTTTGCGACGCCGCGGGCGAGCTGCCCGCAAACCACACGTCATCCGCGACGATATCGATGCCGTAACGTTTCTGCCCGTCCTTCTCGTAGCTGTATGATTCGATACGACCTTCGACCAGGATGCGCGTGCCCTTTCTGAGAATCTGTGAGAGCGCCTCGCCGCGCTTCCCCCAGATTTTCACCGTGTGCCATTCGGTGCGTTGTTGTTTCTGTTTGTTTTTATCAAAATAGGAAACCGTCGTTGCCAAACTGAGCTTGAGCACCTGGTGACCCGTACTGGTCGTGCGAAGCTCCGGATGAGCGCCGAGATTCCCTAGCAACATGACTTTATTGATTCCGTCCATGCCATTGCCAAGAGCACGGGCCGCGCCAATGCCGTGGTTGCATAATCTCGCACAATGATGTGCATTAACAGGTGTCCGCGGGCAGCTTGCAAACCGACGCAGACAGCCATCCCCCGCTAGCCCGGATCATTCATGACGACTCCACTCAGACGAGCCGATCCACTTGCTGCGAAGGTCGTACGGCGCTCCTCGGACCTGCGGCGTACGTACAGTACGCCTCGGTCCTGCGGTACGGCGTGCGCCCCTTCTCGCTGCGGTCTCGGCCTTCTACCGCAATCGCGTCATGAATTCTCCGGGCTAGAGTCGTCATGACCGCAGGTCCCTCGAATGAATGAATCTCCCCAGCTCGAGCCCGCAAAAGATCGCCCCTTCGACGGCAATCCATCGTGGCGCGTCGTGCGCGAGCTCCCCAGCGGAAACGTGATGACGATCCGTCCTATCGTGCCATCGGACCGAGACGAACTCGCGCGCGCGTTCGAGGAGGCCTCGTACCAATCACGCTACCTGCGTTTTCTTGGGTCGGTGGGCCGCCTCTCGGACGACATGTTGACGTATCTCACATGCGTCGATCAGAGAACACACGTGGCGATTGTGGCCACGATAACGACGCCGGATTTAAAAACGGAGCGCGGCGTGGGCGTGGGGAGGTTCATCTTCCTCAACGAGCCTGGAGGGATCGTCGAGGCGGCCATTTCGGTCGTCGACGACATGCAGCACAAGGGCGTTGGCAAGGCTTTGCTCCATGAGCTGGAACAGGCTGTCCGCGTGCGCAACGTAAGGTGCGTTCGTGCCCACGTTCTCACGAGCAACAAGCCGATGCGCGCGATCCTCGAAGCCGCAGGAGCCAAGCGCGTCGTGCCGCAGCGCGCCGCACAACTCTTGGGCGACGAAGAAGTCGATCGAGCAACCATCGTCTACGAGATCGAGCTAGAGCCCACGCCGCGCTCTGCAACCTTGATGGACGTGCTTCGCGGTGCGGCCCAGACGATGACGCTCACGCTGCAGCGATGGCTTCCGCCCAGCAGCTCAATCGCGAGCCCGACGTCGACGAGCGACGGCGAATCCGACCGCCGCAATGGCCACAACGACGACGCCAGATCCCGATTGCTCGGCGGGCGACGCTGAGCAACCACCCGGCGCAACCTCAGAGTTGCGGCTTTCGAGCCACGGATCAGCACCTGCCGCGGTGTACCCACGGAGAATGAAATCCTTGAAGGGCGAGAGCTTCGTATAGATATTTTTGGCACCCGTGCATGTTGCAGCAAGATGGTTCGGATCCAGACTCTTATCGTTTCCACCGCGCGAGACAATCCCGACAACTGCACCCGTGCTGGCGAACGCCGGGCCCCCGCTGTCACCCGAACAAATCGACTCACCCACTTCGAATTCGTTTGGAGGAATGGGCACTCCTTGATTCACTTGGGGTCCGACGCCGAGGATCTCCACACCGGTGCGCTGCTGGCGTACCGCAGGATTGTCTGTTTCCGTCACGCCCCAGCCGACCACCGTAACAAGCTCACCAACTTCGACATCCGAGTCGAGCCGCACCGGAGAAATCGGCATATCGGTGATAGCCGTGTCGAGGACGACGAGCGCGATGTCGTTGTTGCAGAGATTCGTCGCGCCGTCGTCGAGGATTTGCACACCCCGGGGCGCAATTTGGAAACTGTCGTTATTGAGTTTGGGCGCGTTTTGACCAGTAAAGATGTAGAGAGAATCCGGCGCGTAGTTTCCTTGGACGGAGCCCGCGCCCGTAGATGGATTGCCGTCGATATCACACGCGACCGCGTCGTCCGTAGCCGCCACGCAGTGACGGGCCGTGAGCACCAACTTCGGCGCCAGGAGCGTGCCGGTGCACTCGGTGATCACACCACCCGTCAGGTCGAGGTGGACGAGGAGGACCACCGAATTCTGGGACTCGTCCGAAGGCGTCCCGCTGATGACCGGCGACGTGGTCTGCCCGACGTTCTCGCTCGAGACATCGGATGATGACGCGGCAGAACACCCGAAGAGTGAGAGAAGAACAACGACGACGACGCAACGTGTTGTCATACGAGAACGTCGTTTGCCGCAGCGCCGTCTTGACCGCAAGGCGATTGACGAGCGGGACTGTTGCGACTGCTCCGGACACCTCGTTGTTTCACTATGACAACGTACGTTTGGCCCAGACACCGTACACTCGGGGCCATGAAGATTCTCTACGGTGTCGTGGGCGAAGGCATGGGACACGCGATGAGGTCGCGCGTCCTGCTCGAACATCTGGTCTCCAAACATCACGACGTCGAGATTATGGCGTCGGGCCGCGCAGTGGATTTTCTTGCAAAGCGGTTCAGCGGAGTCAATCGCATCCACGGCCTCCACATGATCTACGACGAGAACTGCGTGCGTCTCGGGAAGACGGCGCTGTCGAACGTCGTCACGAGCGCCACCGGGATCCCCAAGAACATTGTCGCGTACTTCGAGCTCATTGCGAACTTTCGCCCGCAAGCTGTCATTAGTGATTTCGAATCGTGGACGCACCTCTACGGCAAAATGCATATGCTGCCGGTGCTCTCGATCGACAACATGCAAGTCATCAATCGATGCAAATTGCCTGACGAGATCCGTCATGCTCACCCTGCCGAATTTCAGATCACCAAAGCCTTCATCAAGGGCAAGCTCCCATTTTGCGACGAGTATTTCATCACGACGTTCTTCCGACCGCCGGTACGAAAGAAGCGCACACGCCTCTTTCCACCTATTCTCCGCCCAGAGATCCTTGCGGCAAAGCCGACCGACGGAGATCACCTGCTCGTCTACACGACCGGCGAAGGCAACGAGGCCTTCGCAAGCACACTTGAGAAAACGGGCCTCGAGTGCAGGATCTACGGAATGAAGCGCGGAATCACGGAGGAAGTCGTCAAAGGCAACTTGCGGTACCAGCCTTTCAGCGAAGACAAGTTTATTAGCGACTTGGCATCATGTCGCGCGGTCATCGCCGGCGGGGGATTCACGCTGATGGGGGAAGCGGTATACCTGCACAAGCCCATGCTCGCCGTTCCGGTCGCGGGCCAGTTCGAGCAAATCCTGAACGCGCGCTACTTGGAGATCGAAGGCTTCGGGCGCTTCGTCGAGACGTTGGAGGATCCCGAGTCCGTGCTCGACTTCGTGGCGGCCATCCCCGAGTGCCGCGATAAACTTGCATCTTACACGCAGGAGGGGAACACAGCGATCGCACACGCGCTCGACGAGTGGCTCGATAGAGCTGCTGTTGGCCTGTCGTAATTCTCCTCCGAAAACTTGCATAGACCGCTTTCAAGTTGACGCGAGGTTTGGAACCCCTCGAAGGTTGCTCCCGTCGTCTTTTGACCGATTCCCATCGCATCGCTTCGTTGCTCCTCCTCGAGCTGCACCAGCAGCTCTCGTCGGAGCGCCTCGCGCTGCTCGGAACTCGGCCAAAATACTCGGTCCGCAACCTGCTCGGGGTTCGCGGCGGGGCCGAGGAGCGGACCGGAACAGCCTTAAAGGGCTTTGAGGACCGCACCGCAGGCCCCCTGAGGTCCCGCCGTAGGCGGGCCGACAGCGCCGAAGGCGCCGGCGATACTGAGATCGCGGCAAATCGAAAGCGGTCAGCCGTAGCGGCTTCGAAGATCTGGCAATGCTGCCGCAATTGCGTCGCGGCACCGATCGCGCAGCGCGGCGACGTCGGACGAACCGAGACCTTCGGACGAGATCGGCTCGAGGATCTTCGCGCATGCACGCGCGCGTCCGAACCACCTGGAATTCTTGGGACGCATCTGACGTGTTCCCGCAATGGCGACAGGAAGCACGGGGACACCGGCCTTAATGGCAAGATGAAAAGCGCCGTCCTTGAATGGCAATAACTCACCATCCTTCGAGCGCGTTCCCTCGGGGAAGAGCATAATCGGAATCCCCCCGGCGAGCGCGCGCTCGCACTCGTTCATCATGGCGCGAACGCTATCGCCCCTGCCGCGACGCAATTTGATATCGCCACCAAGGCGTAATGCCCACCCCGTGAGAGGCGGACGAAAGAGTTCTTCCTTGGCGACCCAGCGCATGTCCCACGGCAACCACGAGAGCAGGAATGGATCGGCCGTCGACTCATGGTTTGCGATCACGACATAAGCGCGATATCCGATGTCCGCGGGCGCATGCCCCTCGATATCGAAATGCCAGAGGGGCGTGAGCCGGCTCGACGTGCGTCCGAGGCGACGCATCCATCGACCAGGCATGCGCTGCGTGGGATCGTTGCGATGGCGTAGCGACGAGACCGCCATGATCGGGAGATACGCAAAAACGGTGAGACCGAACTCCGCGTACGTGTAGATACCAGCAAGTGCGTTTTCCAATGGCCCCCTCTTAGCCGATGTCGCACGCAGCGTTCGTCACGAGTGCGTCAGCACGTCGGCGGTGAGCCCGAGCATGCGCTCGTGCGCCACCCGACGGGCGTGCTCCGTGCACACCGGGCCCCGGTCGTCACAACTACGTGTCGGTGGTGAGATGACAATGAAGGAATGAAGACTAGAAATTTTGTCGCAGTATTCTTTTTTGAAGTTGTAGCTTCCACACCGCTTGATGGATACTCGCGACGTGAGGTGACAAAAAATGAACGGACGATTCTTATTCGTCGCAGCACTCGTTGGAATTGTAGCTTGCACGAATTTCATTGATGAAAACACGTCTGATGAAAACACGTCCACTGTGGAGCAAATGCTCGCCACAAGTACTACGATGTACGATGACGCCATTGCGTCCGACTGGGATTTGAATGGTTGGGGGTGGAGCTCGTCATCGAGCGTCGTCACATCGCCAGCCATAGGAGCGAATGCGATCCGCGTGACCATGAATGCCGCCTGGAGCGGCTTCGTCTTCGCGCACCTGACGAACAACAATCCGGTCAACATCGACCCAGCGACCTATGGATCCCTCGATTTCGACATCAATCCGGGACCAAGTGTGGCACCGGCGCTCTCGTCGCTGCTCCTCGATATCGACAATGGATCGAATGCCATGTTCGTGACGAACATGCTCCAAACCCCGCTTGCGCCGAACACGTGGTCGCACGCCCATGTCGATCTCTCCGCACTCAATAGCTTGAACGCTCCTTATTACCGCCTCAATTACTTCAACGACTCCACGATAACCGGCTTTTCGTTTTACATCGATAACGTCGTGCTCGGCCCCACGGCACCGCAACTACCTCCGTCGCCGCCGTCTGCGTCAGGGTCCTTTCCGCCCATCGCCGTGGCGCGAAACACCGCCGCGGGCCAAACGTGCGACAGCTACACGTGGTACGACGATACAGGGTGTCCGCGTACCGCGGACTTCGTCGATGACGTTTACCTTGGTGGATATATCCGACGAATCGTCTACCAGCTTCCGAACGGTACGACGCGCACCGCCATCGGCGGCATCGACGGAGCCGACGGATATCAAGGTTTCGGTTACCTCGTTGGCCATTACGCCACGGGCTCGAACGACGGCGCAGACAGCGCCGACTCGCGCGATCCCGACTACTCTTCCACGCTGAAAAACAACGGCCATTCGCAGTTGCTCTGGCAAGGCCGCCACCACATCATCCGCCGTTACACCGTCGATCTTCACCCCGTGATCTACGGCTCGACGGCGACGCGCGGCACCGTACACGCCACGGTCTACTGGCTGCTCGCAACGGGACGCGCGCCCATGCTCTTTAGCGTGACGTACGACGCGAGCCCGAACGGACCGAACCGCATCGCGATGGATTCGCGCGCCCCGTACGGCAACATCGCGTGGGATGGGACGCCGACCGGATCGGTCAACGTGTCCGGCGTGTCGTGGGGCGACAACTTCGTCTTCATGAGCAACAGCTCGAACACGTCAGGCAACTTCACGACGAAGAGCGCGTGGACCTACAACACCGCCAACACCATCCCGTTCGCGTATGAGTGGGCGACGTCGGCCGACGCAGAGATGGGTATCGTGGACACGCGAACGTTTCTCACGGACATGTCGGCCGAGGACTCCGGCGTATGGTTCGACAGCAACAACACCATCCACGGCAGCGATTGGATCGACACGTATTGCTGGGGAAAAACAAGCTCGACGCAAACCCAGTGTGCCGATCCATCGACCGATGGCTCGGGCTCGGTCATCGTTGGCTCAACGTACTGGCCATTCCAACTCATCAATTACGCGATGAGCTCCTCGCCAACGGCAAACAAGAAGATCGCTTGGGGCTCCGACTATGGCGCTATCGGCTGGCAGAGCGTGAACTCGTTCGGAAAACGTTTCTACAACGGCTATCCGCTAACGAGCTACTCGACGAACGTCGTACTCAGCCGCCACACCGACCAGCCCGCGCTGGCCGAAGTGCACTCCCAGGAGGCGGTGCGTTTGACCACGCTCACGGCGACCGCAGGGACCATCCCAACGAGTGGCCCTATCGGTGTCGAGCGCTCGGACATCGCGGCCTACTCGCCGGCAGGTTACGATCCGGTCTACGGCGCGTGGCGTATTCAGGCGAACGCGTCCGGACTCGCATCGTTCACGTCACGAACCACGTCGGGCTCGCTCGTGTCGCCGATGATCATCGTCGGCAATGCGGGCACGGCCGGACCCGTCGTGACACTCGACGGCGCCGTGCTCACGGCGGACAGCGACTACTTCGCAAGCGCGAACGGCAGCGAGGTGTGGATCACGCTCGGTCGTACGCTCTCGGGCACGCATACCTGGAGCATCAATACGCGCTGATTCACGGGCGCGGCGAGCCGTTTCATCACGAGCCGAACGGCTCGCCGCTGGCCCGGATGATTCATGACGCGAGCGTGATAGTGCGGAGGCAAGCGCGGCGCAGCTCTGCTAGCGTGCACCCATTGTGAATGTTCTTTTTGTGGCCTCCGAAGTGACGCCCTTCGCCAAATCTGGAGGCCTTGGTGACGTTGCTTCTGCTCTTCCAAAGGCTCTTGCCGCACACGGCCATGATGTTCGTGTGGTCATGCCGATGTATCCACTCGTGCGTGCGCCTGGCAGAGACTTCAAGGTCGTCTTTCAAGACGCCGTCCTCATCCTCGGCGGCACGAGGGTCGTCTTCTCGGTCTTCGAGGCATCCCTGCCTGGCACCACAATCCCGATCTATTTCATCGACTGCCCGCGCCTCTACGACCGGCCATCGATCTACACGACGGACCCCGACGAACATCTTCGCTTCGCCGTGCTCTCGTGGGCGTCGCTCGTCGTCGCGCAGCGCATTGGCTTTCGGCCAGACATCGTGCATGCAAACGACTGGCAGACCGCGCTCGTCCCGCTCTTGCTTCGCACGATGTTCGCGTGGGACAGGCTTTTTGCTGCCGCGCGCAGCGTGCTGACCATCCATAACATCGGCTACCAAGGCACGTTCAACGCACGCATCCTCCCGGAGACCGGACTCGGCGATGCAGCCCATCACTTCCACCAAGACGAACTGCACGCGGGCAGCATCAACTACATGCTCACGGGTATCCTCTATGCGAACGCGCTGACCACGGTGAGCCCAACGTACGCGCGCGAAGTGCAGACGGCCGAACACGGTGCGGGGCTCGAAGCGTTCTTGCGGCAACGGAGCGACGTGCTCTTCGGCATCCTCAATGGCATCGACGAGACGGAGTGGAACCCCGAGGCGGATCCAAGGATCCCGCATTCGTACTCAGCGAGTGACTTCAGTGGCAAAGAGAAGAACAAGCAGGCCCTGCTCGACACGATGAAGTTGTCGTATGCGAAGGAGACTCCAGTCATCGGCGTCGTTTCACGTCTTGCGTGGCAGAAGGGTTTTGATCTCGGCTTCAACGTGCTCCCGCGGCTGCTCACACGAAACACGTTCAAACTCGTCGTGCTGGGCGCGGGCGAGGCGAAGTACGAAAACTTCTTCACAACGCTCGAGCGCCGGTTTCCAAAACAAGTCGCTTTCCGCAACACCTTCAGCGAACCGATCGCACACCTCATCGAAGCGGGCTCGGACATGTTCCTCATGCCATCACGCTACGAGCCATCCGGTCTCAACCAGATGTACAGCCTCCGGTATGGCACGCCGCCCATCGTGCACCGTACAGGAGGGCTCGCCGACACCGTTTCGGCATTCGACGTGCAGCGCGGCACGGGCAACGGTTTCGTCTTCGAGCACTTCGACGAAGGTGGCCTGCGCTTCGGAATCACACAGGCGCTCCGCACATGGGGCTCGGGCACTGGAGTAGATTTAGATCATTGGCGCACGCTGCAACGAAACGGCATGCGAGGACATTTCGGCTGGGACGAACGAGTCACTGCGTACGAACAGGTCTACAAGTTCATCGCTCCGGGTCGATGATCTAAGAGCGTGTTTACCAGCCGTTGCGAGCGAATCGAGGCTAGGGCGGAGCGCGAGGAGCCCGCGTAAACGTACTTGTCGTACGTGCGCAGGCACCGCAGCGCCCAACCGACGAATCGATTCGCGCAGCAGGCTGGTAAACATGCTCTTAGGGCCCTTCCACCTGAGGTCGCGGAACGCGCATTGCACCTCGACCGAGCCGGAGGACCTCATGAAAGGGCGTATTGCACTCGTGCCGGTGCTCGTCGCTGCGATGATTCTTGCGTGCTCGACGAAGAATGATCATGTGGACGGCAGCGACGGAAATGCCTCGATGACATTTGCCCTCCCGGATGGCGATTTCACAGGCAGTTCCGTCCGCATTTGCGGCTCCCGGATGGCTCCTGACTCCAAGTACCGATGCAACTCGTCACTGACCCCTGACGTGGAAGCAGGTACGGATGCAGGGGACGCATGCCCATGCTTCAACTTCAATGCGGATGGCAGTCTGGTGGATAGCACGGGAGCCCCCGCCGTGATCGCGGGTCTCTGTCCTTCTGCGGACTTTCCGACCGCGAATTGGAATTTCTCGTATGCGATCTTCTCAGCGCCTGATTGTGAAGGGACGCAGCTCAACGATGGGACGCAAAACTTCGTCTGCTTCGACTCAAAGGACATTGGCACGCGAGCCTCCCCAAACCAGTCCGTCAATGATGTACTGAATCCGGGTCTGAATACCAATCATATCCTCTGTCCTACCCCACAACCACTCGTGATCCCGCAGGGCTCCTGTCTGGCGGCAAGCGGGCTGTCCGTGCTCGTCAGCGGCACGGATGTCATCGCATATGTCCCCCACAACAACTGGCAGGATACCGGAGATCCATATGTTTCGGTTGTCAGCATCGAGGGCACGAGCAGCATCTCAACCCGCATTGACACCGGAGGGCCGGTTGTTTCTTGTGCCTCGAACTCGGTCACCGGGCAGACCGTGTGCATCGACAGAGATAACGGAGATGTACATCTCATCAACGGCACCACGCTCACGGACACACTGTACAGTGATGCGACCGGGCACCCCCTTACATTCGGTGCTTGGTACGACGCAGCATGTACGACCTGCGCCGTGACGATGGACCCCATTCACAACCGCGCGCTCATCAGCATGTCGCTCAATGGTTTCAGAGTCTATGATTTCCTTGACCTCGACACGCACACCTTTCTCACGCCGTTCCTACCGCCGGCGAGAGCCAGTGCTATAGAGGACATCTCAGCGGGTCCCCTTGTCGATCCCATTCGCCGTCGCATTCTATCGCCAAACCCCAGCAGTTACGACATCTATGATGTGACGGATCCTTCTAACCCGCAGTCTTTTTACCGCCAGATATCTGAAAACATAAACGTCAACTACTCATTCTTCACCGCAGCTGGGGAGGACTGCTCAACCGGCTTTGTACTGGCATCCTCGGCATATGGCTATTACCGCCCCCCCGTCACACCGATAACCACCACCTATATTGCCAATCTCACCCAGGCCACATTCACGCCGGGCGCACCGGGTGCACCGGCCGGAACGTGGAACGCACCGGATCAGATTCTGTCGATAGATCCAGAGGGGATCACTCCTTCCAACGGACTGTCTACCGTTGCGATTGCTCAGGGGCGCACGCATCAAGGCATTCTCACCGATATTGACGGCGGCCTCGTAACGGCAATTCAGCTTCCGGCCAAACTGGGTACGGGCGCCCCTGCACTCGTCGATTGGGTGTCGTGCAACATCGATCCACCCTTCAAGATCAGCGTGTTCCCTCAGCCCGTCACCGCTTACACGAGCCCGAACACAGGGCACGCGATGGCCGTGCTCTTCTCCGGCCCCGCCGGCAACCCTGCAAACCAGCTCGCCGTCATCGATCTGACGGAGATGCTCGATCCGGTCATCGTTCCGAGAACAAGCCTCGGCCACGCATGCGAAGACGGCACGCTGCCATCCGCCGTCTGGCACACCGTCTCGGTCCCGTAAGTCAACGGAGTATAGAGAGATGCATGCCACAAGCCGGCGCGGGTAGAGATTCTTTGGTTTCGCGCGAGGCGATGGAGATTTATCTCGCGAGCGACGTCATCGATTTGCACATCGACTCGTTCACCTGGACACGCATCTTCGGCTACGACATCACAGCGCGGCACGGACATGGGCTCCTCGGCGCACGCTTTTACAGCCAGGTAGATCTGCCGCGCATTCGCGAGGCCCATATCACCGGCGGCATCTGGGTCATCACCACCAACCCGCTGCGTCCCGATGTGAACCGCGCGCAGGTCTTCGCGGAGAACCTCGCGCGCCTTCGAGCGATCTTCGACGGATGCCCCAAGGACGTCGCGTTTGTCCGCACCGCGAGTGACTACCGCGAGGCACGCGCCAAAGGGTTGCATGCCGCCTTCATTGGCATTCAAGGAGGCAATGCTGTCGACGCCAACGTCGATTTGCTCACGAGCGATATCGTGCGCGTCACTCTCGTTCATCTGTCGAATTCACGCCTCGGCACGACGAGCGCGCCGGGCGGCGGCAACGATGGTCTCACCCGAGCCGGCAAAGACTTCGTGCGCGTGCTCAATGACAAAAAGATCTTCGTCGACCTCGCGCACATCAACAGGCGCGGCTTCTTCGACGCGATGGCCGTCCATGATCGCGACAAGCCCGTGGTCGTCACACACACGGGCGTTTCGGGCGCGCATCGTCACTGGCGAAATCTCGACGACGATCAGCTTCGCGCCATCGCCGACACGGGAGGCACGATCGGCGTCGTGTTCCACTCCCCTTTCCTTGGCGGCTCTCTTTGGGGCTGCCAAGCCGATCGCATCGTGATGCATCTCGATCACATCGTAAAAACCGTGGGCGAGGACTTCGCGTCACTCGGCAGTGATTGGGATGGTGCCATCGTCACACCTCGCGATATGCCCACGTGCCTCGAATTGCCGCGTCTCGTGCAATGCATGCTCGATCGCGGATGGAATGCCGCGCGAATTCACAAGGTTCTGGGCAAGAACTGGCTCCGCGTGCTTGCGCAACTGAGACCATAGATCTGTTTCACGCATCGAACAGATGGACTACGATGGATGCTTATGGGGTTGTCTGATCGCGCCGATCATTCGGATCGGTTGGTCTGCGGGAATTGTCACGGGCAATATGAAATCGAAACGGTAGCTGGCACGCGCCGCAAAGTGCTTCGTTGCGGAACGTGCGACGCGACGGAGGAAGTGTGGATTGTGCCGGCGCGAAAGGACGCGTGGACAGCCATCAGTCCGTTGGGTCTCGTCACGCGGCACGCAAGCTGGTTGGAGCTCACCGCAACCACCGAACCAACGGACAACGTGCACGCAAATGACAAGACCTTCGAGGCGGCATGCGACCTCCCTCAAGTCGACAGCACTCCGCCAACTCCGGATGTGAATGCGAGGTCTGCAACGTCGCCCGCGCGCAGGCCGTTGCGTCCTTTACCTCCCCGCCCAGCTCCGCAACGCCCGTCCATCATCGAAGATGCGACGCCTGATCTGCCGCCTACTCCGCCCGCGAAGATCTCTCTCGCCCCAACACCGCGAACGATGACGTCCGCGGCGACGCCGCCGATCGAGACAAGCTCTGAGAGCGTGTTCGACAGCCGTCGCGAGCGAATCGAGGCTAGGGCGGAGCGCGAGGAGCCCGCGCAAGCGTACGTTGTGGTACGTGCGCAGGCACCGCAGCGCCCAACCGACGTATCGATTCGCGCAGCAGGCTGTCGAACACGCTCTGAGATCCCCACGGACACACCGAGGGAAGCCTTGGCAACTCCGCCGCTGCCCGCGATGATCTCGGCCGAAGCGAAGCAGGCCGAAGCGACGCACGTGCCTTTGCCGCCGCCAAGCATCACGGTCCCCGACGATTCGTTGCCAGTGCTGCCCAGCACACGTGCATCGTCGCGACCAGCACAAGAGAGCCTGCACCTCGAGTTCGAGGAACATCGGGCACGGCGACCATGGCTCGTTCCGGTAGGAGCTATCGGCGCCGCGGTGTGTGCATTCTACATTATTCGAAACATGGGAGAATCGCCTGCTCCGGAGACGCGCATGATGGCCGCGACGGCGAGCGCGATGCCCGTCGTACCCGTTGCCACGGCTGCACTCGACACGCATCCGGTAGCGAGCGCAGACCCCGTAGCGTCGGTCGCACCCATGGAATCACCTTCGCCCTCGACTGCCGAAGGGATAGACCCATCGAGCACAATCGCTCCATCGAACAAAATCGTCGGCTCACCAACGAAGAAACAAGCCGTCCACTCGCTGCCCAAGCTACTCGATCAAGCACGCGCCGCACGTAGCGCGGGCAATCTCTCTTCTGCACGCGAGCTCTACGAGCGCGCGTTGGACGAGCACCCAGACAACGTCGAGGCGTTTGCAGGGCTCGGCGACGTCGCGCACCAGCAAGGCGATCTCGATCTCGCAACCCGCGAGTACGAAAGAGCACTAAGCCTTGCACCCCGGTACATGCCGGCACTGCTCGGCGCCGCAGATGCCCTGTGGGACCTCGGCGAGCACGAGGCCGCCACCGAGCATTACCTCACGGTCCTCGAGCTATCGAAGACTCCACCCGCACGAGTGAAGGAGCGCGCGCTCGGCGGTGAAGACAATGCGCCGAGCGACACCGCAACTGCAGTACCGGCAACGCCCAAGGCCGCAAAGAAGCAAGCAACCGGCGAACCCGACGTCGAAGACGAGTCTACAGACACAGACCAATAGGCGACCGGACCGGCCAGAAAGATGCGAGCCCGCCGAGGCAGCGGGGCCGATCTACCAACCGAGCTTTGCGCGCAAGAACGGAACGAGCTGGTCGCTCAGCGCTTGCTGCTCGGCAACGTTCGGGTGGTAGTCGCATCCGTAGTCGGGGCCGAGCTGCACCTCGAACTCGAACTCCGCGACGTTGTTGTCACCCGCGTTCTGCCGCTCAGCGACGGCTCCCGAGAGATAGTTGCTGAGCGTCGTGCGGGCGTTATCAATGGGATAAAAGTCGCTCACCATCGGCGAGAGAGCCGCAACGATGAACGCGTTCGGGTACTTCGAGCGCACGAACTCCATAAACGTCACATATGCCGTCTCGAATTGGGGGCCGGGATCGCTATTCGAAAAATCGTTCGTCCCGAGATTGATGATGATCGCGTCCGGCACATAACTGAAATCCCAGAAGAGATTGGCATTATTCACCAACGTGCGCTTGTAGAGGTCCGACATCGGAGGCACGGTTGTGTTCCCATTGTAATTCCGAATGAGGCCGATACCGGAATAAGCAATGGTGTGGTGTGAAGCATGGAGAGCCGCTGCCGTCAGAGCCGGATATGCACTCGGCTCGCTCTCGACCTCGCCCTGGGGATTGATGGAGGGGTCACAGTCCGGCCCAGGGCCGAAGACGCCATACCCAGCCGAGATGGAGTCGCCCACGAACTCGAGGCGATGCGCAAAGGGCAAGGTGGTCGGAATGAGATCACGGCCTTCTGGCGTGGTGATGCCGAGAAACTGCACATCACCCTGGCTCGTTTCGTTGCGTTTGGTGATGACGAGATCGTGTTCTGCGTCCGCGAGGCTGCCCTGCGGCGCAAAGACATAGCTTTGCGCGCTACTTCCTCCGCTGGTCGTGATTGTCGGATTCGGAGCGGGAACGCCGTCAATCGAAACGTCGAACCAATTGTTGCCCATGTCCGCGAGTTTGATCGTCGCGCCCGTGCCGGAGAATCGCGTGCGGATCTGGGTGCCCGACCACGAGAAACGTGGACTTGCCGCCGGATCCTGTGGATCGGTGCGCCCGATGATGTGGATCGTGGCGGCGGGTTCGCCGTTGTCCCCGCTGTCGCCGGCATCGATGGTGCTGCCGTCGTCGCTGGCATCGATGGCGCTATCGCCGTTGCCACTGTCGATGGTGCCTCCACCGCCGCTGTCGCTGGCATCGATGGTGTCGTCGTCACCATTGTTGCTGCTACTCGAACACGCGAAAACAAATGGACCGAGAACAACAAGAGCCGCAAACTTCGCGAGCTTCATGATCCGGTAATATACACCACATTTCTGTTGGACGAAGGCGCGTACATCTACCGCACATTCCAGATTGTCAGTGGTAAGACGGACGCGTGATCCTCCGCTACACACCTGCCGACTTCACTGCTCTCTGGTCTTCCGAGCACCGCTATGAAGTCTGGCTCGACGTCGAACTCGCCGCATGCGACGCCATGGAGTGCGCGGGGCTCGTTCCTCGAGGAACCGCGGCGCGCATTCGCGCGAAAAACCTCGTGCTGGACGCAGATCGCATCGAGCAGATCGAGCGCACGGTCAAGCACGATGTCATTGCATTCCTCACGCATGTCGAGGAGCTCGCAGGCGCAGATGCGCGCTGGCTCCATCGCGGCATGACGTCGAGTGACGTGCTCGACACGTCCTTCGCAATCCTCCTTCGTGATGCAACCGATGGGTTGCTCAAGCGCGCCGACGCGCTCCTCACCGCGCTCGCCAAGCGCGCCCGCGAGCACAAAAAGACCCCGATGATCGGCCGAAGCCACGGCATCTTTGCCGAGCCGATCACCTTCGGCATCGTCCTCGCCGGGCATCACGCCGAGATCGTCCGCGCCCGCGAACGCCTCGCGCAGGCTCGCGAACACATCGCATACGGAAAGATCGCCGGTGCCGTTGGCACGTACGCACACGTCACGCCTGCGATTGAAGCGAGCACCCTCTCGGCGCTCGGCCTTCGGCCCGAGACCGTGAGCACGCAAGTCGTCCCGCGCGATCGTCACGCCGAACTGTTCTGCGCGATGGCACTCTGCGCCGCAGGCATCGAGCGACTCGCAACGAACGTCCGCCACTGGCAGCGCTCCGAAGTCAATGAAGCCGAAGAGGCATTCACCGTTGGGCAGAAGGGCTCGAGCGCGATGCCCCATAAACGAAACCCGATCTTGAGCGAGAACCTCTGTGGGCTCGCGCGCGTCGTGCGCGCCGCGTGCATCCCGGCGCTCGAGAACGTTGCTCTCTGGCACGAACGCGACATCTCGCATTCATCGGTCGAACGCATGATCGCACCCGACACGACGACCACCCTCGCCTTCATGCTCGAACGTGCACGCGGCCTCGTGGACGGTCTCGTCGTCTACCGAGAGCGCATGAAACAGAACCTCGATCGCGCTGCCGAACTTTACTTCTCGGAGGCGGTGCTTCTCGCGCTCGTCGAAACGGGCCTGCCACGCCAAGAGGCGTACGTCCTCGTGCAACGCAACGCGATGCGCGCATGGAAGGGTGACGGCACGTTCCGCGACAATCTCGCGAACGACGCCGACGTGAAGCTTTCGCGTGAGAAGCTCGCCGAGCTCTTCGATCTCGATCACGCTCTTGCGTGGGCGGACACCATCGTGGAGCGCGCGCTCACCGCGCCAGGGTGATCGAGCAGACAGCGGCGACAAGGCTCATGGTGAAGGCCGTCATGATCGTGAGCGCTCGGCGCGCGTCCGCGCTGTAGCGCTGGCTGCTCCATACCGCAGCAAGACCGATGGGCGGCGCAAGGATGAGCAGAGCTCCGATCGCGATTGGACCTTCCCACCATGCGTACTGCGCTCTTTCGAGCATGCCGCGCTCTCTGCGGGCACGCGCGTCGTAGGCAGGGAACATGCGTACGTCCTTTCTGGGATCGCGCCTCTGCGGGTGGGTGTCCACATGCGGGCGATAAGCTGTGGGCGGAGTGAGCAGCGGGCCTTGCTTCGGCGCGATCCACGCGATCTCGGGGGGCACTTGCAGGCAGACGCGCTTGCGAAAAGCGGATTTGTCGCCGGCATCCCCTCCGAAAGGACACCGGTTTCGAGGCAACTCCGCCAGAAAACCATTCGGACGATCGGGAGACGGCCTGACGAAACGCGGTGTGTGCGCCATCCAAGTAAGGATTAAAATGCCACGCGCGATTCACGGCGCAAGTCCATGGTTTGCGTCAAGCGCGACCACCACGACGACGGCGCACGGCGGCACGCGCAATGAGATAGAAAATCGGCGGCAGGTGCCGGAGGCGTAGTTTGCTTTGCTCGCTGCCATAAATGGGAGCAACGGGGACCTCGCGAACGCGAAAGCGGCGTGCGGCAAGTTGACCAAGGATATCGTTTGGATATCCGAAACTTGGCCAAAGACCCGACAGGTCGAGACTCATGGCCGCGTTGCGCGAAAGCGCCGTATACCCACATTGGCTATCGGATATCGATTGACCAATCGCGAGCGACGTCAGCCGCGAAAACACTTGTCCACCTATCCATCGAGACCATCCCATGGCCCTGCGAACGCCGCAAAATTGGAAACGATCTCCTTTGACATAATCGGCTTCGCCGCGAACGACGGGCAATGCAACGCTTTCGAGATCCTCCGGATGCATCTGCCCGTCGCCCGCCATGATGCAGAATGCATCCGTTTTTCGCCCGGGCTCGGTCAGCGCGAGAGCCTCCTTGTAACCGGTGACGATGGCCGCGCCGACGCCGCGGCGCTCTTCGTGTTTCACGAGCACCGTGCGCACGTGAGGCACGCAAGCTGCGCGCTCGGTCGTCGCGTCGCGACTGCCGTCATCGACGACGACGATCATGTCGACGAACGCCGGCATGGTTTCGAGAACACGAGCAATGTGATCCTGCTCTTCGAAGGCAGGGACAATGACGATGATCGACGAGCCTTCGAGCAAACCTAAGATCTCCAGCGTCGCTGTTGCACGTTGTCGCGATCGGTACAGCACCTTTGGAAAAACGGCCTCAACACCGATGGCACCACCATGACACACGTTCGTTGCACGGCTAGAGTACCTCGCTGGCCATGGCGCGAATCTTGGTGATCGAGGACGAACCCGACATCCAGGACATCCTCGACTACAACCTTCGTGAGAAGGGACACAAGGTTTTCATTGCGGGCAAAGGCGAAGAGGGGCTCAGGCTCGCCCAGGAAAAAAAGCCTGATCTCGTCCTTCTCGATCTGATGTTGCCGGACATGCCCGGCACCAAGATCTGCAAGGTCCTCAAGTCGGATCCTGCCACGCGCAACGTGCAGGTCGTCATGCTGACCGCGAAGGGTGAGGAGATCGATCGGGTCGTGGGCTTCGAGCTCGGCGCGGACGACTACGTCGTCAAACCGTTCAGCGTGCGCGAGCTTCTCCTCCGTGTGCAGGCCATCCTGCGGCGCGCGCAGGGTGAACAAGAAGCGGCGAGCGGCTTTCAGTTCGGGCGGCTCCGCGTCGATCGCGAAGCACACCGCGTGTGGGCCGACGACGCGGAGCTCGAGTTGACCGCGCTCGAATTCAAGCTGCTCATCACGCTCTACGATCGCCGAAACCGCGTGCAGACCCGCGCCATGCTCCTCAGCGATGTCTGGGGTATCGACGCAGACATCACGACACGCACCGTCGACACGCACGTCAAGCGGCTGCGCGAAAAGCTTGGTGATGCCGGCATCTACATCGAGACGGTGCGCGGCGTGGGCTACCGCTTCGCCGACAACCCCGAGGAAGCCGTGGGGGCGCAAGGACGAGACGAGTGACCGTGGATGATCTCAGCTCCGAGCGCGATCTCGTCAGCCGCATCCTCAACGGTATGCAGGAAGGCGTGCTCCTGCTCGACAAGGACGGCAACATCGCAATGATGAACGCGGCGCTCCGCGAGATGCTGCTGCTCCGCGCAGATGCCATCGGCCAGCCGCTCACCGAGGTCATGCACCACGCGGAACTCGAGGACCTCGTCAATCGCGCACGCTCCGGAGGGACGACGGCCTCGGGTGAGATCGAGCTTGGCGGCCTCAAACCGCGACGCCTCTTGGTCCGCGGTTCGTCCTTCAAGCAACTCGGCACGGGCCGCGTGCCTGCAGCGAACGACACGGCAGAGGGCGCAAAAAGTGAAGTGCTCACCGTCTTCTTCGACGTCACCGACATCCGCAGGCTCGAGTCGCTACGGCGTGACTTCGTCGCGAACGTCTCGCACGAGTTGCGCACTCCGGTGACAGCCATCCTGTCAGCCGCCGAGACCCTCGAGCTCGCGCTCGCGAAAGATCCCGAAGGCGCCAAGCGCTTCTTGGGGATCATCGATCGCAACGCTGCGCGCTTGCGTCACCTCATCGAGGATTTGCTCGATCTATCGCGCATCGAATCACGCGAGCTGCACCTGCGCCACCAGCGCTTTGCATTCGAGCCTTTCGCGAGTCACGTGCTCGGTGTCGCCCGCGAACACGCCGACAAGAAGAAGATCGTGCTTCGTGTCGTCTGCGAGGCGTCCGTGCAAGCCGTGATCGATCAGCGTGCACTCGAGCAAATCCTGACGAACCTCGTCGACAACGCCGTGAAGTACTGCCCCGAAGGTGCAACCGTGACCGTGCGCGCCGATACGATTTCATTTCCGCGCGGCATTCGCATCCTCGTGGAAGACAATGGTTCAGGCATCGAAGCCAAGCACCTGCCGCGGCTCTTCGAGCGGTTTTACCGCGTGGATGCGGGCCGTTCGCGTGAGATGGGCGGCACGGGCCTGGGGCTGTCGATCGTCAAGCACCTGGTGGACGCCATGGGCGGCCACATCGGCGTGACAAGCACCGTCGGCAAGGGCACCACGTTCGAGTTGAAGCTACCAAACGGAGTCGCAGAAATTACTTAGCTGTCGCGCGTTTTCGGCGCCGAGCGATCAGTGCCGCGAGGACAACAGCGTTATTGTGCTCTTCGTCGTGCGCGGCATAAACGAGTGTCACGGTCTCTTTTTTTGCGCGCGCGGCGAGCGTGTCGAGAGCCGCCTTTGCCTCGCCTTCCGCAAGCTCCCGTTCGTAGCGCTCTCGAAACGCATCAAAGCGTGACGCGTCATGTGCGAACCACTTGCGCAAGTCTTCGCTCGGAGCAATCGCCTTCAGCCACTCGCCGAGCTTCGCCCTTTCTTTGCTCAGCCCGCGAGGCCAGAGTCGATCGACGAGCACCCGGAAACCGTCGCCGGGCGCAGCCGGTTCGTATGCGCGCTTGAGAAGGAGCATCGTGCCGTAAGGATAATCACGGCACTCTCAGAGCGTGTTCGACAGCCTGCTGCGCGAATCGATTCGTCGGTTGGGCGCTGCGGTGCCTGCGCACGTACGATAAGTACGCTTTCGTGGGCTCCTCGCGCTCCGCCCTAGCCTCGATTCGCTCGCAACGGCTGGTCAACACGCTCTCAGAGCGTGTTGACCAGCCGTCTCAGCGTTGGTTCTCGAAGCTGCCAGGCAAGACGCCTGAGCCCGCTGCCGCGTTCGTTTCTGCGCGCCCGCCAGCATCCGCGTCCGCGCTTGCATCCGCTTTCGCCCCTGCGTCGGGTGCGTCGGCGCCATCGAGATCCAGTGCGGCATCGAACGTTGGAAGTTCCCAGAGCGCATCGTCTGCATCGGGGGTGTCGTCGTCGAAATCTGCGTCTGCGTCGAGGTAGAGAGGTCCGCTCGCGTCCTCGGGTGCCGACGCGAACACAGGGAGATTGCTTGTGTCACCGGCGAACACGTAGAACTTGGCGGCAGCCGCGCTGAAGGCGACGGTTGCGATGATCGCAGCCGCAGTTGCGAATGGAGATCTTTGCCTTGGCTTCAGGTGTGCAGCGAGCGTTGGAACCGAAGGCCCGACGGCCGTGGGTGCAAACTCGATCCCCGACACGGAGCTTGCTCGCGGAACTTCACGCTTGGTCGAAACTGCACTGTCATCGCTCGCCACACCCGTTGGACCGAGCTCTCGCTCGAGCGCGATCGCGACGTCGTTCATTGTCAGAAATCTGTCGTCCGGCGAACGCGACAACATCCGCGCAACGATGCGCGCAACGGATGGTCCGACTTCAGGTGCAATCGCATCCAGCGGGTCCGCGGGCAGAGCTCCGATGGGGCTTGGCGGACGCACGCCGCCGGAGAGAAGCTCGTACGCGGTGACGCCAAAAGAGAACTGATCGCTCTTCGCGTCTGCGGCAAGACCGGTAAAGAGCTCCGGCGCCATGTATCCGGGCGTCCCTGCGATCATTCCGACGTCCGTATTCAGACTCGCGGCTTCGACGGCCTTGGCGAGCCCGAAGTCGAGCACTTTGACGATATCCTCATTCGATATCATCACGTTCGCGGGCTTGATGTCGCGATGCACGAGTCCAGCTTTGTGCGCTGCACTGATTCCGCGCGCCATATCGACGAGCCAATGCAACCTCTTCGCGATCGGCACGCTCGCGTCGCCGACGTACGCGCGAAGCGACGCGCCCTCAACGAGCTCCATCACGAGGTAGACGCGCCCGTCGATTTCACCGAGATCGAAGATGGCGATCGTGTTCGGGTGCGACAGCGCCGCGGCCGCGCGAGCCTCACGCGCGAAGCGTGCCGCGGCGTCCGGAATGGCGAGATTAGGGTGCAAAACCTTTAGCGCAACTCTACGATGGAGCTTCCCATCATAAGCGCGATACACCGCACCCATGCCGCCTTCGCCGATCGGTGCCTCGATCACGTAACGAGCGAACGTTTGCCCAGCCAGAAGCACCGGCGAAAAGTAGCATCGCGGCGGCACACCGCGATGCTACGGAGTAAAAAATGCCAGTTGCGTCTGAGCGGGGCCGCACGGAAAATCTCACCCACGCCGAGCTCGCTCTTCTGCGTGAGGTCCGGCTCTCCGACGAAGATCACGGCGGCCTTGCCGGCGAGGAGCTCTCAAGTGAAGAGTACGACGCCATGAGCCGGCTCTGCGCACTTCATCTCGTCGAGGCGGTTGGCGAATACGGCGAAGCACCGGACGGCGAGGAAGACGAACGACAAGCCGGCGCCGCAGCCGTGGTCTACCGTATCACCGCGGCCGGTGTCCTTGCACTATACAACGAAGGACCATGACGCCGCTCGAAGCCTTCGATCTCATCGCCTCTGCCGAATTGCTCGAGCATCGGATCAAGAGCATCGCCAAAGAATTTGCTCCGCGCTCTCTGCTCGCGCGTGAAGCATCGTGGCTCGGGTCCGCTCACGAGTGCATCGCGCAGGGGCTTCGAGGCCTCGATGATCTCATGACGCGCGCACTCTTTTTGCCGGAGCTCGCAAACGTGCGAAATGAACGCGTACGCGTGCTCCAGGGAGCAGCCGTCGACGCCGTCGAAGCTTTGCATGGATCCATCCGCGAAGCCGATGGCGAGCGATCGCCCCTGCTCGAGGCGCTGTATACGAACCTCAAGGTCCTGCCGTTGAGGCGCGCGCACCAAGACGACTTCGATGCGTTCTGCACGGAATTCGATCGACGGCTGGATGCGAGCTATCCCAAGCGAATGCTCGCCGGCGAGAGATACGCATCCGTGACGCCGGCGCTCGCCGAATTACGGCGCGCGTTCGCAGAGTGGCGCAGCCTGGTGCTTTGTGCTCCGCTGTCCGAGGACGACACGCACGCATTAACGAACGAGATCCAGGCGGCCGCCGTACGGCTCGAGCTGCCTTGCCGTCAAGCCATGTTGCTGGCGGAGGCAGCATTGCTCGCGGCGCCTGATCTGCGCGACGCGTCCGGCATCTTCGACAAGATGCGAAAACGCATGCGCTCTACACGGAACGAAACGTAGATTGCTCGAAGAGCACGCGGAAGGGGTCCTTAATAAGGAGGATCCATCCTTTCCACTTTTCCGCGGAAGGAGCGATAGAGAAAAACGAAATAGGCAATGGCCAGTACCATCGCGGGGATCCAGACGGCGAGCCCGATGGCGAGCGTAGCCGCTTGCGCCGAGGCGTTGTACGCATCGAGGGAGTAGGGCGCCACCGTAGAACGGAGGATCGTGGGAAAGAGCGTGCCCGCCGTTGCGACGAGCAGCGCGGCGAGGAAGCCCGCGGATGCCACGAAGGCGAGCCCTTCGCGTCCGGTGGCGAGCAGGCGGCGAACGAAAACCGCTGCGACGAGCGCGACGAGCGGCAGAGGCCAGAGCCACGGTCTACGTGTAAAGTGCACGAAGTACTCCGGCTGCATGGCTGCGGTGGCAACGGTGACGCCCACGGCGAGAGCGAGGACGGCGAGCCAAGCACGCGAAGCAAACGCAAGACAGCGAGCGCGAACCGCACCCGAAGTTTTCCAGACGAGAAACGTGGCGCCGTGGGCAGCAAGCGTGACGAACGCGAAGAGACCGACGAGTGCCGTAAAAAGATCGATCGCGCCGAGCGAGGGGTTCATGGGGTTTAGGTTCGTGAAGAGATCGACCTGGAAATATCCGGTCTCGTCGATGGGAACACCGCGGAGTAAGTTGCCGAGCGCAACGCCAAGAACGACCGCGAGAACGGCCGATGAGAATGCGAAGACCGCATCGAGCGCTGCGTGCCAGAGCGGATGCTCGACCTTCGACCGAAACTCGATGGACAGGCCGCGGAGCACCAGCAGCCAGAGAACGATCATGAGTGGAAGGTACATGCCACTGAAGGCCGCCGCGTACGCGCCAGGGAAAGCGAACACGAGCACACCGCCGGACGCGATGAGCCAGACTTCGTTGCCGTTCCACACCGGACCGATCGCGGCGAGCACGTGACGCCGCTCTTCATCCGTCTTGGCGACGAAGAGGTGCAAGATGCCGGCGCCGAAGTCGAAGCCGTCGAGCACCGCATAGGCGACGAGCATCATCGCGAGGAGGAAGTACCAAAGGGATTGCATGGCTACCTCGCCTCGGCTGCGGGGCCTTGCGCGATGGCGCGCCCGACGAGGAAAAGGAACGCGATGCTCACGGCCGCGTAGAGCCCGAGATATCCGAGCGTCGTGAACGCAACACTGCCAGCGCTGACGCGCGGTGACTCACCGTGCACGGTGCGAAAGAGACCGTAGACGAGCCAGGGCTGACGCCCGAGTTCCGCGGTCATCCAACCTGCGATATTTGCGATATACGGAAATGGGAATGCGAGCATGAGCACCCAGAGCACGGGGCGCGTGCGAAGCAGGCGATCCTTCCGCAACAAGACGGCGGAGAGCGCCGCAATCGCGAAGAGCAGCGTTCCGAGACCTGCCATGACGTGATAAGCAAAATAAAGTAATTCGATATTATCTGGCCATTCGTCGCGCGGGAATGCGTCGAGGCCTTTGACCTCGGCGCCGAACCATCCGTACGCGAGAAAACTAAGGATAGACGGAACGATAATGGGATTTTCGAGCCGGCGTTCGTCCACATTGGGCTGACCAAGGATGGCGAGCTCGGCGTGCGTGCTCGAATCGAACTTTCCCTCCATCGCCGCGAGGGCCGCGGGTTGGTGACGGGCAACGAGCTTTCCCTGTTGATCGCCCGTTGGGAATAGTTGCACCATGCACGAAAGGACGGCCAGAGCAACACTGACACGCAGCGCAGCACGCGCATGCGCAGCGTGCCGATGCATCAAGGCCCAATACGCGGCCACGGCCATGACCGCGAACGCGCCGGTGACGACCGCGGCGCTCATCGTATGGGCGTACTGCCAGAGCGCCCAGGGACTGAGTAAGTAGTCCGCAACACGCACGAGCACGAGCCTCCCGCCAGGATCGACGGCATGCCCTTGCGGGTACTGCATGAACGCATTCGTCGTGACGATGAAGTAGCCCGAGAGCCATGAGCCGAGAAACACCATCACGGCCGAAAAGAAATGCGCGCGCGGTCCCATGCGCTTCTCACCAAAGAGAAAGAGACCGAGAAAAGCAGACTCCGCAAAGAAAGCGAAGATGCCTTCCATGGCGAGGGTGAGACCGATGACGCCACCCGAGTAATTCGAGAAGCGCGCCCAGTTCGTGCCGAACTGGAACTCCATCGGGATCCCCGTGACAACGCCAACACCAAAGTTGATGGCGAACACGCGCCCCCAAAAACGCGCGAGATCATCGAAGACAGGGCTCTTTTTCCGCAGCGCGATCGCTTTGAAGACGACCATCAAGAGCGCGAGCCCCATCGTGAGCTGCGGAAACAGATAATGATAGGTAATCGTGAAACCGAATTGGAGGCGGCTCCACCCGAGGCTGCTCATCGCGCCATCCCCTCCACGCCGCGCGCCCGGCACAGACGCTCAAGATGACTCAAGCGCGAACGACACACAAGCTGCAAACGTGTCACACGTAAACGCGTTTGATAACGCGGTTACGACTCGAGGTAACTTCGAAGTTGCACGCGCTCGGACCGCGCGCGCAGCTTTTAAGGTGCCCCATCCGCCACGGCTTCTTGGCCTCGTGCTCGTCAGGGCCGCAGCGGCCCTTCCTGCGCGCGTCGCACCAAAGATACCGAAGCGCCGGGCGCGAGCAACGCCTTGAGGAAGCCATCGTGTGCGTCATCTCGTTGACGGCGACGGCGACGTGAACGAACTGCACGGGTGCATCATGCACTCCGTAGGATTCGAGGTAACTTCGAAGTTGCACGCGCTCGGACCGCGCGCGCAGCTTGTCGAGAGCCCCGCGCTCGATCTGGCGGATGCGCTCGCGCGTCAGAGACAGCTCGCGACCCACCTCAGTAGGTGGTCCCGGTAGGGACGGCCCTTTCGGGCCGCCCCCCGGACAGAACCCGGCGAGCGGATTTCCCGCACCGGGCTCCCACCTCGGGTCAACGGGTCGCAAAGCGTCTCTCCGGCCAAGGGT
>WQYX01000063.1 GCA_009781005.1 Polyangiaceae bacterium | reverse complement strand
GGGCTAGCCTCAATGCCGCTCATTTAGCGCGATCGACATGCTCCATATTGGGGACCAGCGAGCACGCATCTACTCCATCTTGTAGCTTGCCCTGAAGTTTGAGGCTTAAGTGAGCGGCATTCGGGCTAGCCTCGATTCGCTCGCGACGGCTGCCTACACGCTCTGAGAAGCGTGCGGCATGGTTTCAGGGTTGCTCAAGGGCGGCGTCGAGCGCGGCACGCAACTTTTCGCGATCCTGCGCGCCTTCGACCTTCGTTGTGCCGAACCAAAACGTCGGAAGGCCATGGCCTCCGGCGGCACGGAAGGTGGAAGTGTCTGCGTCGATACGCGCGTCGGTCGCGGCGGATTTCACGCACGCGTCGAATTTCTCTACATCGAGACCAAGGCTTTTCGCAATTGCCCTGCAACCATTGGGAGAGAGATCGTTCGCGGTGAAGAGCGCGTCTGCCATCGCGTCGCGCTTATCCATGATCTCTCCGCAAATGGCCGCGCGCGCAGCGTCCCGCGCGTGTGGGTGCATGCGAAGCGGCACGTGCTTGCGAACGAGGAAAATTTTTTCTTTGCGCTCTTCGAGCAGCGGCGTGAGCTCTGTGTGCGTGATTCGACAGAACGGACACTCGAAGTCGGCAAAGTCGATCACGAGCAACTTGCCACGAGGGGCCTTATGGATCTCTTGCGCGATAACGCTTGGGACAGCGGCGGTTAGAGGCTTTTTGATTTGGCCAATTCCGATCGGAACTGCGATGCCGGCAAGAAGCACGGCCGATATGCACAATGCAAGCACCTTGCTCCTTGGAGGATCGGAACCGCGAACGAGACGCAGGATCGACAGCGCACCGATGACGAGCGCCGAGGTATCCACGACGATGCAGTATGGGCAAACCGTCTTCATCATGGCTTGCACGACGATAAAGCCGAGAGCCAGAAGGGCGCCCACCATCGCGAGTACGGCTTGCGCGATGCGCGCACGTCGCCCGGGCACGAGCTGAAGGAGCGCGATGGCGAAGATCCCCGAAATGCCGAACACGGGAGTGGGAATGCCTAGCGGGAAGGCAAAGATGGTGCGCTTCATCGCGCCGCAGCCGCCCTCCTCGCCGCAGAACACGGCGTGCGGTTTGACGTAATCGACGAAGAGAATTGCGCTTGCAACGAGCGCCAGGATCGAAAAAGCAATCACCAACCAAAACGGCAGACTCTTGCGCATGGTTCACGTAGGGGCGACGGGCCCAGATGGATATCGAGACTGGAATACAATATTCTCGCGACGGAGCGGAGGATATCGTGTAGCAGGGGGAGGATGAGAAGCCGCACGCCCACGCGCAACGTGGCCCGAAGCAAGGACCGCGACAGGCGCGAAGGCGTCCTCAGTGTGAATCCACGTGGCTTTGGCTTCGTAGCGAGCCCGACAGCGACGGGCGACGACGTGTTCATCCCAACCGCATCTCTCTCGGGTGCAATGCACGGCGATCGCGTCGTCGTCGAGATCGTCGCACGCGGCAGCCGCGGCGCCGAAGGACAAATCATCGAGGTGATGGAGCGCGGGACGAACCGCATCTCCGGCATCCTCCGGCGGCGCGGCAAGAGCGCCTGGGTGTTACCCGATGATCCGCGCGTTCGTGGTCCCGTCACGCTCACGCGCGAGATGGATCGACAGGACGGCGAAGGCAATAGCGGCGTCGACGGTCAAGTCGTTGTCGTGCAGATTACACGCTTTCCTGCCAGCCCCGACGCCCACCCCGAAGGCAAGCTCCTCGCGGTGCTCGGCGCCCCTGGCGAGCTCTCTGTGGAAGTCAGGAAGATCCTTCTGCTCGCGTCGATTGACGAAGTGCACTCCGAACTCGCGATCGACGAGGCCGAAGCCTACGGACTCGACGTCCCGCCATCCATGCTCGAGGGGCGTGAGGACCTCACGCACATCCCGCTGCCAACGA
This sequence comes from Polyangiaceae bacterium, assembly GCA_009781005.1. Taxonomy (GTDB): domain Bacteria; phylum Myxococcota_A; class Polyangia; order Polyangiales; family Polyangiaceae; genus Labilithrix. Next base: position 24,866 of record WQYX01000063.1, on the reverse strand, counting down.
TCGATCCCGAAGATGCGCGCGATCACGACGACGCAGTCTGGGTCGAGCGATCGGCCTCGGGCGGTTACGAGGTTTGGGTCGCCATCGCGGACGTGAGTGCGTACGTGCGCCCCGGCACGAAGATCGACGAAGAGTCGCGCGCACGCGGATGCAGCATCTACTTGCCGGATCGCGCGATCCCGATGCTGCCGCGCGCACTATCGTCGAACCTCTGCTCGCTCCTGCCCGACGTCGTACGGCTTTGTTTGTGCGTGCACGCCGAGCTCGACGCAAAAGGACACGTGAAAAAATCGCGCGTCGTGCGCGGCTTCATGAAGAGCGCGGCGAAGCTAACGTACGGCGGCGTCGCGCGAGCTCTCGGCTTTACGGACGCGCCGCCACAGCAACCGAAAGCCGAAGAGTTGGTTCGAGGTCTGCGTGTTGCGTACGAGTGCTCACGTCACCTTCGCACGCGCCGCATGAAACGAGGCGCGCTCGACTTCGATCTGCCCGAGGCCGTCGTGAAACTCGATGCGAACGGCAAGCCTGTCGCGATCACGAGGCGTGCAGAAGACGCGGGGGTGAAGAAGGCATATCAGCTCATCGAGGAGCTGATGATTTTCGCCAACGAGATCGTTGCGGGGTGGCTGCTCAAACACGACTTGCCCGGCGTCTATCGCGTGCATCTGCCGCCGGATTCGAACAAACTCGATCGATTGAGTGCCATGTGCGAGCGGCTTGGCGTCGAGTTCGACGCCGAAGCAACACAAACACCGAAGGAACTGTCGGCGCTGCTCAAGACGTTCTCGCAACATTCGCTGTCGAACGTTCTCAACAACCTCCTTCTTCGTTCCATGAAGCAGGCGGCGTACGACGTATCGAACCTCGGACACTTCGGTCTCGCATCGACCGCGTACTTGCACTTCACCTCGCCCATCCGCCGCTACCCGGACCTCGTCGTGCACCGCATCGTGCACGCGGCGCTCACGCACGATGAGCGCGCGCGCAAAAAGGCGCTCCGACAGGTCGGTCAGATGGATCAGCGAACGGAAGCCGCCACGCAGTCCTCCATGGCGGAGCGACGCGCGATGGAGGTCGAACGCGAAGTCCTCGACGTCTATCGCTGCTTTTACATGATGGATCGCATCGGCGATTCGTTCGAGGGCACGATCTCGGCATTTGTGGGTTCGGGCATGTTCGTCACGCTCGACGAGCCGTTCGTCGACGTGCTCGTACGCACCGAAGATATCGGACCAGACTTCGTGATCGATGACGACGGTCTGTCAGCGCACGCGCGTCGCTCAGGAGACATCCTAACCCTCGGCGATCGATTGCCCATTACGGTGACGGATGCGGCAATCTTGCGGCGCACGGTCTATGGACGACGCACGAAGAGCGAAGCGAACGAACACGAGGAGCGGCGGACGCGACGTGGGCAATCCGAGCGAGGATCGCGGAGAGCAACTAAAAAGTTGCACGGCAAGAAGATGTTCCTCAAGCCAAAGGCGAAGCCGGCAAAAACAAAGAAGGTCAAGACAAGCCATAAAGGCAAAAAGAGGAAGTGATCTTTAGAGCGTGTTTACCAGTCGTTGCGAGCGAATCGATTCGTCGGTTGGGCGCTGCGGTGCCTGCGCACGTACGATAAGTACGCTTTCGTGGGCTCCTCGCGCTCCGCCCTAGCCTCGATTCGCTCGCAACGACTGGTAAACACGCTCTCAGATATTGAGTTTGCCGCGAACGTCGGAGGTTTCGAAACGTTCGAGCTCACTCACGACTCGTAACAGTTCGGGCGAGTCGCCCGGCGGCACCTGCACCATGAAGCGCACGTAGAGAGCACCCGTCTCGCGGCCCTTGCGCGCGACGCCTTTTCCACGCAAACGAAGCTTCGTCCCGCTCTGCGTTCCCGGCGGTACGGTCACGGCAACAGGGCCGTTGAACGTCGGTACCTTCACCTTCGCGCCCTTAACCGCTTCGCTCACCGTAATGGGAACATCGAGATAAAGATCATCGCCTTTTCGCTCGAACAAAGGGTGCGGCTCAACATGAAGAACAAGAATGAGGTCGCCGTTTGGCCCGCCATTCGGTGATGGACCGCCCTGCCCCGGAATGCGCACGCGACTGCCCTCGTCGGCGCCGGGCGGGATGCGCACGGTCACAGGCTCGGCATGCCCGGTTCTTTTCATTTGGAGTTGAGTGCCGCGCACTGCTGATTCGAAATTGACCGTAATCGCTTGCTCGAAGTCCTGCCCTTTCATGGGCCCGCGCTGACGGGTACGCCCGAACAGATCGGCGAAGGGATCGCCACCGTAGACGTTGCCACCAGACACCTGCCCGCCAAAGAGATCTTCGAGGTTTACGCGCCCGCCACCGCCAAAGCCGCCGCCGCTGCCAGCACGCTCCTGCCATTGCTTGTACGCACGCGCTTTCTCTGCGTCGAAACCCTCGTGCAGCGAATCTTCGCCGAATTCATCATAGAGTTTGCGCTTTTTCTCGTCACCCAGCGCCTCGTACGCACGGTTGACGGCCTTGAAGCGCGTCTCTGCGGATTTGTTGCCCGGGTTTTTGTCCGGATGCAGATCGCGCGCGAGCTTTCGATACGCCTTTTTGATGGTGGCAGCGTCGGCCCCACGCGGCACGCCCAATATCGAATAAAAATCCTCCGCCATGGGTCACCGAAGTTATGTCAGACGCGGCCGCCGTGCAATGGCCGCGCGACAACGACAACCCAACTTGCTAGGAACAGGCGACTCTAGCGATGCGTTGTAGGATCCATTCCATGATCGAAGCACTCGGCCGCCGTGCGTCGCTCACCGTGTGCACCGCGGCCTTCGCCGCATCCATATCCAGTGCTTCGTGTCATCCTGCAACGCCGCGGGGCAAAGAAGCCCTCGACGGCACTCCGATGAACCCGCCTGCCGTCAATAACGCGCGGCTGGATGTGCAGGATGCAAGCAATTCGCAACCCACACATCCGGAAGCTATGGATTTGGAGGCAAGCAACGAAGACGCGGCCACGGCGCTCAGCGACCCAATGGCAAACCATCGCGACACCAAAGAGGAACTCCTCGCCCTCTTTGAGATAAAGCCGGCGTCCGAAAAAGAAAAGAAGACGGTCATGCCAGATCAGTTCTTGCAGCGCGTTTTCGGACCCAACGGACCTTCGCGCATGAATCAGGGGAACAAAGCCATTGCGCTTCACACGATAAGCAAAGAGCAATGCCTCGCAGGGCTAAAGAACACAGTCCTTCAGACATCCGAACAGCGCGCGAAATGCGGCGCCGAAAACATGGTGCCTGTGTGGATCAAAGGCAAAGAACCCTGGTTCTGCATTGATATCTTCGAATTTCCGAATCAGGCGTGCGAATTGCCCATGGTTTGGACGCCACCTACGAATGCAAAGAAGGTATGCGAGCTCCAAGGCAAACGCCTCTGTTCGCAGACAGAGTGGAATATCGCCTGCCGCGCCGATCCGGAGGGCGGAAGCGATCGCCGCTACGCCTACGGCGACAAGCTCGATCTCGAAATTTGTAACACGAATCGCGGTCACAGCCGCCCGTGCGACGCTCGCAGCGCCAAGTCTGCATGGGAGACGTGCTCGACCGAGACCGAGCCGTCCGGTTCGTACCCGCAATGCCGATCACGTTTCGGTGTCTACGACCAGCACGGCAACGTGGCCGAAGTCATGATGCGCCGCGAAGATGACGTCATTTACTCACAACTCAAAGGCAGCGCATGGTTTTATAACGAACTTGCGCGCGAGCCGAACGAGCCCATTCCAGAAAGCACACCCAACAAGGTGGGAGCCTATCCTGATCACTGCAACTTCGACCCGCGCTGGCACGTTGAGAAAATCGACGACGCGTGGCACGTCAATTATCATCTTGGATTTCGCTGCTGCAAAAGCATCCCTTGACCGCTTTCGATTTGCTCGCTTCAACTTGAAAGCGGTCATTTCATTTAATGGGGTGGTTCGCCACCTGCGACCGTCGTGACAGCTTGTGCGAGACCGAGCACGAACATCGTCATGGCGTCGAAGTCGAACGCCGTCGCAAGTGGAGCGCGTGGTTCGCCGATGCGCGACAACCGGCTCGCGTACGAGAGCGCCCAGGCGTCCGAGAGGCGCACGGCGGCAATCCCTTCACGCCAGAACGAGCGCTGATCCACCGTTGAGACGAGCGGAAACAGGCCAGGCAAGACGAACGCCCGAAGAGGCAATGACGAGCCACGCTTGAACCCTCGGCGCGTCTGCTCAACGAGACTGCGTGAGGATCCATTGCCGTAGATTGTGACGAGTGGACCGTCGGGATTCGAGAACGACAAGCCGTCGAGACTCAGCATCCCGCGAAGAAGAACGTCGTGTTCGCGAAGTCGCTTTGCGTAAACGCGACTTGCGTGCAGAGCGTCCGCACGACCGAACAGCACCGCGTCCGACGCCGCGTCCGCGAATGCGACGAGGCGTACCGTGCGCATGAACGAAGTGCTCTCGAGATGACGTGCGAGCGCGAGCAACGTCACGAGTGCCCCCATATCTCGTACGTCCGTTGTCGCGGGGCTCGTGCTCGAGGGGATCATCGCGTCGTAGCGGGCACCGATGACGACCTGCCCTTGATCGACATTCGTCGATGCTCCGTGCATGACCGCCTCGACGGTCTCCACCGTGCTGTCGACAGGAAGCGGAATGCGCGTGGCAGCACGACCAGCATCAAGAAACGCATTCGCAATGAAATCCGCAGCCAACCCGCGTGCGGCGCGTCCGTCAACGGAACGGCTGTCGCGTACTCGTTCGGCTGCATGAGCGATAGATTCGATGTCGGCGCGCAGCCGACGCTGCACGTCGACGGGGCTCTCGCCACGGCGGCGTGCATGTTTCGGAAGCCCAGCGTGCGTGGGCGTCCATGACGGAGCATCGCTCGCAGGAAATGTCTCTCGCGCTGCTTCGTCGACGAGACCTTCATCTGAGCTCATCGCATGACTCCTCTCGTCGTTCGTGGGTGACGTTTACGAGTCGCAGCGGCCCAGCGTGGGGCGTCCGACTCGACGACGACAACACGACGGTTGCCGTCAGTTGTGTTTTCGCTCTTCGGCGGCGCTCTGAAGAACCGTGGTGCGTTCGTGCTCGTGGCGGATGGCGACCGGCGCAAGACGGGCAAGACGGGCTTGCCATCGAATGATTTCTTCATCGTGCGTTTCGCGATTTCCGTCGCAACGACTCCAGCGGCAACCACGGTCACCTTGCGAAGCACCTCCCACGGAATGGATGGTTTGATGTTGCCGAACAATGCTCTGCGCACCGGCTCGAGCGCGGTCCCGATACGCCTCGGCAGTGCGCGTGCAGCTTTTCGCGTCGTCGCCACACGGATGGCGATCGTCGAGCTCGCGCCGACGACGACTACACCAACGAGCACCGCCGCGACGGGAATGACGAGACGCTGAAGGGCGCGACCAGTGTGCGCGATCTGTTGGCGGCGCACATCGAGCGCGTCGAGCGTGCGTACGAGCTGCGCGCGCGCCTTGAGGGCGCGATCCTCGAGACTCGCCCGTTCGTCGAAGGTCGGCAACAGCTCACTCACGCGAGGTGCTCCTTGAATTGGTTGGCGTCGAGCTGAAGACGCTGGCGCGTGCGTCCGAGCGGCTGTTTCGGCAAGAGCGTGTAACCAGCGAATGCCGCTGCTGCACCTGCAAGGAGAGAGCCCGCGGCCACCAAGAGTGCAACACGCGCAGTGCCACCGAGCGCAAGGACGAGTGCTACCGAGAGCATACAGACGACAAGGAACACCGCGACGAAAGCGACTGCGAAGCCGATGGCGGCACGCTTCGAACGGCGGATCTCGTCTTTCACATCGGCCCGTGCGAGCTCAATCTCGATGCGGACGAGTTCCTTTGTTCCGTCGAGCGCTTCCTTCAAGAGGGCAGCCGTCGACGTCTGTTGGTAAAGCGGATCTGTCGGCACGGACGTAGACATCGTCCGAGAGCGAGGTGCGAAGTGCATGCCTGCGTCGCCGCGCGTGAACGCGATCGCACCAATCAGCAGAAGCAAGGCACCGTGCTGTGGCTCGCGTGCAAGACGCCACACGTCTCAGTAGCGCCTTTGCCAGACCGCGTCCGCCACGGCCTTTCCGTGATCCCCGAAGGTTGTCTCGAGTGACCAGTTCGTGTGGAAACGCCAATCGATGATCGCAAGATTGGTGTCCGGATCGGTGATGGGTGGCGTGCCGAGGACGTGTGCAAACCGCAACGTGAGTGCGCGAGAGAGCTGTAGATCCAGCTCTGGTCGCGGATTGTTCTCCGCGGTTGTTTCGATGCGGGCGGTCGCATGAATGCCGGTGAGATCATCGAGCGCCGCCGACAGACCCTGCGTTGCAATGGCGCCTCCAACAGTTGCGGCCGCGGCAGCCGACGAGTTCTGGCTGCGCCCAGACGCAGGAGGAGGACCTGCTGCAGGGCCGTCCGCGCTGCCAAAGAGAACGAGCGCGAGCACCTCGTTTCTGGGTCGAGCTGGCTCCGAACGCACGTTGAGCCGTCCGCTTTTCAGGGGCCCGTCGAAATCGGCGAACACCTTCGTGCCGTCGTTTGCGGTCCAGACCGCCGACGCGACAACCGTGGGATTCGATGCGTCTTCAGGCTGAAACGTGATGGTGCCGCGCTCGACGACGAAGACCTTGCCCTGGAGATCGATCTTGCCGGATTTGACGTGAACCTCTCCGCTCATGCGCGTCTTGTCGCTTAATGCGACGCGCGGCCGACCGGTGAGCACGACATGCACCTCGGTTCCGCGGTCTACGACGACCTCGCCGAGCGTCACGTCGACGTCAATTGCCGCCTCTTGCTTTCTTTGCTCCTGTAAATCCTTGTTATCGAGACGAAGCCGGAGAAACTCATTCGGTGACAAGAACATGCCAACTTTGATTTTCTCGTTCTTCTGAAACTCCTCTACGCCGGTCTTCAATGACTGCGAGAGCTTCACATGGAAGTTCGGCACGTCGACCGCAACGGACGTTTTCTGTTCGCCGTCGGTCGGGCGCACCAAGACCTTTGCGTTGCCCCAAATGCCACCAATGGACTGCCCCTGAAATGCAAAGTCGATGGGGCGCTTCTGTGGGATCTTCACGTTCATAGTTGCATCTTGCAAGGATAGACCCCGCAGATGAATGACCGCATCAGCGATGACGTGCCCGTCGCCGCTGTCCGCTTCCACGCCGTCCACGTGGATGGCGCCATCGGGGGAAAACGTGGCCGTGGCGCGCGCGTTTTCGAATACTTCACCGATCGATGCAACCTGCATTGATGCGTCATGGAGCACGACGCGGCCATTCATGGTCGACGACTTCGTTGCTGGATCGATCGCGATGGCGGCGTCTCCGTCGATGCGTCCGTCGAGATCATTGAGGAGATCGGAAACGAACGGCAAGACTGCGGCCGCACGGAATGCTCGCGCAACGAGCCGTGCCTCGAGCGGATGTGCCTCATTCATCCTCGGAGCGAGCTCACGGCCCCACGTGAGACCTGAACGCGCGCGGATGTCCGCAAAACCGTCGGTCTGCTCGACGCGCAGAGCAAGCGTAACGGTGTCGCCGCTCGCATCGAGTGCGATCCTTGCAGTGGGGTAGTCCGCGCGTCCGATGCGTAGGGAATCGAGTGCAAGGCGCGCCTGAAGACGCGCATCGTCGTGAAGTCCCGTGAGGAGAATGTTGCCGGTTACGTTGCCGTGTACGCGCCGATCGGCGAGCTCACCAACGAGCTCGAGAGGGAAACCATCGAACGTTATTTTGGCGTTTGCGTTCCACGCGAGCTCCGCGGATGCCCTTCGCGCAACCACGGCACCGGAAGCCTTCGTGAGCGCGAATCCCTCGGCAAGAAGATCGCGCGCCTGGATGTCGACGCTCGACGTTGCGCGCGCGAGGTGATGCCCGTGACCCTGCACGTCGACGTCCACGTTCGCTCTCGTCCCATCGTACGCGAACGAGATCTCGGTGTCGGTCGCCGTCGATGCAGGCGCATGTTTCGAGCGGGCGCCACGAGCGTGCGCAGCGAGCTGGATGTGCGGCTCGAGCAGCGTACCCCAGACGCGAAGATCTGCTCCGACCGCACCGGCAATCGCCTTCGCACCGAAGACCGATGGCAACTGGTCGACGTCGCGTTCCGGTATGACGAGCGCTCCGCTGACGGAGACCTTTTCGAGCTTGTCGAGTGCCGCCGACGGATCGCGCAGTAGGTCCGAGTACGGTACGATCGCCTTGAAATCGAGTGCGGCGAGCATTCCCCGCGGATCGATCAGGCGCACTGCAAGCTGGCCATCACCCGAGAGGCCGTCAGCGCGGACGTTGAGCGCCACGTCGATGTCGCTCACGCTCGGACCCACCGTTCGCTTCACCGCCGTTTCACCGATCGTCGTTTCGGGCGGCGCCGCGCCGGAGAGCGAGAGACCTTTCGTGTACACGCTCATGCGTCCATCGGGTGGCGCCGTTGCACTGTCACGAGCGAGCGTTCCGCGTGCGAAGATCCATCCACTCGCGTGACCGATCGGCAACGTCTCCGGCGGAAGAAGCGCGATCGCTTTCGGAATGTAGATCGCGCTCTCGAATCGAATGCGTCCCGACAAGCCACGCCATGAGGAGAGCTTCGCGGGATCACCCGACACCGACATGCGCGTGGCATGAAACGCCATGCGTCCGACGGAGTCGATCTCACCATCGATGTCGAGCGTGATTGTGCGATCGGCAACGGCAGCATCGAGATCCATATGCGCGCCACGAACGCGAAACGCCGACAAACCTCGAAGTTTCGCGTGAAGCTCACCGCGTGACTCGGCGCGACGAAAGAGCATGTTCGAATCCATCGTCAGGGTGCCTGCACGTACGTCGTTTTCGTGACCGACCAGGACTGCGGCGCGACCGAGATCGATCTCCTTTGCGACAACCTTCGCTGTCACGTCGCGAGGGCTACGAGCCATGTCGACGTAAATGGGTGAGCCAACTCCGGTCGCGATCGCGTGCTCGATCGCCAAACGGTCGGCGCTGATCTCGATGCGATCGGCGAGGATCGACGCCGATACGCCTTTTCGCGCGAGGTCGACATGGGGATCATGCACGAGGATCGACGCAGCGCGCTTCTCGATCGTCCCGCGTGCGTCCATCGATCCCGTGCGCACGTTGGGTGATCGCGCGCCCTCCGTGTGCACGCAGACCTCGACTGCAGGCTGCGCGAGCGTGCCGCGCGCCGTGATGAGCGCATGAACCTGGTCGACCGCACTCTCGCCGTACGTCACGCCCTTGCCCGACACCTCGGCATCCCCCTCGATCGATGTTGTTGCAATATGCATCTTTCCGCGCGCATGCAGCTCGGCGCTGCCACGGAGATTGGCGACATTGCCAAGGCGTGCGAGATCGGGCACGGACGCCTCGAGCTCCGCTCGGATCTCATTCCCGTCGAAGTTCGCGCGAAGATCCATCCGCGGCGCGATCACCCGCGCGAACGTCCCCGCCAACGATTGGGCCGTGAACGAGCCCGACGCACGCCCGTTCTTCGGAACGACGACGTTCGCCTGAATGTCGAAGCCGAGTTCGCTGTCGGGCAGCGATTTGGCGAGCGCGTGCGCGTTCACCGAGCGCGCCTGAACATCACCTTGAAAGCGCGTCGCCACACCCATGTCGCTCATGTCCATCCCGACGTTGGCATCGATCGTCGTCTTTCCGGAGACGACGTGCGTCAGAATCGATGCACGTGGCCATTGCCCGTGCAGCTCGGCGTGCAGCGAGGCCGGCTCACCCAAGTTCAGTTCAGGCAGTGCAGTCTGCACGGATTCGCCTGATGCATCGCGCACGTCGAGAACGGCGTCGGTGTGCATCTCGTCGACGTTGGCGTGGAGCGTTGCAGGCGCGCCAAAGAGCGTCCCGTCGAACGACACACCGGCTGCGACGTGCGTGACGTCGTGTAGCGGCATGCGCAGATGACCTGCGATGATCCCCGATGGGTTCACACCTCGAGGTAGCGCACGACTTTGCACATCGAGTCGGTCGACGTTCGCCGAGATTTGCGCATCGTCGTAGTGAAATGATCCGGTGAGCTCACGGAGATCGGCGTCAACGCTCAGCAGTCCTGCCGGTCTGCCGCGTACCCATGCGTGTCGAAGCTCGATGCGCGGCACGTCGACGCGAACGCTCGGGCCAGGAACCCTCGTCTCTTTCGCGGGGCTGCGAGGCGACAATGCCGTGACGAGACGGAACGAAGCTTCGTTCGGTGACAGCGAGCTCGTGTCGAGCAGCACGTCGGCATGATCGACGGCGAGCGACCCCTCGAAGACAATTTCTCCTTTCCCGAACAGCGAACGAACCACGCATAGCGAGCAGACGTCGACGCGCAATCCGTCGACGAACAGCACCTCGACACCCTCCGGATCGCGCACGCGTGCGCGCACTCCCGAAAGCCCTCGCAGATCGAGCCGCCCGACGTGCTCGACCGTGACAGCACCGGACAACAGCGAGCCGAGCGCCGCGCTCGTCTCGCGCGCAACGATACGTCGTGCAGCCGGCACGTTGAGGTGGACGAGGACGCCGAGCAACGCGGTCGCGAGGAACCACACCGCGAGCCCCGCCGAGAGCGCCGTGACGGCGAGCTGCGACTTTTTCGGCGCGAAAGCGGCATTCAATACGCTTCTCCGACACCGAGATGCACTGCCATCGGAATGCCAAGAAACGTCGGAGGTGGATTCTCGTCAGGTGTCAGGCCTCCAATCACCTGCAAACCAGGGAGCCTGTAGCCGAGATCTACGCGGATGGGCCCCACGGGCGTGTCGTAGCGCGCCCCGAAGCCGCACGACAGGTGTGGATGATTGAGCCGAATGTCGTTTGGACGTGGCGAAACATCACTTGCATCGCAGAAGACCGCGACCGAGATGGGACCCGTCAGTGCGTGGCGAATCTCCGCGGACGCCTCCCAAAGCGTGAATCCGCCGGTTGGGGATTTGCATTCGCTGGTCGTGCATCCGCTATTGACCTGCGCGAGCGCAGCCGCGGGCGAGAGAAACGGTACGACCGCAAACGGACCGACACCGCGAATTGGATATCCGCGATTCGAGGAAGGGCCGCCCGAGAAAAATCCGCGGAAGAACGTAAGCTGAAAATCACGTGTCTGCTCGACGTCGTGCGCGACGTCGGTCACGCCATGGATAATCGTGTTGCCGTAGTTGGACGGTTCGAGAAAACCGACCGAGGCTCGCGCCGCAAAGACGGAGCGCTTTGACAGCGGCACGTACCCACGCACCTCGGGCTGAATTTTGACGTCGCGTGCATCGCCGAAAAATGGCCCGCCGGCAACTTGCAGCGTGTTCGCAACGTAGAGCCCGCGCCGCGTGTGAACCTTGTCGTTGCGTAAATCAAGGGCGAGAAAAAGCTCGGGGTAACCGATCAAGATCGTGCTGAGCGTCGGATCCTTCCCGCCAAGATACGAGAATGGGTAATCTATCTGGATATTGTGCGAGAGCGCCACGTAGAGACGCTGAAACGTGCGGTCGACGCCGACTCCGTTCTTGAACTCGGCATATCCGAGCACGGGCGCGTCTTTCGGCGGATTTGGATCGATAAGAACTGGATAGATATCGAATTGTGGGCGCAAAAATCCTGTCGTGCGCCGCTCGATGAAGTTCGGCTGACGGAAATCGACACTCGTGCGCTCTTCGGGAAGCAGGCGATTGGGAAACACGATGTTGTTCACACGCACCGGATAGAGCACGACGCCAGGCCGAAAGTTGATGGACAGCGTGCGCGTACCACCAAGGAAATTCCGATTTTCCCAGCCGAAGACGCCGTGCGCGTCCGCTTTGAGCGCATCGAACTCGAAGCCTCCGCCAAGGCGAAGCGTGCGAAGGCGCGAAACCTCGACTTTTACGTAGACGGGGACAACGTGGGGCGACCCCTGCCCTGCAGGCGGCACTTCTTTCGGGAGCACGGGCACGAATGCGACGGTGGCGAAGACGCCAAGCCCCTGCACGGATTGCTGAGAAGTCTCGATGGCATTTTGGGAAAATGGAGCTCCTTCTTTGAAATCGATCACGGCGCGCACAGGTCGCTCGGGGATGGCTCCGAGACCCTCGATGGTCACTGGGCCGAAGACACACGGAGGCCCCGCCGTGACGGTGAACACCACGTCCGCGGCATGCGCGACGATATCCACGGCGGCAGCTCCTTTCGACGTCGCGAAAGCATATCCGCGGTCGGAGAGCGCGCGCTGCACTAGGATTTCCGTTTTGTCGAAGGCATCTTCGTCGAATGGCGAGCCTTTCGGCAGCCCGCCGTTCGCGGCCGACTGCGCGGCGTCTTGGACTTTTTTGGGGACGCCGTCCAAGCCTTCGATGCGCACGTGCCGCACGACAACCGGACGTCCCTCGTCGACGACAATCTCGACGCGAACGTGGTTGTCGTTCAGCGTGACAACGCGCCCGGCGCGTGCATGGGCGTCGTAATATCCTTTCCTGCGATACGCAGATTCAACGCGCGCAAGATCGCGCTGCAAAATAAAGTGATCAAAGACCGAATATTCGTAAACCACACCCGGGAAAACACCGAGGAATTTGTCGCTCTCGGTCGTGGCAATCTTGTCTTCGATGTCACTCTCGCTTATCGCGTTTGCCCCGCGCACGGTCACGTCGTTGACCGCGAAGCGACCTTTCGGCACCGTCTTGCAACCGCAAAATACAAACAAGAAAACCACGACCAAGACCCTTGCCGCAGCAGATATCCCACCTCTAAAAACCACGAGTCTCGTCCGCCCCGTGCAGGGAGCAAGCCGATGGGTCACACGCCGACGAAACGGCGGTGTGCATCATGCACGCAACATGTCGATGCGCCGTTTCGTCCTCGCTGTCTTAGCGGCTGAAGCGGCTGCGTTGATCGCGTGCGGCCCGAAGAGCCTGCCTACTCCCGAGTACACGATGCAGATGACAACGGCGCTCAGTGAGGTGCCCTACGATCCGCCACCAGCACGCGTGGAGTTCATCCCTGCTCGCCCGAATCACCCGGATGCCGTATGGATCGATGGCGAGTGGTCGTGGCAAGGTCGGAGGTGGGCCTGGAAACATGGGCGATGGGTCGTGCCGCCTGCGAACGCGAAGTTCGCACCGTGGACCACCGTGCGCAACGCGGCCGGAACGCTGTTCATGGCGTCCGGCACATGGCGAGATCATTTCGGGATCGAGGTGAACGAGCCTTTGCCGCTCGCGATCTCCAAAACACGTCCCGGCGCCATCATCGATCCAAGCGGCGCACAAGTGCAGGCTTCGTCGATCCCAACGAGCACGCCGCCCGCGCTCGATGCGTCGGTAGAGGTGCCGCCGCTCGACGGCGGTCTCGACGTGCCATGAGACAGCGTGTGCTATGCACGCAATTGCGCCGCCCGTGAAAGACGTTGTTGTTGTTGCCACCCTCGTCGTCGCCTTCGCGTTGCTCATCACCGCGCATGTGGCCATTGCGTTCGGCCTCTTGCGTCGGCGTCCGTGGTGGCGCGGGCCCGCGTCATTCGTTGTCGCGCCGCTTGCCCCCTATTGGGCGTGGCAAGAGCATATGCGCGTGCGCGCGGGCCTGTGGTTGTTTGCGCTCGTGATCTACGTGGTCGCACTCGTCATCGCGAGATACTGACTCTCAGAACGAAACCTCTCAGAACGAAACCTTGGGAACCGCCTGCGACTCGGCCGACGCTGCAAAGTACACGCGAGGCTTGAAGGGCTGGCCCGTTGCCTTGTTCACGACTGCTCCGCGGACCCTTCCGAGCTCTGAATTGAAGTCCTTCACCGCTTCGTTGTAGACCTGCCGCGAACGCAAGATGCGGTTCTCCGTTCCCTCGAGCTGCTTCATCAGATCGGTGTATTGGCCACTTGCCTGGAGCTTCGGGTAGTTCTCATTTGCGACGAGCAACCGTGAGATTGCCGACGGACTGATTTTGTCCTGCGCCTCTTGGAACGCCTTCATTTTCGCCGGATCGCTGAAGTCGTCGCCCGAGAGTTTGATGCTCGTGGCCGACGCGCGCGCCTCGGTGATCTTCTGAAGTGTGGACTGCTCGTAGTTTGCTGCCGCCTTCACGGTGTTGACGAGGTTCGGGATGAGATCCGCGCGACGCTGAAGATCCGCCTCGAGATCAGACCACCTCTGCTGGCAGACTTGATCCTTCTCGATGAGGACGTCGTACCTCTGACACGCAGGAGCCGCGAAAACACCTGTAAGCACCGAGAGCAGAAGTCCGAGAGCGCGTAGTACCCTGAAAGCCTTGTCCATCATGCGCGGCACCGTAAGAAGAATGAGTTGCCGACGCAAGGGGACCGCAGCGAGTGCAAACGCGATGACCGACACCCGCACGTCGCGCGCATGCGCCCGTCAACCGCACGAAAGAGCACGTGCAAGCGCGTCGACGTATTCATCAGAGCGATCGAGCGTGCGAAGAGCAGCGTTGAAGTGTGTGTCGCGATGCGCAAATACACACGAAAATGCTTTTTTGAGCCGCGCGATGGACTCCGGTGGAACGCCGCGCCGCTCGAGACCAACGACGTTCAGCGCTCGCACGCGCGCGCGATCGCCCTGTACGATCACGAACGGAGGCACGTTGCGCTCGCACATCGCGCCCGCCGCAACGAATGCGCTCTCTCCGACGCGCAGGAGCTGCGCAACACCGGACAGGCCGCCGAAGGTCACCCAGTCTTCGACAACGACGTGACCGGCGAGCTGGACGCCGTTGGCAACGACGCAACGCGAGCCGAGCACGACATCGTGCGCCACATGGCTCCCCGCCATCAGAAGGTTGTGCGAGCCGACGGTCGTAGCGCGTTCGCCGCTCGACAGATTCATGGTCACGCTCTCGCGAATCACGTTGTGATCGCCGATGACGAGAGAGGCACGATGACCGAGATCGGCTCGCTTGCGAATCTGCGGCTCACCACCGAGAACGGCGAACGGATGGACAATGTTGCCTTCGCCGATGGTCGCCCTACCCGATACGACGACGTGTGAGAGAAGTTTCGTGCCGCGCCCGATGCGCACGAAAGGACCAATCACACAATACGGACCGATGGTGACGTCGTCCGCGATCTCCGCGCGCGCATCGACAACCGCGGTTGGGTGGACGGCGCGCCCTGTCTCGAACCCGCAACGATTCGTCACGTCTCAACCTCGACGATCGACGACGCCCGCGAGAAACTCGCCGTGCGCGCAAAGCAAACCGTCGACGCTCGCATCGCCCGTGAGCTTCCAGATATTGGTTCGGTGATGAAGGATCGACACTTCGAGATCCAATCGATCCCCCGGGACGACGGGCCTGCGGAACTTCGCTTGGTCGATACCGAGTAAATAAAGGAGATTCCGGGACTCGTCGAAGGGCTCGGTCGCATACGCGAGGACGCCACCAATCTGCACGAGCGCTTCGAGAATGAGCATGCCTGGCATGACGGGCGTCTTCGGCACTCGCCCCACGAACCAAGGTTCGCTGATGCTTACGCATTTGTGACCTCGGATGACTTCATTCGGCACGAGCTCGGTCACCCGATCGACGAGCACGAACGGCCAGCGCTGCGGGATGATTTGCAGGATTCGCTCGATGTCGACCACGGGTTTCTCTGTCTTCATGCCATGCCCTTGTTCAAAACTTCAGACGCACGCCTGCCTCTCGAGCACCCGTTCGCCTCGCAGCGCGCCGGTAGGTCTCTGCAAGACCGCGTAGCCATCGCCATCGCTCCACCGCCGGATACCCCGCGACGGTCACACCGGCGGCGACATCGGCAATGACACCGCTCTTGGCCGCGATGCGTGCGCCATCACCGATGCAAACGTGATCGGCAATGCCGACTTGGCCTCCCATGAGGACGCCGCGGCCGACGCGAACCGATCCGGCGATGCCCGTCTGGGCGGCGACGATCGTCCCTTCGCCAATTTCGCAGTTGTGGCCAACATGAACTTGCGCGTCGAGCTTCACGCCGCGGCGAAGGACTGTGGGACCGATCGTGCCGGACGCAATCGTCGAAAGCGCTCCAATGTGAACGTCATCTTCGATGACGACGCCACCGAGTTGCGGGACGTCGCGCACGACACCGTTGCCTCTAGCGAAGCCGAAGCCCGGTGCACCGATGACAGCGCCCGGACCGATGCGAACGCGCGCGCCGAGGCGGACGCGCGGGAGCACGACGGCGCCCTGCCCAATGTGACATCCCTCGCCGATGACGGGCGGTGTCTCGGGCACTTGCCCGAGATCGAGCAGCTCTGCGAGCGCCCACGCAGCGTTTGGATGCAACCATTTGGTTGCTTCGTCGATCTCGACGCGGCTCTCGAGATCGCCCGACACGAGCAAGAACGCGCCGTGTTCGCTGGCTAAGCGTGCGTGATCGGCGTACCGAGCAGAAAAGAACGGAGCAAGATCCCCTTCTCCAGCGTGCTCCAGAGAAGAGATGCGCCGGACGATGCCGGCCCGGCCGTTGTGCACAACTCCACCGAAGCGATCAACGAGCTCCAAAAACGAACACGGCGTGATCGGGATACCGATCACTTCTTCGGCGGCGCGCCACCGCCTGCACCGCTGTTGTACATCTGGATGCATCTTTCGGTCAGATCGAGATCACTGCGCACGTACGCGATGGTTGCCTTGTCCACGACGACATCGATGTTCTCGTTCATTGCAATGCGCTTGATGATCGACATGATCTTCTCGAACACCGGATCGGTGAGCTCCTTCTGCTTCTTCTCGAGCTCCTTATTGTATTCGAGGAAAACGGACTGAAGATCCATCATCTGTTTTTGCAGTTCCTCGGCTCGTTTCTGAAGGGCGTCCTTCGAGAGAACCTTCGCCTGCTTGTCGAGGTCCTCGCGCTGCCGTTGCAGGTCGGCTTGCTTCTTGTTCAGTTCCTGCTGGCGGTTGTCAAAGAGCTTCTTCAACGTGGCCTGTGCGCGCAGGCCATCTTCGGTGTTGGCAACGGCGCGTTGCACATCGACGACCGCCACCTTCGTCTGTGCGCTCGCAGCGCCAGAGAAGAGGAAGAAGGCAAGGGCAAATGCCGAGGAGAGGAGAACGGTCAGGATGCGGTGGCGAGTCATGGGAAGGCGGGGTAGCGAATGCGGCGCGCAGGGTCAACAAGGACGCACGTCACCCGAACGCTTCAAGTCTATTCGCCTCTGAAGTTGGGGGAGCGCTTTTCGGACCAAGCCATGATGCCTTCAAGTGCGTCTTTCGACTTGAGGAGCACCATCTGCCCCTCGCGCTCGCGCCGCAGGGCGGCCTCGAAATCACCCAGGCCCGCGTAAACCGATTGCTTGGCGTGCTGATACGCGAGCGGTGGTCCGGCTTCGAGGCGTTGCGCGAGCGCCATCGTGGCTGCACCGAGCTCCTCGGGCGGAACGACGGAAACAACGAGACCGAGCGCGTCGAGCTCCTTTGCTGCAAGTTCGTCGGCTAGAAAAATAGCCTTGAGAGCGCGCGCCGTGCCGAGCAAGCGTGGCAGCCAGAACGTGCCGCCTCCATCCGGCATGAGCCCAATGTTGACGAACTTTTCTTGGAGGTACGCGCGCGTGCTCGCCACGCGCAGATCGCACGCGAATGCCAAGTCCGCGCCAAAGCCAACCGCAGGACCATCCACCGATGCAATCGTGGGTTTAGGACAACGGACAATGGCGCGAATGACCGCGTGAAATGAATCAAGGTATTCGCCGAGGTGATTCATCACGTCGGGATCATCGGAGAAAGTTTTACGTAAATCGGCGCCCGCGCAAAACGAGCCTCCCGAGCCGGTGAGCACCACGGCGCGCACGTCGCGGTCCTCGGCAGCACCCGTGAAGGCCTCGGTGATACCCGACAGCACCGCACGAGTGAGGGCATTTCGCGCCTCTGGACGATTCAGCGTCACGACTGTCGTGCGACCCTTCTTCTCGACGATGACCTCATTCATTACATGTTTCCTTTCGTGGGCGCGCGCACGGCAACAGCGGGGATGGACAGCGGAGCAACGGGCGTAAGACGCGCCGCCGGTGGCACGTTCGCCGTGATCGTGATGGGTGCAGACCGCAAGTAATAGTCGGAAGCGAGGTAGGTTCTCACACCGCGCTGCACGAGGATCTTCGCCACCGCGCCGATGGGCACGGCGAGCAGCACGCCGAGAAAGCCAAAGAGCGAACCGGCCGCCATCATCGTGAGGATGACTTCGAGCGGCGCGAGCCCCACCGAGCGCCCGACGATGCGCGGCGTGATCACCATGGCGTCAATGACTTGAACAGAGCCCATGACGGCCCAGACCCCCAACAATGTGCCGAGGCCTTGCCAATCCAAAACAGCCATGGACGTCGCAACGAGCAGCCCGATGGAGAAGCCAGCATACGGCACGAAAGCAAGCATGCCCGTCATGACACCGATGGGCACCGCGAGACGGATATCAACGATACGAAGCCCGGTGGCGTAGAGCGCGGCGAGCACCGTGTTCGCCGTGAGCTGGCCGCGGACATAGCCAGACAGAGTCCCGTGGATTTGCGCGGCAACGTCGGCGATGGGACGCGCATAGCGACGCGGGATGAGCTCTTCGACGCGTGCAACGATGCGATCGAAATCGATGAGCAGGTAGAGCGCAAAGACCGGAACGATGAGCGCCGACAGGGCAACACCCACATAACCAATGGTCCCAAAAAGAAAGGTTCGTCCGCTCTCGAAGAACGACGCCGTCCCCACCCGCTCGGAAATGGCGTTCGATAGATCGTTCATCGTATGTGGGAGCTTGATATGCAGCGTAAAGAGAAACCACGGTTCGATTCTCGCTTGCAGGTGCCGTATCTGGTTAGGCAAAGATCCCGCGGCGTCGGTCATTTCGTCAACGAAGATGGGAATGGAATAAACCACCACCGTGACGACGAGTGCGGCAATACCGAGCACCACGAGGACGGCGCCAACCGGGCGCGGCACGCGAAGCGCTTCGAGACGATCGACGAAAGGATCGAGCGCATAGGCGAGCAGGAACGCGAGAAAGAGCGGAATCAAAACACCGCGGAGCACGTAGCCAAGCCCGATGACGAGGAGCACGGCAAGGAAGATCATCTTCCTGCGAAAGCTGGTTCCAGGCTCCTTCGCGACACGCGTCACATGCGCCATTCGATAGACGACTCTATCATTCGGGCCCCCGGAATGCCGAGCCGTGATATGGCCGATCGGCAATGTCCGATTCTCT
The DNA here is from genome assembly GCA_009781005.1 of Polyangiaceae bacterium. Classification (GTDB taxonomy): domain Bacteria; phylum Myxococcota_A; class Polyangia; order Polyangiales; family Polyangiaceae; genus Labilithrix. Next base: position 5,716 of record WQYX01000063.1, on the reverse strand, counting down.
CCCTCGTTTCGATGAAAATGCGCCGCGACCCGTGCCGCCGCTCGCGCTGCAAGACGGCGCAACCTTGAGCCGGCTCGTCTTGGTGATGCGACGGCTTCTCGGCTCGGACGGTTGCCCTTGGGATCGCGAGCAGTCGTTCGAGACGCTGCGCAAGTACGTGCTCGAGGAAGCGTGCGAGGTCATTGACGCCATCGATTCAGGCGACCGCGACGCGCTCCGCGAAGAACTCGGCGATCTGCTCTTGCAGGTTGTCTTCCAAGCCGAACTCGGCCGCCGCGAGGGCACCTTTGCCATCGACGACGTCGTGTCGAACATCGTCGAAAAACTTGTTTTCCGTCATCCTCACGTCTTTGGGAATGTCGACGCAAAAGACGCTGACCACGTTTTGCGTAATTGGGAAAAGATCAAAGCAAAAGAGAAAAATGGGAGAGCCTTGCTCGCAGGGGTTCCGCGCAGTCTGCCGGCGCTCGTGCGGGCGCAGCGCATTGGCGAGAAGGTGGAGCGCGTCGGCTTCGACTGGAAAGATGCGCGCGGCTCGCGCGCGAAAGTCGAAGAGGAACTCGGTGAGCTCGATAAGGCCGTCGCATCCGGCAACGACGCCGCCATCGAAGAGGAGCTCGGCGACGTGCTCTTCGCGCTCGTGAATCTCTCGCGTCACATCAAAGTCGACGCCGAAGGTGCGCTCCGGCGCACCATCGACAAGTTCACGCGCCGCTTCGCGCACGTCGAAGCGTGCGTGAAGGCCGAACACGGCGGATGGGGCGAGCCGGGCGGCGCCACACTGCCGCTCGAAGTGCTCGATCGCTATTGGGAAGAAGCAAAACGCACGGAACGCACGAAGTAGTTCACAGCACGCTATCCGGCGGGGCTTCGAGCTCCGGCAAACATGCGTCGCCAAGAACGTCCTGCACGAGCGCAAATTTCGCGAACACTGCCGCCATGGATGCTTCATTGGCGCGGTTCTCGTTACCGCTCGAGAAAGCAGCCGCGAACGTCGCGTGTTTACGTTCGTCGGCAAGGGCGGCCTGAAACGGCGACAAGATTTCGTCGATGGCCTTCGTTGCCACGGTCGGCGCAAGCCAGCCACTTTTGATGGCGCGGAGCGGACCATCCTGCATGTTCGTCACGAACTCGCAAAGATACTGACCCGACGTGGATATGCGCGCGTCGAGCACGCCCGTGGTGGGTGCCCCGCCGAGAAACACGTGAGCCGATCCCGACACGCGCAGCATCTGCCAGCCCGCAGGCGACGACGGTCCCGGGGCCGGCATCTCCGACGCGGCGAGCTCGGCTCTCAGCGAACGCACTTCGGCAACGATTTTCGCGACGTCGATCGTCTCCCTCAAACGCAACACCGTGCCCGAAGAAGTGATCAGTTCTGCTGCTGGCAGCGGCACGTCGTCGTTGTCATCGTCGTCGTTCACGCGCTCGATGGCAGCGGACCGCGTGACAGCGTCGACACCGGAGAACCACGTGGCCATTCGCTCGGAGCGAGGGCATTGAATACGAGCGTCGGCCCCCGTGTCATCCGTGCCCGAGCCCACGGTCGCCACGCAACCACCGCGCGACACCATCGAGATCGTTCCTTGCTCAGCGACGAGAAGACGCGTGACGCGCGCGCTGGTCCCCGCAAAGGTTAATGTCGCCGTCCCGGGCGGTTGTGGCGAAGCAGAGCGCGCGGCACCACCGCACGCGGAGGCGATCGCCGCAGTGAACACGACGAGCGACGGGGCACAGACCTTTCGCAACATTGGATCCACGCTTCGTGCAAGCCGTACGCCGGCAAATCCACATGCGAGCACCGCGAACCAAAGCACTGAGTAGCGCTGCCGCCCATGAGCCTTGGGAGATTCGAAACGATATGCTAACTGGCCGCTCCGGCTCGGACAGGAGTCGACCCGGCTCCCTGTTTCGAAATCACCCGGAGGCGTTCGATGAGCCGCAAGCCGACCAAGTACGTGTTCGTGACCGGCGGTGTCGTGTCGTCGATTGGCAAGGGGCTCGCAAGTGCATCGGTGGGAGCGCTGCTCGAAGCCCGCGGGCTCCGCGTCACGATCATGAAGCTCGATCCGTACGTCAACGTGGATCCGGGAACCATGAGCCCGTATCAGCACGGCGAAGTTTTCGTGACCGACGATGGTGCAGAGACGGATCTCGATCTCGGTCACTACGAGCGCTTCACGAGCGCGTGCATGACGCGCACGAACAATTTTACGACCGGCCGCATCTACGAAGCCGTCATCTCGAAGGAGCGCCGCGGCGAATACTTGGGCGCCACCGTGCAGGTCATCCCGCACATCACCGACGAGATCAAAGCGCGCGTGCTCGACGCCACCGAAGGCAGCGACGTCGCCATCATCGAGATCGGCGGCACCGTGGGTGACATCGAATCGTTGCCGTTCCTCGAAGCCATTCGCCAGCTCAAGATCGAAGCAGGATCGGAGAACGCGATCAGCATGCACGTGACGCTCGTGCCGTACATCGAGACGGCAGGCGAGCTCAAGACCAAGCCCACGCAGCACGCCGTCAAAGAGATGCGCGAGATCGGCATCCAGCCGGACATCCTGCTCTGCCGCTCGAAGCAGTCGCTCACGAAGTCGACGAAGGACAAGATTGCGCTGTTCTCGAACGTGCCGGTCGAAGCGGTCATCACCGCGATTGATGTATCATGCATCTACGAGCTGCCCGCGCATCTGCACTCCGAAGGGCTCGACGATCTCGTCGCCGATCGCCTCAACATCTGGAGCCGAAGCCCCGATATGTCCGCGTGGCACCGCATCGTCGAGCGCTTCAACAAACCGTCGAGGGGCACAGTCAAGATCGGCGTTGTCGGCAAGTACGTTCATCTCAAAGATGCGTACAAGTCGCTGAACGAGGCGCTCGTCCACGGCGGCATCGCCAACGACGTGCGCGTCGAACTCGAATACATCGATTCGGAACAGGTCGAGCGCGATGGCGCCGACAAGTTTCTTGCGGGGGTCGATGCCGTGCTCGTGCCCGGCGGTTTTGGCGACCGCGGCACCGAGGGCAAGATCCAGGCGATCGGCTACGCGCGCACGAACAAGATTCCGTTCTTCGGAATCTGCCTCGGCATGCAGCTCGCGGTCGTCGAGTTTGCGCGCAATGTCGCAAAGCTAAAGGATGCGAACTCATCGGAGTTCGATCGCGACACCGAGCACGCCGTCATCGATCTGATGCCCGAGCAGCGCAACGTGCGCACGAAGGGCGCGACGATGCGTCTCGGCAGCTTCCCTTGCACGCTCCTCCCCGGCTCCATCGCGGCGGATGCCTATGGCACTACGGAGATCGCCGAGCGCCATCGTCACCGCTACGAGTTTGCCAACGACTACCGTGCGCCGCTCGAAAAAGCGGGGCTCCTGCTCTCGGGCATGTCGCCCGACAAGAAGCTCGTCGAGATGGTGGAACTCAAGGAGCATCCGTACTTCGTTGGTTGCCAGTTTCATCCAGAGTTCAAAAGCAAACCAACGGCCCCGCACCCGCTCTTTGCGCGCTTTGTCCGCGCAGCCCTCGAACGCCAGATTGCGCGCAGTGCCGTCAGCCGCAAGCCCGCCGAGTCACAACAACCACAAGCAAATTAGCCTGCTGTACTCTAGTTGAGAGTACATTTAGAAATAGGAAAGAACGGAGAGGCGCAAGCCGACCACTTGAGTCAGCGCCGGAGACAGGACTGAAAAGACATTGGTGATGATGCCTGCTCCGAAATCCATTCCGAATGCTGAATATCGAATGTTTGGCCCCATCGTCAGCGCATTGCGATGTTTGTCCGGCACGTTCGATCCAAATAAGTAAAGCTGCTGCGCTTCAATTGAAACTTCGAGATCCTTGCGCGCGCGAACGCCGAAGTGACCGAGCAGTCTTCCGTTCGTCTGCGCGACGCGCAAACCTGCCACGTCGAGCGTGACGTCGAGTCCTTGGCGCGCTTGAACGAGAAACGGTCCGCGCACGATGCGCACGTCGAACGATGGCCGCAACGCAATTGCTCCAGGAGCAAAGTAAATCGCGTCGGTTGGCTCGAACGATGCGGCGGCCGTGGCCGCAACTTGCGCGGCCCCACTTCGATCGAAGGTTGCCGTTGGCGCGACCACACCGAGCGCCGCGCCTGCCGCAAGCCACGTTGGCTGCGGAAATGTCACGCGCACGTGCCCCTCGATATTGCCGGCGACGATTTTCGTGCCACCCGATCCGTCCGGAGGCAGCGCTGCTGCGATGGGATACGTGACGCCAACGTAGAGCCGACGCATGATCCCCACGTCTGTCTCCGCGCTCAGGCGAAGCGAGCCGACCGCCGATAACGGTCGCCCGCTCTCACTCGGCGCGCCGAGACCAACGATCCACGAGACGCCAACAAAGGGATCCGGGTGCGAGACCTCCGGCACGATGAAGGGCGCGGGCACCCGCGGCGTCTCGACATCGAAGACGGGGCGCGTGACGCGAGGCGCTTCGTCTGCGCGTGCCGTCGGAAGCGGGAGCAACGTCGCGATCCCAATGGCCGCAGCGCATGCAGACGGACCCCAAGCCGAGTGTCGTGCGCGCCGAAGCACCAGCCCGACGTACCAAGCAGCACCACAAGCGTCCACTCGACCGCTTTCAAGTTGCGATGATGCCATCGCATAGAGCCCGCTGCATTGCTTCGTGCGTGGCGGCGTGGCCGGGCCGATGTGCGCGCACGGTGCCGCGCGGCGGCCCACCATAGAGAAACATGTCGCCAAGGAGATCGAGGAGCTTATGGCGCGCCGGTTCGTCGGCAAAAAAAGGTGCGCCCGCCGAAAATATGCGTTGTGCACCTATCAAGACGACGCTCTCTGGCGAAACATGGGAGGCAAGTCCGCGCGTGAGCAGATCAGCGATCTCGCGCTCGAAACCGAACGTGCGCGCCGTCGCGATGCGTGCACGGAAATCTTTCGCGTCGCCATTCCAACGAGCTCCACGCGCGAGCCGCTCGTCGCCGAAATCGACGTCGACTTCGACGCGAATCGAACCTCCCTTCTCGAAGAGGTACGCGCTCGATCCGACCACAATCTCGCCGTCGCGAACGACGAGCAGCGGTGGATCCGCTCTCACGTCTTTGCGGGCGACCGCTGCAAGCGCGTCGCAAAAGCACGCGGCGCCGCCATCCGCGAGAGGCGCTTCGGGTCCTTCGAAGGTGACGAGCACGCCGGTGTGAGCACCGAGACCGGAGAGCGCCGCGAAGACATGTTCGACCGTGCCGATGCGCACGCGTCCGTCACGGCTCGCCAGTGTCGTCGATCGTGTGGTGTCCGCAACGACGAGATCCGCGAGCGGCAGGACGACGCTTCCAGCGCGCACGGCGGACGGCCCTTCACGGCGTTCGAACCGGACGGCCGACGGAGCCGCCGAGTGAAGGCCCTGCCCCCGCACTTCCGTACCGCTTTCGATTTGACGCGATCTCATCGTTGGGGCCTGCGCTGCGGTCCTCAAAGCCATACAAGGCTATTCACTTCGCCTTCGGCTCCGTCGCTCTCACTGTACTTCGTCCACTTCGTGGACTCCGTACAGTTCGAGTCCGGTCGCATCGCATGCCCCGCCTCGACCTCGCATCAACTTGAAAGCGGTCTAGCCCCAATGCCGCTCATTTAGCGCGATCGACATGCTCCATATTGGGGACCAGCGAGCACGCATCTACTCCATCTTGTAGCTTGCCCTGAAGTTTGAGGCTTAAGTGAGCGGCATTCGG
>WQYX01000062.1 GCA_009781005.1 Polyangiaceae bacterium | reverse complement strand
TTCCGCTTTGAAGGGGACGCCGCTTTATACGTTCGGGTACGATCCGACCTCCCACCAAGTGACGTCAGTCACAGATACCGCGAACAACGTGACCACGCTGGCACGAACGAATGGACAGATCACCATCACGGCGCCGCAGGGGCAGGTGACAACGCTAAGCCTCGATGCGAATGGGTATCTGGCAAGCGTGACCAATCCCAACGGGGAGACGACATCTCTTGCGCACACCGATGCGGGGCTTTTGACGGACTTGGTGGATGCGCGAGGAGGTGCACCCCATTTCGAGTACGATTCTTATGGGCGCTTGGCGAAGGATGTGGATGCAACACCGGGCTCTCCGGGCACCCGTCTTGCTTCGTCTTCGGATAACAACGGATGGACCGTGGATATTACGTCGGCCGCCGATCGCGTCACGCGGCATCGTGTGGACCAAAGAGGCGACTTCGGCGACAACGCCATTGTGGAACGCCGCACGATATCCCAGGGCGGCCTTTCCACCGTTATCAATAAGAAGAGTGATGGTTCGAAATCAAGCGTGAGCCCGGATGGGACAAAGATTTCGGTCTTGGCCACAGACGCGGATCCGCGCTGGGGCGTGAGTGCGTCGTACGGCAAGACGGTACAAATGGATGTTGGGTATCCAAATCCCACGCACTCGATGACGCGAAGCGAGTCGCGCACGGCCACGTTGACCATTCCGGGAGACCCGTTCAGCGTCACCGATCAACTCATTACGAGCACGCTGAGTGGAAGCGGCCTGCCGAATACGGTTACCACGAACGTATATGCGGCGGGTCCACCGGCAACGTGGACAACGACGTCGGCCACGGGACGGCAACTGCGCCAAACGCTGGATGGACTTGAGCGCGTGACGCAAGTCGCGGTGCTTGGGACAGATCCCGTTGCGCTCTACCCGGTGCAATATCAATACGATGCGCAGGGGCGGATCAGCCAGGTGACGCATGGAGCGCGGACGTACGCGACGAACTATGATCCGGTCACAGGTTGGGTGGAGAGTACGAATGATCCGGCGGGATTAGGGGTGAGCTACACGTCACGCGATGCAAACGGGCGGCCGCTTGCGGTGAATTTGCCCGGAGGGCGAAGTCTTGCAATAAACTATGATGCTAGCGGCAACGTGGTTTCTGTGACGCCCCCAAGCAAACCCGCGCATGATTTCTCGTGGGATCCGTCAAACCGGATGTCGACATATGCGCCGCCGAATCTGGGGTTTGCGCCGAAGGATACGACGTATGGGTACGATTTTGATGGGCTGCTGCTGTTGATGTTGCAGCCGGCGAAGCCGACCACGTATGCGTATGATGAGCTGGGGCGCGTTGCCCAAGTGTCAGATGCAGTCAATAAGACGTACGCGTATGATCCGCAGGGGAGACTGTCGTCGATCACGACGAGTGACGGGGTTAGTATTACAAACACCTACGACGGATCTTTGCTTGCGCAGCAGGCGGTGAGTGGTCCGTTTGGCCACACGGTGAACAAGACGTATGACAATTTCCTACGTCCCTCGTCGTGGAATGTGGACGGCATAAATGCAGTAGCGTTGGTGTACGATGGCGATGGTCTTGTCACATCAGCAGGCGGCATGACCGTGACGCGTGGAAATACCGGGCTCTTGAAGAGTACGGCGATTGGTGCGGTGACCGATACGTTCTCGTATAATGGATATGGAGAGGCCATTGGGCATACGTCGACGGGCTATGCTGCCACGTACACGCGCGATGCGGCGGGTCGCATTGAGACGAAGGCGGAGACGATTGGTGGGGTGACGTATAGCGAGAAGTATACGTATGATGCAGCCGGGCGCCTCTGGCAGGTGTTTGTGAATGGTGCGGGGATGCCGTATCACGAGTGGACTTATGACGCGAACGGCAACCGGTCGGATGGGGTGTATGATAATCAGGATAGATTGATCTCGAATGATGCCGCAGTCTTTGCGTACGGTCCGAATGGCGAACTTTTGACGAAGGCCGATAAGGCTTCCGGCGCGCAAACGGGATATTCCTACGATGCGCAAGGCAACCTGCGGAGTGTGATGCGTCCGGTGCCGATGGCATCGATTGAGTATGTGATTGATGGGCTGAATCGGCGTATTGGGAAGAAAGTCGGTGGAGCGCTAGCGCAAGGCTTCTTGTACGATGGCTCGAGGCTCGTCGCGGAGCTGGATGCAGCGGGCGCGGAGGTGTCGCGTTTCGTATATGCGACGGGTGGGAATTCTCCGGACTTGATGGTGAAGGGCGGAGTAACGTATCGCTTCGTGAAAGACCATCTTGGGAGTCCACGACTTGTGGTGGACTCGGCTACGGGCGCGGTGGTCCAGCGGATGGACTTCGATGAATGGGGAAATGTCACGTCCGACACGAATCCGGGGTTCCAGCCGTTTGGGTTTGCGGGTGGGATTTGGGATAGAGATACGGGTTTCGTAAGGTTTGGGGCTCGAGATTATGATGCGAGCACCGGAAGGTGGACGAGTAAGGACGCATCGAGGTTTGAGGGTGGGTTGAATTTCTATGGGTACTGCTATGGTGATCCCGTCAACTATATCGATCCGAGTGGTCGGTGGGCCGGAGTGACTACTGCCGTCGTTGAAGGCGGGGAGGTTGTCGTCAGCGCTGGAGCTGGAGCAGCAGGTGCTGGTGCGGGTGGTGGGGTTGGAGTTGGCGCCGGGATCGGTGGGGTGGCCACGGGCGGGGTTGCGGTAGTTGGTTTTGCTGCTGGAGTTGGAGCCCCGTTCGCTGCTAGAGTTGCTATCGACGCTTGGGATGCCACCGGGATTTCGCCCATGGACGAAGGACCAGACGAAGGCGGAGCACCACTTACGGAGGATTCCTCGCAGCGAGGTGGCCAGAAGGTTGGAGATACCGGAATAGAAGACGAGGCTCGCAGGCTGCTCGCAGAACATCCGGAGTGGGACGGCAATATCTGTCGCGCACTAGACGAACTCATGCGCAATGCGGCAGGAGACCCGTGTCGCCAACAGAAAATTAAACGGACGCAGAAGCAACACGATTGCCGAAGGTCTCGTCATAATAGAGAGTAGATTATGTCCAAGCCAGTGGTCCTGGATGAGGACGAGCTACGAATGAAGGTTCGGCATCCGGACTATGCCGTAAGAGAGCGTATTGTTCAGGTATTGCCGGAATTGGTGCACAGTCATCGCGGCTTGGTCTTGGAATTAACAACACTCTTACTGCACGATCGGGAGATGTTGCTGCGAGCCGAAGCTTGTAGCACAGTGGCTGATCTGAAGCTCATCGAGTTGAGGAACGAGGTGGAGCAGATGGCCTTGGTCGATTCAAACTGGGTTGTGCGTGCTGAAGCCGTGGAAACACTTGGAGACATGGGGGACCGGGCAGCTCTGCCTGTTCTGCTTTCGGCGGCGGATGATCCCGATGAAAACGTACGAGCGTATACAGCCATTGCATCTGGTTTACTTGGAACTTTGCAGGATGAATCATGGCTGGAGAAATGGGCAGGGCGAGAGCCGTGCGAAAGGGTTCGAAACGAGATCAATGCAGCGCGGGCACGTCTTGGGAGTGACGCGGGGTGGAAAGCTTTTATTGGTGCGTTCAAGGTGACTGATACGGAATTTGTTATTGAACTACTCTTGACTATTGTTGGTGACTTGCTGGAGCGGCGAACTCCTGGCCCACTTCTGAGTGACCCAACGTCTCTTCTGTATGTCCTTCGAAAGGAGGCAGCGAGTGGTCGACATACTACGGCGAATAGAGCCCGTATACTTGCGGAACGCCTTGAGTCCCTCATTTCCAAACCCGTCGAGAACTCGTAACAATCCATCAGCAAGTTTAATCGTGTTTGGATGAATGCGAAGATTGATATAGCTGTATGCGGACCGCGACTCGCGTCACCGTGCCTCCGCCACCTGCACGATAACTCGGACAACGGCGTGAACGTCCGCGAGGACGAGTTCCTCGCGGAAGTGCAGGACATGCCATCCAAGACCTGCGAGGTCCGCATCCCTTGCAGCATCCTTGCGCTGGCGTCGTTCGTGGTAACCATCATCGACTTCGACGATGAGGCGGACTTTGGTGCAAGCGAAGTCCACGATGTGGTTGGCAATAACGAGCTGACCACGGAAGGCAAATCCGGTCTTCGATCCGGAGAGTTGTTGCCAGAGGAGATGTTCGGAACTGGTAGGAGCCCAGCGCATGGCGCGAGCGCGTTGTTCGAGAAGGATGGCTTGGGCGGGTGAGACGCGAGCACGAGCGAACACGAAGATTTCCTGGTGAGCGGCGCGGGAGCGCGCCGTGCGCAGGTGAAGAGCGCAGAATCCATGACGGCGCCCTGCTTCTGTCGTGTTCCACCCTGCGTATCTTGCGTCGAGGCTTGGAGCGTGTGCCGGCGTGGATTGTGCGCGGTCCGAAGCGCGGCGCGCTCCTGCGTCGCCGCCGGGAAGCGAGTTCGCTCGTCGCTCGCTCGCCCGCACACGCCATTCGCGCAATGAGCTCGCTCGCCATCGAGCTTCGTCCGGCGATGATGCCCTGCTATGGTGACGACGGACGCGAGTGGCATGTTCAAAGAGGAGTAGACCAAAGATAGTTGTGGCGATCTGTGATTCCGCGCGGTTGTTGAGGGTGCTAGCCTCAGGTGTCGCATGCATCATGCACGCAGATGTCCTCGCACTCGTTGTCGCCGTCGTGGTGCTGCTGTTGGCGCAGCAAGCGCTGGCGGCGATGAGTGCGATTGTACTCTCGAAGAGAGTGCATCCTCACCTCACGTCGCGAGTCGTCTCGGAGGGCTGGGCAGGCAAGGACCATCCACGGCGAGCTGAAGCAAAAACTCTCAGACGAATATACTCCAATGGAGAGTACAATCTCAAGTCTTCCTCCTGTCTGAACAGAGAGTCCCTCCCGTCCGCGCGCAGGCAGGGCCACGGAGGCCCCGCCGAGCACGGGCAAGGGGGGGGTAAGTCGCGGTGAGCGTAGCGAAACCGCGCGGGGGAGGGCTACAAACACCTACGTCCAGCTCCGACCGTGAAGCCGCGTTTCGCGAACAGGAGCGCTGTGGCTCGGCCAATCCCGCTTGCTGCACCCGTTACGAAGATTGTCTTCTCCATATTTCGTTATCCTACCAACAGGCAGAGAAACCCATGCAAATTACAATCAATGGATCTCTTCGTGACGTCCCCGATCATGTGACCGTGCGCGAGCTCGTCGCGTACCTCGGTCTTGGAAACGGTCCCGTGGCCGTGGAGATCAACCGTGAGATCATCCCGCGTGCCGATCATGCGACGCGCAAGGTCTCGAACGGCGACGCCGTCGAGGTCGTGCACTTCGTCGGCGGCGGTTGAGAGCATGTTCGACAATCTGGAAATAGGCAGCACCAAACCGAAGATTCTGCTGCCCATCGTGATTGCGGTATGCAGCGTGATCGTCAGCGCGGGCATTCTGAATCAGACGGTCGCTGTTCTTCTGGCTGTTCCGGCCCTTGCCATTCTCGCTGTGTGCATTGCAGCCTCGCACGCGGCGAGCTTTTGGCTTGTATTCAGCCTCGCAACGGTTGCATGCCTACTTCTCGGAGCAGCAGGAAGCCCCATGATGTGGATGAGCATATTTCCCCAGTCGAGAGGTCTGTCGTCCTCTTCGTCGGAATCGTATTCGGCGGAGCCCTCGGCGCCGCCGTTGTGCAAGGGATCATCGTTTTTTTGTGGCCACCTATCATCGCTGCCATCAGTGCGCGGCGGTTTCCAACGCTCGATTCTGCCGATGCAACGCGCAGTATCTCCGCCGGATGGTCGGCCATCGTGCTGCTTGGAACCATGCTGTTTGAGATAACGGTGATTTTACCGCGCTATGTAGATGATTCTCGGTTCAAGTTCCTGCTTTCGTTGCTTTTCATCGCATTCGCAGTGGTTATCGAGTTGGTGTTGTGGCGTATGGCGAGAGCACGCATCGAGGCGCGTATGACGACGCTGAACGCCACGGACGTGGGAGATTCATTGCCGCGTGCGACATTTCAAAATTTTGTTCGTGGTCAACTCTCGCGAACGGAGATTGCCGCCCTTGCTGTCATCATCGTTGTGACGATCGCAACGTTGGGGGTCTCGGTGGTGTTTCTCTGGTTGCTCGTGTCATAGAGGGTCGCAGACGCGTCGCGCTCGCCTGACGAGCAAGGCAACCTCGCCGTGGACGCGCGCGGTGATCGCGCTTGCGCGATCGCCCTTCGTCACGACGAACGGCTCGCCCACTGCAAGGACCATCCGTGTGCCCTCACTTCGGGCCATGCGCGCGAGATGCTGGGGAAACGTCTCTCCGATGAACGCCGCGCCCGATGCACGCGGGTAGGCGAGTCCCACGGGCAAGACTTCGGCTCCGGCGCGCGCGGCGGCGACGAATGCGCCGCCGAAAAATGGGCGGATCTCGTCTCCCTCGAAGGTCGTCCCTTCAGGGAAAAGCAAAATCGTGTCTCCGCGCTCGAGATGCATTTCGATGATGCGGATGATCTGTGCGCCGCTCTTGGCGTTCGCGCGGTCGACGAACAGCGTGCCCGCTGCGCGCGCAGCGGCTCCTACGACGGGCCAGCCAGCGAGATCCGCGCGGCTCACCATGGTTCCTCCGAACGTCGAGAGCAGAACGCCGACGTCGATGACCGAGCGGTGGTTCGACACGATGAGTCGCCCGCGCACGGGCCGCGGTGGCAAGGTGCCATCGATCACGATATCAATTGTAAATAGACGCAAAAGCGTGCGCGCCCACGTCTTGACCCATGCGTCGCGCACGTTGCTCCGTTCTTCGTGATTCACGCCGCGCATTCGTGCGATGAACGGGCCGAGCATGGATGCCGTAAGGGCGATGAAGCCGCTCGCGCGTGCAACCTGACGCGCGCGTTCGCGAAGAATGGTGCCTCTCACCACAGCTTCCGCAGCGCGAAGGCCATGGATTCCACCCCACGTCGGAGAAGGGGGCGCGCTCTCCACTCATACAAATCGATCTTCGTCGCGGCTTCGATATCGCGATCAAACCAGCGCCTCACGTACGTCGCGAAAGCCTCGTCGTCGACTGCCACGTTGACCTCGAGGTTCTTCGTGCGCGATCTCTCATCGAGGTTATAGCTGCCGATGGTCGCAAAACGGTCGTCGATGATGGCCGTTTTGGCGTGCATCATGGGGCCTCCATGGCAATAGAGCTCGACGCCTCGGCGCAAGAGCGAGTCGTACATCGCCTCGATGGCAAACTGCACGAGGGTCACGTCGCTTTTGTGCGGGACGAGCACGCGCACGCGCACCCCGCGGAGAACTGCGCGATAGAGGGCATTGCGTACGGCGCGATCGGGCACGAAATACGAATTGGCAATATCGATATGATATTTGGCCTGATGGATACGCGTAATGTATTCACGCCGGAGGCTTCGTCGGTTCTTTCGCAAGCTCGAAAGCACGTAGACGCGCCGGCTCGGTTTGCGGCTCAATGGAACGAGATCGTTCGGTACGCCGCGCCGGACTCTGCCTTGTGGGAGGTTACGCAGCCAGAGCCGGCGCCACGTTTTGTAGAAAAGTGTCCGGAGCTCCTCGGCGACGTAGCCGCGCACTTCCACCATGTCGTCGCGCCATCCTTGTCCGCCGTCCTCGACGGGCAGCCAAGTCCGCGCGAGATTCACGCCTCCGGTGAAGCCCGTCGTGCCATCCACGACGAGCATTTTGCGATGATCGCGCTCTTCGACGCGAGCGAGATCGAACGCAGGTCGGAGTGGCGAGAGCGGGTGGTACTCGCGAACCTCGCCGCCTGCGTCCTCGAGCGGCTTCCAGAAGCCTCGCGGGATGCCAAAGCTTCCGATCGCGTCGTAGACGACGCGCACGGTGACGCCGGCCGCTGCTCTCTCGACGAGCATTGCGCGGAATTTCTCACCGACCGCATCTGCCGCGACCCAGTAGATCTCGAGGAGGATCTCGCGCGTCGCGTTCGCGATCGCCTCGAGCATGGCGGGGAAAGCCTCGACGCCATCACGCAAGAGCCGAACTTCGTCGGCGCCGACCGTAAACCATGGGCCGCCGATGTCCGTTCGCTTCCACCACGGCATCTTGTTCGTGTTCACGGGGCAGCCTTGACGATCGGTGTTCTACCTGGGCGCGACGCGATCACGAGCATTGTCTCTTCGCCAAGGTACTTCTGCGCGAAGGCACGCGCGCCGTCCACGTTTGTCTGCGGCAGAGCGGTCGGCTCACCCCGCCACGTCGCCACGATGCGCGCACGCGGATCGAGCCGTGCGACGATCTTCGACTCCATCTCATGGCGGTTCGCGCGCTCGAGATCTGCGGCGGGAAGGCCGTTCGCATGAAGACGATCCATGAGAGCCCGCGCCTGCATCACGGCTGCGTCGAGGTTCGCTTGGTTGCTCGCGATGCGCACCACGAGGGCAGGAGCATGTGGCCAGCCGAGCAGACGCGCCGAGCTCTCTCGTGAGAGACCCGTGCTCGCGCCGAGCGCGGTCTCGAGCAATCCCCGCGGTCCATCGAGGGCAAAGGCGAAGGTCGTTGCTTGGGCGCGAGCCGCCTCGTCGGCCGCGGGGAAGGGAAACGCGAGGAGCGCTTCGGGTAGCGAGCCACCGCGCGTCGGCGCGGCGTACGTCCCCGCGCGCACGCCGCGTGGCGCGGGCGCAGGACGGCAAGTGCGGGCGCCCTCGTGGCGATCGACCCAGCGATCCGTTGCGCGGATCGCCGCGTCGCCCTGGGTTGCGTCCACGTTTGCGAGAACGGCCACGCGCATGGGGCCCGCACGGAGCGCCTGCGCGCGCGCGATGACCGCCGCATCCGACACTCGAGGCAAGCTCTCGTCGCGCCCCCACGCAACGACGGCGGAGGGTCTTCCGGGCGACAGTGCTTGCGCGAGCGTGCCGAGCGCGGGACCGTCTTCGGCCGCGTCGTGCCGGAATAGCTCGGTGCGTGCGCGCGTGATCGATGTAAGATGCAATGATGCAGCCGCGAACGATTCGGCCGCAATGTCGGCGAGCCTTCGCGCGTGCGCTGCGGGTGTTTCGCCTGCGAACGCAGGGCCGTGAACGAGCAGGCCCGCCCCGTCGGAGACGATCCACGGCTCCACCTCGACGCCCGGAGCGGTCTTCGCGCCATCGGCAGAGGCAACGACGAAGAGCGCCGTGACGCCCGCATCGGCGTCGGTCTCACCGTCCGTTCCGCACGGCGACGCAACGAGTACCCAGGTCTCCCCTTGCCCGGCTTCGACGCGCGTGCGTCCTTCGACGACCGGCTTCTTCCATGATGCGTTGGCGTGCGCGGTGGCCTCGCCAAGCAGATCCTGCTCGAGAGGTGTGGCAAGCGGCGAGCTCTGTCGCGAGCCAACACCGAGGGCGATCGACGCGTGCGCGGTCCGCGTGACGGACGTGGGGGCGGGAGCAACGCGGTCGACGAGCACCCACCATGCGGCACGCTCGGCCGCTTCCCGTGCGTCGCCCGCGCGCCGTGCAAGCGTGGGTCCGTCGAGCGTCGTGCCTCCCTCGGCAAGATGCACGTCGGCTTCGAGCCGGATGAGTGCAACGGCGTTGGCGACGCGCGCCGCAAGATCGGCTCCCGTTGCAGGTCCGGCCGGCGCGGCTTCGAGCACGACGCCGACGCAGCCTCCGTGGGCGTGCGCGGCGCCGGCGATTTCGCGCAATCGGACGTCGAGCGCGGCGAGGCGCGTGGCAAGCGGTCCGTGTGGATCACCGAGAGACTCGGCTGCGTAGGCCGCGGCGCTGCTCGAGCCCACGTTGAGCGTCGCGTGCACGATGGCTTGGGCGAGGCTCGGATCCAAGGACGCCGCGTAAACTTCGACGTCGGTGGTCGACGGATCCGACGCAACTTGCGACGGCATGAGGGGCATCGTGGAGAGGTTCCATGCGGGTGCGCGCGCGATCGCGCTTGCCGTGGCCTCTGCCACGCCTCGCGGACCGACGGCGGAGATCGCGACACGTCCGAGTCCGTGCGACGCCTTTCGCCATGCTTCGAGCTGCGGCAACGTCAAATCCGTCCCGCTCTTGCCCGCGCGCGAAGCAAGCGCGTACGGCGATCCGGTGCACTGTGCCCATCTGCCGAGCGCGGCGTCGCGGAGCGGGCGCGAGCCGAGCGCGCTCAATTTCTTTTTCGCGGACGCGAGATCCGCGGACTCGATTCCGGTGGTCAGGGCTGCGCGCAAGGCATTGGCCACGATCTCCGCGTGCGCGGCGTCTTGCACGAGAACGACGGCGCGGAAGCCATCCCACTGTGGCGTGACTCGCGCCGCAAGCCCCCGCGCTTCGAGTCGTGCCTCGACGACACCCGCGAGGGCCGTAGGAACTTCCGGATTGTCGCCGTTCGAGGAGGCGTCGATCCCGGTCGTCGTCACTGCGACGCCGACGGCGGACGCCGGATCCCCTTCGCGTGCAACGAGCACGACAGGTGGACGTTCTTTTGCAAGGCGCACGTCCGGTGCGTGCGTTGCCGCGCGGGGCGTGCTTGCTTCGTGGAGCGCATGGCTGCCTCCACCGCACGCGGCGATGGAGAAACCGAGTGCAATGCCGAAGACGGATGGTGGGGTGGACCTTCGCAAGAGTTCTTTCAGAGCCTCTCCTCGATAGTACAACTGCATGCAAGCCGCACTTGGGTTGTGGCGAATAGAGGAACACCGATCTTCGATATTCATCCATCTTTGTCGATGTTCACATATTGGTTTTTATCATGATCTGCGATAGCCAAATATCTAAGTTTGGAGATCTGCCGGCGCCGTGGTATGCGGCCTTATGGTCGTTCGCTGTACAGAGGGGGCCATGGTTTGCGCTATCGCCGTCGTTCTTGCGGGGTGCGGGCCACCCGGCCCGTCGCGCACGCCAGACACTTCCGCGAATGCGGCGAACGCAAAGCAGAGCGTCGATGTGCCCGATATCGGCGGGCGTCCACGCTCCGCGCCGGATCAGGTCGGCATCGCAACATGGTACGGCAAAGCGTTTGCGGGCCGTAAGATGGCGAATGGCGAGCGTTTCGACCCTACGAAACGAACAGCCGCGCATCGCACGCTTCCACTCGGAACGTGGGTGGAGGTTCGTCGTGTCGACACCGGCGCGTCCGTCCGTGTCCGCATCACCGATCGCGGTCCCCATGGCAACCGCGAGCGCATCATCGATCTGTCCAAGAAGGCTGCGAGCGATATCGATTTGATTCGCATCGGCACCGCACGAGTGGAATTGCGGATCGTGGATGGTCCTTAACGTCTAGCGCCGCGAGGCCGTGCGATCTCTTTCGGCTTCGTGTCCGAGCGATGACGCCAGGCGAGCAAGCCGAGGATTTCGCGTTCGAGGCCCGTGACAATCCGTTGCCATTCCTCGTTTTCGTAATCCACGCCCGCAAATTGGTAGTGTAACCGCGCCTGCTCCTGCACGAGGATGCGAGCCTCGATGGGGAGCTCGCTCATCCACTGATAATTGCAGAGCACCAAAGAGAGATTCTGCGGACCTTCGCTGCTCCCCGGCGGCGCGAGTCGCGTTCCCGAATCAATTATGGATTCACCGAGGGCGAGCGCCTCGAGTTGCGCGTAGCTGACACCCCAATGTGCAGCTACCTTACGTCGGAAGTCCTCCCCAGGTTGCCGAGTTGGATTCGGTGAGAGCATGTTGCTCAGATGGGCGCCCGAGACACCAAGGCGCTTGGCGAGCTGTGCCTGCCCGCCGCGCGGAGTGTTTTTGAGATCCTGGCGCAGCCGTTCAAGCACATAATCTTTAATCCGCTGGACGCGTTGTTGCTCGTCCTGAGTCACAATGTCACCTTAGTGTGCCTGAACTTATCGGGAGCTAAGTTCGGCGGAGATTTCATATTTTTTGAATGCCGCGCTTTACGCGACGAGGTGCGTGAACGGTTATGTGCGTAGAGAGGAGAGAAAGTCCTTCGCGTAGCTGGCATAGTGTTCCGCCGATTCGCGAATGGACGCCAGATCCGCTTCGCCGAGCGTTTTTACAACCTTGCCCGGACATCCCATGACGAGTGAGCGTGACGCGATGCGCAGGCGGGGAGGTACGAGAGTGCCCGCGGCAATGAGGCACTCGTCCTCGATGATCGCGTTGTCGAGGATGACGCTGCCCATACCGATAAGGCAGCGGTCTCCCACAGTGCATCCATGGATGAGTGAAAGATGACCAATGGTGACGTCGTCACCAATCGTCGTCATCGCCGTCCGGGCGGTCACGTGGACAACGGAATTGTCTTGGATGTTGGTTCGCTTACCGACGCGGATTGGAAAGACATCGCCACGGAGTGTCGTACCAAACCACACGCTTGCATCGTCGCCGAGTTCGACGTCGCCGATCACGGACGCAGTTGGTGCGATGAACACCCCGGCTCCGAGACGGGGGCGCATCCCCTTGTATTCGTAGATTCCTTGGCGCATCGAATTGCTTCGTAGCACTCTAGGATCCGCTGAGAAGCGGAAGCATGCGCCGATGGCGATTCGGAGCTGCTCGCCCGTCCGCGCGGGGCAGAGCTTCGAGAGCCGCGGCCGTTGGGATGCCGACGAGCGAGTGTTTGTTTGCACGCACGATCTCGACGTCGACGATCTCGCCGATGATCGCTCGGCCTTCGGGCTCTTCGACATGAACGATCTCATTGCGATGGGTGCGGCCTTCGACGAGCCTCCGCCCTGCGAGAGCTTTGCTCGCACCCTCCACGAGGACGTGCTGTGTCGTGCCGACGAGCGTCGCGAGATGCGCGCGCGTCTGCCCTTCGGCGAGATCGAACAGGCGCGCAAGTCGCTCGCTCTTGGTTTCCTCGGGTACGTCGTCCGTGAGTTTCAACGATGGCGCGAAGGGGCGCGGCGAGTATTTGAAACCGAAGAGGCCCGTGAACCCGACCTCGCGCACCAGATCGAGCGTCGCTTCGAAGTCGCGATCGGTCTCTCCGGGAAAGCCAACGATGATGTCCGTTGACATGGTCATATCTGCACGGGCCGCGAGCAGGCGGCGTGCACGCGCGAGGTATTCGGCATGTGTGGTGCGCCGGATCATGCGTTTGAGAATGCGATCGCTGCCGGATTGAACGGGCAAGTGTACGTGATGAGCGAGAACATCCAATTGTGCGTGAACGCGCGCGAGCGATTCGGTTGCGTGGCGTGGATGCGGGCTCGCGTAACGGAGTCTCTTGAGGCCCGGCACGGCTCGGGCAATGCGCCGAAGCAATTCAGGAAACTGGCTCTCGTCAGGATCGTCACTCGCAGGTGACGGGAGCTCCGCGTCGCGAAAGCTGTCGACGGTCTGACCGAGGAGTGTGATTTCGCGTGCGCCCGCGTCGACCCAGCGCGCAATCTCGCCCACGATCTCGCGGCTCGGGCGATAACGCTCCGGTCCGCGCGTGTACGGCACGATGCAAAACGAACATCGCTCGTCGCACCCCTTCATGGTCGTCACGTAGGCGCTGACCGGTGCCTTCCCTGCACGCGGCGCGGCAGCGAGGAAGCGTGGAGCATCGATGTCGAATACGGTGCGTGCGCGCGGCGGGGCGCCGGCCATCTGCTCGACGACGAGCGCGGGCAGCTCGGCGATATTGTCCGGGCCGATCACCAGGTCGAGGTGCCGCGCGCGGGCAAGTAGTTTTTCGCCTTCTTGCTGGGCCACGCATCCTGCGACTGCGAGCACGACGCCAGGATTTCGTGCCTTGAGTGGAGCAAGCTTTCCGACTTCGCTGCGCAGCTTCTGTTCGGCCTTCTCGCGCACGCTGCAGGTATTGAGGACGATGAGGTCGGCGTCGGAAGCGCTGTGCGTGGCGGTCCACCCGTGCGACTCGAGCACCTCCGCCATGCGATCGGAGTCGTGAGCGTTCATCTGGCATCCGAAGGTGTAGACGAGGTATCGGCCGCTCAACGCCGGCCGGTCTTAGCACAGTGCATCAAGCGAGTGGCGTTGCGTGGCACTTCGGCGCGGAAATATAAGGAACGCACGCTAGCGAACGCGAGGCGCCAAGACTATCGTCGTGATGGCATGCCGAAGTTTCAGACTCTCGTTGACATCTACCGTGATGCCATCAAGACGTATCAGGACTCGCCGCTGTTCGGCACCAAGCGCGATGGCGTGTGGACGTGGATGACGTATGGCGAGTTCGGCCGAAAAACGGACGGGCTGCGAGCAGGGCTCACCGCGCTCGGCCTCGCGCGCGGCGATCGCGTGGCCATGATCTCGAACAATCGCTACGAGTGGGCGGCCGCGGCGTACGCGTGTTTCGGGCTCGGCATTGCCTTCATTCCCATGTACGAAGCGCAATTGCAGAAAGACTGGGAGTTCATCGTCCAAGATTCCGAGGCCAAAGCGCTCATCGTTGCAACGGACGCCATCCACCAGAAAACGCGAGAGCTGCTCGATATCGCGCCGAATCTGAAACACATCATCAGCCTCGATCCGGCAACGAAGACGAGCGACACCGTCCGCTCGTTCCAAGAGGTCATGGATACGGAGGCCGCGGTCCCTGCCATCACGCCGGAGCCGAAGGATGTGGCATGCATCCTTTACACGAGCGGCACGACCGGCAACCCGAAGGGCGTCATTCTCTCTCACGGCAACATCGCTTCGAACGTGAGCGCGATCCACGAATGCTTTCGAGTGGCGAAGGGTGACCGATCGCTTTCGTTCCTTCCATGGGCGCACGCCTTCGGTCAGACCGTCGAGCTCCACGCCTTGTTCTCCATGGGGGCATCGCTCGCCATTGCCGAGAGCGTCGACAAGATTCTCGACAATCTCCTGGAGGCGAAACCCACGCTTTTATTTAGTGTGCCGCGTATCTTCAATAAGATTTATGCAGCCGTGCAGAGTCAGGTTTCCGAGAAACCCGGATTTGTCCAGTCTATGGTGAAGAGCGCCCTCACCACGCGCAAAAAGCAGCGGCGAGGTGAAAAGGTGTCGTTCGGCGAAGGACTCATGCTCGCCGTCGTCGACAACCTCGTGTTCTCGAAGGTGCGCGCCCGCTTTGGAGGTCATCTCAAATTCGCATTCAGTGGTGGCGCAGCGATTTCCACCGAGGTTGCGGAGTTCATCGACGGTCTCGGTATCACCGTTTACGAAGGTTATGGTCTTACCGAGACCAGTCCGATCGCCGCGGCGAACTGGCCGAACAATCGCAGAATTGGCAGTGTTGGAAAAGCCCTTCCTGGCGTGACCCTCAGGATTAGCGACGTGGGCGAGGTCCTTGTTTCAGGCCCCAACGTGATGATCGGATACCATAACCGCCCAGAAGAGAACCGCGCAGTTTTTACGGAAGATGGTGCCTTTCGCACGGGTGATATCGGTTGGATGAACGATCAAGGCTTTCTCTTCATTACGGGTCGCCTGAAGGAACAATACAAATTAGAGAATGGCAGATTCGTCGTGCCCACGCCGCTCGAGGAGCAACTCAAGCTCTCGCCGTACGTCGCGAATATCATGATGTATGGCGACAATAGGCCATTCAATGTGGCGCTCGTCGTGGCGAATGTCGAAGCAGTTAAATCATGGGCTGCGAAGAACAACCTGTCCGGCAACGTGGAGGAGCTTCTGCATCACGCGAAGGTGCACGAGCTCTTCAAAAACGAGCTTGCCCACTACGGTGAGAATTTCAAAGGTTTCGAGGGAGTGAAGGATTTCGCGCTCGTTGCGGAGGACTTCACCGTCGACAACGGCATGCTCACACCTAGCCTGAAGGTCAAGCGCCGCAAGGTCTTCGAGACGTACAAGGCCGTGATCGAGGGGCTTTACACGAAGCGCGAGATCGAGAGTGCGGCGCATGGAAGAGCATGCTGACCAGCCGCGAGTCATGAACGTAGCCGTTCTTCAACTCTCGAGTCAGGACGACGTCGGCGCGAATCTCGCTCGTATCCAAGATCTCGTCGTCGATGCAGCGCGCGCAGGCGCCGAACTCGTCACGTTGCCCGAGAACTTCGCCTTCATGGGCGAGGAATCGAAGAAATGTGAAATTGCCGAGTCCCTGTCCCTAGATAGCGGCGGGGGGCCGATTGCGTCGGCGATCGTTCGTATTGCGCGCGATGCCGGCGTCTGGATTGTCGCCGGAGGCATGCCGGAGACGAGCACGGATCCGAATAGACCTTTCAATACGTCCATCCTCGTCTCGCCCGATCGTGGAATCGTCGCGCGCTATCGCAAAATTCACCTTTTCGATGTCGATCTGCCCGATGGCACGAAGCTTCGCGAGAGTAACACCACGTGTGCGGGCAACGAGCCCGTCTTGGCGGAGATCGCGGACAACACGGGGGTGATGCTCGGCATGACGATCTGTTACGATATCCGCTTTCCAGAACTCTATCGCAAGCTCGCATTCGGAGGAGCGCGCATCGTCACCGTGCCCGCCGCATTCACGGTGCCCACGGGCAAGGATCACTGGCACGTGCTTTTGCGCGCTCGTGCGATCGAAAATCAAATCTTCGTTGTTGCACCGGCGCAGCACGGCAAGCATCCGCGCGGGCGGCAGACATACGGCAAGAGCCTCATTGTGGATCCGTGGGGTGACGTCCTTGCGCAGGCGCCCGAGGGCGAGGGCTTCGCGATGGCCCGAATCGACTTTGCCGCGCAAGATCGCGTCCGCGCGGCGCTCCCGTGTCTGTCGCATCGCCGCCTATAGAGTTCGTTGCCATAATCTGGCACGTCCTTCGGAAGGACTGCTCGAACGAATCGCCATTGCGGGGGGTATTTCATGGAATGTCGGAGATCGCTGCTCGTCCTCCTTGCCGTCGTGTGCTCGGCCGCGTCCGCGTGTGACACCGGCATTCCGCTGTCGTCCGCATCGACACCGTCGGGCGCGGAAGAAGATGCGTCGATACCCTCCACGCAAGTTCCGCAGCCTGCGTCGCAAGATCCTTCACCGTCCGATGCCGGCGCGGCGACCTCCGGCACCGGAGTGCCGTCCGATGCCTCGGTGCCCGAGATCTCCGTGACCGACGCGCCCGATACCGGGTGTAACCTTCCTGCTCTTCAAACGGGATTCGTTGGAACGCAGACCTTCTCCTTCCGCTCGGAGGATCGGACCTATTCACTCTATATCGCTGACAACTACGATGGCAGGACGAACTTCCCTGTCATCCTCATGTTTCACGGCGATGGCGGAACCGGCGATCTCCTTCGGAGCACGACGCAAATGGAAGGTGCGGCCAACGGCACCATGATCTTTGTTTATCCTGACGGCAAAAACAAAACGTGGGATATCGATGATCCGCCCGAGACGAACGAGGATTATCCTTTCGTGGACGCGCTCGTGGAAGACATCGCGAAAAAGCTTTGTATCGATCGCACGCGCATCTTTGGTTGGGGCCTCAGCAAGGGTGGATTCTTTGTCAACTACCTTGGCTGCTTCCGTGGAGATCTCGTGCGCGGTGTCGTTGCGCACTCGGCGGGCGGGCCTTCGTCGACCGATCCCGATCACTACGATTCCCAGGGTTATTACATTTGCCCCACCACGACCTCGGCGCTGAACATCCACGGAGATCTCGATACAATCGTCCCGCTGACGAGCGCGATTGACTCTCGCAACCATTGGATTTGGGCAGACGGCTGCTCGGCGACGTCCCACACATTGCCATCGGGCTGCGTTTCGTACGACGACTGCGCGCCAGGGCGCGTTGTCGAGTGGTGCGAATTACCCAATCAAGATCATGGCTTTTGGGATGGCGCGACTCAGGTATCGCTCGACTTCTTCAATTTCTTCAAATAGGGCGGCCACAGGGGGCCGCCCCTACGAATGCGTTTTGTCGGTTGTAGGGGCAGGCCCCTGTGCCTGCCCTCCCCAAGAGCAAATCTAAGGGACTCGCCCTAACTAAAGGTGCTTTCGGGCGATGTCGGCCCAGGTGCCGGTGGGCTCGACTTCAAGATATGTTTTCCAGTGGACGCGCGCGTGGGCTTTGTCGCCGAGGGCTTCGTAGGCCATCGCGAGATTGAAATGCGCGTCGGCGAAGCGAGGATCGGCCTTGATGGCGGCTTTGAAGTGCGCGACGGCATGCGCCGACAACCCGCGCTCGAGCATGACGTAACCAAGGTTGTAATGCGCCTCGGGTTGGCGGCCGTCGATGGCGAGCGCGCGCCGGTAAAGCTGCTCGGCGCCTGGTTCGTCGCCCATGCGGAAGCGAATGTTGCCGAGGTTCGTGTACGCGATGGCGAGGGACGGATCGAGCTCGATGGCTTTCTTGTAGAGGAGAGCGGCTTCCTCGAAGCTCGCGGGATCCTCGTCGAGCGTGCTTGCGCGCATGTAGAGGTCGTAGGCGGAGCGCGCGCGGGGAGTGCCGTTCTTGCGATGCAGGACGCGGACGACTTCGGTGCGCAGGTTGTCGACGCGGAAGTCGAGCACCATTTGTCCGGTGACCGGTTCGAAGACGGCGCCGTCGGATTGAACGACGACCTTGCGGCCGTCGCTGACGATGCGAAGCTCCTGCAACGGGCGCGTGACGCGAGGCAGGGCGCGACGCAGGGCACCGATGGCTTGAGCCACATCCTTCACGCGGATACGGCGTGCAAGAAGATCGTGCGTGGCGCGGAGCGCGATGAGATCCTGAAACGTATAGGCGCGTCGCCCGTTGCGCGTGGCGCTGGGCGAGACGATCTGCGCCTTGTCGAGGGAGCGAAGACGCGCGCGCGGCAAGCCAAGGAGTTTCTCGACTTCGCGCGCAGAGAAGACGTCGGTGACGGGTTCGCCAATTTTTGGCGGATCCAGTGTCGACGTGTCGGCACTTGCGCCGTTTGCGCCGCTTGCCGCCGGGGCGCGTGGCGCCGCGTGCCGGATGCGACCGCCGCCGGGTCCGAAGGCGACGTGAATGACTTCGCCACCGCTCTTTTTTTTGCCAGATTTGTTGGAGTGGTTGGGCATGCCTTGATGGAGCGTCATGGGCTAGATCTCGCGACGCTTCGGCGCTCTATCAAAGGCGCCTGGACGTCGACGTCAATCCTCAACCCGCGCGGATCGTCATGGAATGTGAGCTCACAGACGGTGCGGCCGAGCATGGCAGGTGCGCGGCTTTGCGCTTCGCGGTGCGCGCATCGCAGAGCGTGCACGTGCACGTGCACGTCTCTCTCCGCAATGGCTTTGAGCGCGGCACGATCCCCCACGAACATGTCCGCAGGACATTTCAAGATGAGGCTCGTCATTCCGTACCAGACGGCCCCTCCGCCTTCGTGTTTGACGGCGCCTTCGCTCATGAAATCTGCCTTCGCGAAGAGCTCGCGCCACCGCCCTTCGCTCGTGCGAACGACAGAGTCTCGTCGTTCGATGAGCGGCGGTGGACGCGTCTTCGCGAGGCTCGGTCTGTCGCGGCCTCGATCCACGACGCGATCGTATTAAGCCTCGATGCGTGCGATCAAATTAACGGCGCCCGCTTTCGTCAACTTGAAAGCGGGCACGTTATCTGTTCAACGGTAATGCCGTGCGGAGTCGATTCGATCCATGTTGCGTGCGCGACCGTGGGGCGTTCGCGCCACGGATACGACGGCGCTGTCTCTAGGCCGTCGGGTGCTTCGCCAATGCTGCCGACGTTGATGATTTGGACGTTGTCGATCGTGCGATGAAAAGGAGTGTGGCTCATTCCGCAGACAACGACGTCGGCCGGATCGTCACCGAGCATCGCGCTGAGTTCCTCATCGGACATGTCGAACGTGAGCGCTTCGGCTGGATCGACTGGCGAGCCGTGGACAAGCAAAAGCTCGCCGCCATCTTCGAGCGGGATGCGCACGTGCGTGGGTAGGAGCTTGATGCGCTCGAGTATGAGATCACCGAGCTCGGCGCGCGCGGTCTTCATGCGTTCGACCACCGCGCGCTCGCGATCTCCGTGTGGAAGGAGCACGTTTGGATCCAACGTGGCGAGCGCCTTGTCGGAGACGCCCTGCACCATGACTGCCCCGGCGAGGGTGAGGCGGCGCCACGTCTCGAGTGGGGCAGGGCCCGGAAACACGATGTCACCGGCGACGAGAAGCTTGTGGAACAACCGCTTCTCCGCGGTGGCGAGAACAGCGCGCAGCGCGTCCAGGTTTCCGTGAATGTCAGAGACGCAAAGAACAAGCATGAAGGAGCGCGCTTTCTAACCTGCTGCGCGCCGCGATGCCAGCGTTGGGTCTTTAAGGTGCGGGCTCGTGCATCAAGTCGATGACAGAGTCGACGCCGCGCACACGTGCGACTCTTTTGACGATGCCTGCTCGCTCGCGCGTGGCCACATCACCCGTGAGCATGACGCAACCATGCTCGGTCGTTGCGGAGATCTCGGTGCGCGGTGCAGCTCGACGCAGACACGACTGTACGCGCCCTTCCACCGCGGCGTCGGGGACGGGTCGTAGATCGAACGCGTGCAGAATGCGCGTAAAGCGCTGCGAGCCCGTGCGCTTCACCCATCGACTTCTGCTGAGCAACCAAAAAGTTGCGGCGACTGCCGCGAGCCCGAGCACATTCTTGGAGTGCGTCATCATGCCCGGTCCCGAGCAAGTCGCGCGCCGCCGCTTTCGATTTGACGCGATCTCATCGTTGGGGCCTGCGGTGCGGTCCTCAAAGCCGTACAAGGCTGTTCCGGTCCGCTCCTCGACCCCGCCTCGACCTCGCGTCAACTTGAAAGCGGCGGTTTGCTGCCTGCGAGCTTGAGGTGCATGCTCGCCGCTTCATGACGCTATCGCACGCTTTCGTGACGAACCCTGGCTCTACGCCCGATCGCTGGATCTTCTTTTTGCACGGCATTCTCGGCTCAGGCGCAAACTGGCGGAGTTTTGGGCGGCAGATTGTCTCGGCCGAGCCATCGTGGGGCGCGGTCCTCGTCGATCTTCGTTTGCACGGCGAATCGCAGACGGGTTTTTCGCCTCCCCATACCGTGCGCGCCGCGGCAGAGGATGTTGCACAGCTCATGGATAGTTTCGCGCGCACTGCGCGCACTGGGAGGCATGCCGTGCTCGCGCACAGCTTCGGCGGCAAGGTCGCCATCGAGCTTGCGCGCGATCGCTCGGGCGAGCTCGCGCATCTGTTCGTGATCGATTCGACGCCGAGCGCGCGACTCGATCACCGCGGATCAGCGGGCACCGAACACATCGTGAATTTGTTACGCGAGCTTCCGGAGGCATTCTCTGACCGCGCTGCCTTCACGACGTGGATCGAAGAGCGTGGCGTCTCGCGTCCCGTCGCCATGTGGCTCGCAATGAACGTGCGGCCGCTGCCGAACACGACACGCTTCGTTTTCCGCGTCGACGTGGCCGGCGTGCGCGCCATGTTGGATGATTACTTCGAGCGCGACTCGTGGGACGTGATCGAGCATCCGAAGTCGTCGATGCAGACGCACTTCGTTGTCGGCAGTGCCTCGGATGTCGTCGACGAGAGCGATCTCGCGCGCGCTCGACGCTGCCCCGAGACCACCGTCGACGTTGTCGATGGAGCAGGGCACTGGGTCCACATCGATGCTCCCGGAGCGCTCCGCGACATCGTTCTCGCGCGACTTGGTTAGCGCAAGACTCTGTGTCGACGGCTCCGTGGCCCGCAGATAGACTCAAGGCATGGGCGAACCAGCGAAGAAGAGGCGTAGCGACGCGGAACTTTGGGCCGAGCTCGAGGCGTTGCCGTTGAGTCTCAAGGGCGAGATCATTGATAGCGAACTCCACGTGATGCCGCGCCCGCGGCCGCGTCACATGCGGACCGTCACCATGCTCGGCCAGTACATCGGTGGTCCATTCGACGTCGATGATGACGGGCCTGGTGGCTGGATCATCCTGGTGGAGCCCGGCATCGAGCTTCCTTCCGCACCCGAGGTCGCTCCCGATATCGCGGGGTGGCGGCGCGAGCGGTTCGCCTGGCCAGAGGGCAACGAACCCCTTCGCATCGTGCCCGACTGGGTCTGCGAGGTGCTCTCCCCATCGAACTCAGTCTATGATCGCCGCGTCAAGTTTCCTTTTTACGCGCGCGTCGGTGTGTCTTGGCTGTGGGTGGTCGAACCTCGCGATCGGACCGTCGAGATCCGCAAACGCGAGGCCGATCGCTGGAGCGTCCTCGCCACCTTCGCAGGCGACGAGACGATGCGCGCCGAGCCGTTCGACGCGATCGAGATCCCGCTCGGCCGCCTGTGGGCGTGTTGAATCGCGTCAGACGCCGACTTCGAGGAGCTGAAGCCGCGTCATGTAGTCGTCGAGTTTCGTCGTGAACTCGTCGACGAGCGTGTCGAGCTTCACGACGACGCCGGACTCGTCCTCGCGGAGGATGCTTCCGCTCACGAGGATCTCGCAGTTCGGTAGAACCATCACGCCGGCCCAGTATCGTGTGTCGCTCGTGAGATCTGCGGCACAGCCTTGAAGCTTCAAGTAACCCTCGCTCACCTCGAGCACCGTCAGCATGCGACCGTTGTCGAGGCGCACGGACGCAGGCAACGACCGAGTTGGCGAGACGCGGTAGTTCGCGCGGCGATTGTTTTGGATGAGTGCATCGAGCGATTCGAAGAGCGGCTTGGAGATTTCGGTCTCTTTTGCGGCGAGCACGGTCTCGCGCATCTGCTTCATGGCTTTTTGCGTGCGGATGATGTTGCTGCGCATCTGATCGAGCAGGCTGCGGTCGCGCCGAACCTTGTCGCTCACGAGGCCGAGAAGATTCTTGTAGAATACAAACCCGGGCCGCGAGTCGAAGAAGGCGCTGAGAGCGCTCACGGGCACGGTCAGGATCTCGACGTTGCCGTTCGTCGTTGCGGTCGTGGTGTGCGGGATGCCTGTGAGCGCGCAGAGTTCGCTGATCGATGCCACGGCGCGCAAGACGAGGCGCACGCCGTGTCCTTCGTCTTCAATGACGACCTCGCCGCTCGTGAGCACGTCGAACGTCGTCGCGACGTCGCCGGGCTTGAATAAAACCTTGCCGGTATCGAGCGAGACCTTCTTGAAGATCGCGACGAGCTCAGTCAGACGCGCCTCGGCGATCCCCTGGAACAACGGCAACGCGGCAAGTTCGGAAGCGATGGACACAGTAGAGAGCTTTTTACTCGATGCCGTGGGACAAGGCTACGCGCTCGACGTGCGCGAGCAGCGCGCGAGCGCTCATCTTGCCTTTGTAGACGTAGAGGGCTGACGACGAGGTGCCGTCGAGAAGCTCGGCGCTGACGCGTAACCTCGCACAGACGGCAAAGACGATGCGTGCGCCGAGGCCGCGCTCGGCGAGTTCGATGCGACGGAATACGGCGTCGCGGCTCCAGAAGCCGAGGACCTCGACATGAACCGGCGGACCCCCGCGCTCGTCGCGCAGCACCAGATCGGGAATGCACACGCCGAGGCCGGGAACGTCGAGCAGCGCGGTCGCTGGCTCCGCTGCGAAATGCGTGTTCGCAGCGCGAAGCTCGTCGAGCAACGCGCGCACGTCATCAGAAAGATGTATACTACAACCATCATCGACGCCGTGTTTCGTGATGTCGTCCGAAGACAGGCGGAAGACGAACGGCTCGCGCGACTTGCCCCATCGCACGTCGGCCGTGAGGCTCCATGCATCGAGCGCGCAGAGAGCCGGCAAGAGCAGCGCGAAGCGCACGCCATACCGGCTGACGGA
This sequence comes from Polyangiaceae bacterium, assembly GCA_009781005.1. Classification (GTDB taxonomy): domain Bacteria; phylum Myxococcota_A; class Polyangia; order Polyangiales; family Polyangiaceae; genus Labilithrix. Next base: position 3,609 of record WQYX01000062.1, on the reverse strand, counting down.
GTCGAACATCGAGAAAGGGCCATCCACGATGAGGCGGAAGCCTTTCGGCTGCATTCGCTCGACGGAGAAGAGAAGCTTGTGGAACTTGAGTCGCGCGAAGAACGCGCGAAAGAGCCCCGGTGATGCTGCGCGCACCTCGCACGTCACACGGACGGCACGGAGCAGAATTGCTTGCGCCTGCGCGAGCTCGTAGTCGCACGCGATCGATTCTGCATTCGACACGGGCGCCGCCATGAGCAGGTGTTCGCCGCGCAGATCGGCAAAGAGTGCGTGCTCGACGGCGTCGCTCGTCATCCCGAGTTCGCTTGCGGCACAGGCGAGGATCTCTTGCCGATCGAGCGGTGAGGTCCGATCGCGTGCGCTCCTAAGCTTGCTTGCCAAGGTGAAGACCGTGCGCCGAATGCGCACGGGATCGACGGTTCCCTCGGCTTCGAAAACGCACGCATCGTCGACCATCTTACGTAGCGCCGCGGCTCTGCGCGGGTGCTTGGCGTCGTGACCGATCGTGTCCCACGCAGCATAGAGTTCCTCGCGCCGATAGCCGACGTGAGCGCGCGCGGCCGCGAGGTATTGCTCGGCAAGCTCGATCAACTGCGCGCACGCACATGCGTCGAGTACCCGCATGAAAAGCTCGCCGTTCTTGCGCCGGACGTCGGCGAGATCAGCGGTAAGCATCGTGCTCCCGCCGGCGATCGCTCGTGCCCGCCTCCGCGGTCTTTGCGGTGACGAGCTCGTAGAGGAAGGCACGCTTGCCGTCCTTCTTTCGGAGCACGCGCCCGAGACGCTGGACGTGTTCGCGCACCGAGCCGCTCCCCGACAGCACGATCGCGACGCTCGCTTCGCGCACGTCGACGCCCTCGTTGAGAACCTTCGACGTGACGATGGCGCCGTACGTGCCGCTCGCAAGACCCGCGAGGATCTCGCTGCGCTCGGTCACGCGCGTCTGGTGCGTGATGATCGGCAAGAACAGGCGTCGCGCGAGGCGATACGCCGTGGCGTTGTCTTGCGTGAAGATGATGGTCGGCTCGCCGCGATGCAGATCCAACAAGTTTTCGACGTACACAAGCTTGGCGCTTGCGGCGAACGCGAGCTCGCGCTGACGGCGATAACCGCGCATGGCTCGGCGACCCTCTGGGCTGCGTGCTGAGCGCGCGATGAAGGTGCTGAAGCCTTGCGGCGAGCCGAGATGAATGCCGTTCTTCGCGACGAAATCGAGGTAGAGCGTGCGCTCTCGATCGTGTTCGGCGCGCTCTTCGTCGGTGAGTTCGACTTCGAGCCGAATGGTCTCGTACTCCGCGAGGTAGTCGCCCGACAGCTCGCCGATCTCTTTGCGATAGACGACGGGGCCGATGAGCGCGTCGAGTTCGTGGTGCAGGCCGTCGGCGCGTTCGAGCGTCGCGGTGAGCCCGAGCCGGTACGGTGCGAGCGAGAGGCGCGCGGCAAGCTGGTAGGTTTTTCCAGGCAGGTGATGGCACTCGTCGAAGACGAGCAGCCCGAAGCGTGCGCCGAGGTGCTCGATGTGCAGGTACGCCGAGTCGTACGTCGTGACCGTGAGCGGCAACACCTCGTAGTCTCCGCCGCCGATCACGCCGACGCGCACGCCGAAGGTCGTGCGAAGAAGGTCGTACCATTGGCGAACGAGATCGAGCGTGGGCGCGAGAACGAGTGCGCTGCGCTTCTTTGCTTCGATGGCCATCACGGCCACGTGCGTCTTGCCGGCGCCCGTTGGCAGCACGACGACGCCGCGTCCGCGATGCTTCTGCCATGCGTGCACCGCTTCCTCTTGGTACGGGCGAGGCATGCGTCGCACGACGGGGTGTGCGTCGATCGCGTCGTAAGCGCGCGCGCAATCGTCAACGTCGAGACCGCGCGCTCGCAACGCGTACACGATCTCTACGTACGCGATGGCGGGTGCGCGAAAACACGCGGTCCTCTCATCCCACGCGAAGAGAGATGGGACGCGTGGATCGCCTCGAGCGATCCCTCGGAGCTCGATGGTGCCCGCAGAAAAGATCAGTGTCGGCACGCCACGCTCTTAGAGCATGTTTACCAGCCGTCGCGAGCGAATCGAGGCTAGGGCGGAGCGCGAGGAGCCCGCGTAAGCGTACTTGTCGTACGTGCGCAGGCACCGCAGCGCCCAACCGACGAATCGATTCGCGCAGCAGGCTGGTAAACATGCTCTTAGCGCGCAGCAGGTTCCGGAGGTGAACTACAGCGAAACGCCGTGACGCTTGGCGTATTCGAAGACGCCAATCTTGTCGATCGTGCGGATGTCACGCGTGGTCAACTTGAGCGAGACATAGCGACCGAACTCCGGCACCCACACACGACGCTCTTGGATGTTGACGTTCTGCCAACGCTTCGTCTTGATGTTGGAGTGCGAGACGTTTTGCGCCTTGAGTTTGCGTTTGCCTGTGATGTCGCTCTTCGCCATGGGAATACCGCTCGAGAAAGGCGGCGAAGGGTGCCCGCAATAGCCCTCCTTGTCAAGCACTCTCTCTTTACCGCTCGCACAAGTACGCGCATGAGCGAAAGCAGATGACAGTGCGGGTGGGGACGGCGGCGTCGGATCGGATCCGGCGTCGCCGCGGACTCTGACGGATTTTGAATCCGTCTGGACGAATCATGCCTTTGCTGACGGTGCGGCGAAGATTCGCGTTCGGGCGGCCGGGCAGATCTCGCAAGGGGTGTGGCCGAGCATGATCGTCTCGATTGACGACACGCCTATCGGTACTGCGCGCGTAAGCAATTCGGCATTCGCTGATATCGATTTCGATTTCACGGCCATTGCCGGCACTCACGTCATCAAGGTGACTTACGAGTCCGATGGATCTGCGCTGCTCGTGGAAAGCGTGGACGTGGTCTGCCCCACCAGTGATGGAGGCGGCGGGGGTGGTGGAGGAGGCGGCGGCGGAGGCACCACGGGTGGCGATGGCGGTACCGATAGTGGAGGGGGTGGCGGCAGAAGCTGCACTCCCGGTGCGTCGTGCACCGATGGGAATCCATGCAACGGCGAAGAGACATGCAATGGGTCAGGGGTGTGCGTGGCCGGCGACCCGCCCGTGCTAAGGGGGCGTGGCTTGCGGAGAGATCGGGTCGAATCATCAAGATTCTTTCGGTGAGCGACGGCGCAGCCACGCTGGATGTGACCGGAGACGGGGTTGCGGATACAGGCACGGCGCTTTCGGACTTGGGGATTACAGCAAGTGAGCTTGCGTCTCTTGCGGCTCAATATGCAACAGGAACAGAGCTGTGGCGGGTGCCGATACGGCATTTTTCGGCGTGGGATTTCAATTGGGGATACGGTCCACCGGATTGCGCTGGTCCTCCGCCGGACCCTAATCCGAAGAACAACAATCTCGATCTCGATGACCCGTGGAAGAGCGTGTTCGACAGCAATACACGTCATTTCAGGAGGCGAGTTGGCGGATCATGATGTGAACAAAACTCCATCGAATCCAAGTTTCGGAACTTGATATCGACCGTTCATAATCCTTCGAGAGACGTCGGTCCCGATTCATCCATCCAAACGATCGTTCCACAACCCATCGTTTGGGAACAACAACAAATCCTTTGATGTCCGGACGCTTGACCACTTCAACACCTATC
>WQYX01000061.1 GCA_009781005.1 Polyangiaceae bacterium | reverse complement strand
TACGGCGTTTCTCGGACCTGCGGCGTACATACAGTACGCCTCGGTCCTGCGATACGGCGTGCGCCCTTTTCGCTGCGGTCTCGGTCTTCTACCGCAATCGCGTCATGAATGATTCGGGCTAGGCCGGGCTAGGCCCCGGTTTTCTCTTCCCAGGCTTCGCGGATGATTTCGGCAACCTCTTCGTAGAGTGCTTCGGGAATGGCCGTGCCGATCTCGAGCTCGAGGAGGGCGCGTGCAACCGAAAGGTTGCGCACAATCGGGACGCCGTTCTTTCGTGCCGCCTCGATCAGGTGTGCTGCCAGATCGCCTCGGCCGGAAGCCACCATGATCGGTGCGTTGTTGCTCGCTCCTTCGTCGTAGCGGAGCGCGCATGCGACGTGGGGGGCGGTCACGACGACCGTTGCGTGGGCGACACTGGTGATCGTCGCGGATGCGAGCATCTCGCGGTGAGCGCGCTCGCGTGCAGATTTGATCTCTCTGTCCCCGTCGGCCTCTTTGCGCTCACGCCTCACTTCGTCCTTCGACATGCGAAGTTTTTTCCGCCACGACGTTCGCGTGACGACGATATCGACGACGCCGAGAAAGATGCCAAGGATGGCAGTGCGCAAAGCCATCGATTTGAGCATGGCCGACGAGACAACGGCGACTTGTTCGAGCCGGCCTGCCGTGTGCGCGAGATCTGCGATGCCCGCGCGAAGGATTCCAAATGCGAGGTAGCCAACGCCGGCGCCAAAGAGCGCCGCGCGTCCGATGGCCATGAGGCGCGTTGCTGAGAAGAGCTGTCTCAGACCCGCAACGAAGTCGAGGCGATCGAGTTTGGGTGCGAGCTTCTTCATCGCGACGACGCCACCCGACTGCACGACGGACGTAACCGCGGCGGCGATGGCGGCAGCGCCGACGATGGGGGCGGCGAGCAAGAGGATGCTCGTGCCGATGGCCGCGGGATCGAAATCGAGCTTCGGCGAAGGATCCGCCGCGCGTGCGACGGCCGCGCGGAGATCGCCGCTCGCGTGGGTTGCGAGCGCGAGGATCGCGGCGGGAGCAATGGCAACAGCGGCGAGGAACGCAACCGACTGACTTGCGAAAGCGCTGATCGGGCTACTGCCTTCTTCCTGCGCCTTGCGGAGTCGTCTTGGGGTTGGCTCTTCGGTCTTGTCGCTCAACCTTGCTCTGCCTTCGCGCTCATTGCGGCCTTCCTCGTTGCGTCGTGAAGCGCAATGCAAAGCTCGCGAACGCCTTCGCCCGTGGCAGCGGAAACGAGGTGAAGCTTCACCTTCTTTCTCGCGAACTTCTTCTTGAGACCGAGGTATGCCTCGCGCACCTCCGGCAGATCGGCCTTCGTCATCGCGACGATCTCCGGTCTCGCCGTGAGCTCGGGATCGAACGCGAAGAGCTCGCGGCGGAGCGCCTCGTAATCCTTCAGCGGATCGCGACCATCGCCTGCGTCGAGCGTGACGAGGTGCAAGAGCGCTTTGCAGCGTTCGACGTGCTTGAGAAATCGATGCCCGAGCCCTGCGCCTGCAGATGCGCCCGGGATGAGGCCGGGGATATCCGCGATGACGAAGCTTGCCTCGTCGTCGATGCGCACGACCCCGAGGTGTGGGGCGAGCGTCGTAAACGGGTAGTCTGCAACTTTCGGCTGCGCGCGCGAGCACGCTCGAATGAACGTCGATTTCCCGACGTTGGGAAAGCCAAGGAGCCCGACGTCCGCCATTACTTTCAGCTCGAGCCGGAGCTTCTTTTCCTCGCCGATTTGTCCGGGTTCGGATCGACGAGGCGCGCGATCGTACGGAGTGGCGAAGTGGATGTTGCCGCGTCCGCCGCGCCCGCCGCGAGCAACCACGACGCGCATCTCGGGCTCGTCGAGATCGAACAGCAGCGCGCCGGAGTCGCGATCGAAGATCTGCGTGCCCACGGGAACGCGGACCACGTGGTCGTTGCCTGCGCGGCCGTAGCGGTCCTTGCCTTGTCCGTGCTCGCCGTGGGGCGCACGCACGGTTCGTGCGTACGTGAGATCGAGCAGCGTGGAGAGTCCTTCGTCGGTCGCGAAGACCACATCCCCGCCGCGGCCACCGTCGCCGCCCGACGGTCCGCCAAAGGGGATGAACTTCTCGCGCCGGAAAGCGACCACACCGTTGCCGCCGTTGCCCGCGAAGATATCGACCTCACACGAATCGACGAACTTCACGCCGCCTCGATAGACCAGGCTTCATCAGGTAGCCAGCATTACGCGGGACGAAACCGCTGCGCGACCCGTGTACGATGGCGTCCGTGACTGAACAAGATGGTCTCGTTCGCTTCGGCGTCGCCATGGAGGCGTCGCTTCTTCGCGCGTTCGACGCGCTCGTCAAACGACGCGATAGCACGCGCTCGGAGGTGCTCCGCGATCTCGTTCGCGCAGAGGTGACGCGCTCGGAGGTTGCCCACGGCGTGCCGGCGATAGCTGCACTCACGGTGGTCTACGATCACCACGTGCGTGATCTCACAGAGCGGTTGAACGAACTTCAGCACACACTCGGCGAGCAGGTGCGGGCGACATTGCACGTACACCTCGACCAAGACAACTGTCTCGAAGTGACGATCCTCCACGGCCCATCCGGCGAGCTTCGCTTGCTTGGAGAGCGCATTCTCGCAACCCGCGGCGTCAAGCACGGAGGCATTGAAGTCATTGCGCTCCCCGATGGCGAACACGAGCATCCGCACGAGCATGCTCATCTTCACGAGGCACCGCCACCGGCGAAGTCTGTGCGCATGAGCAAGCGAAAACGCGTCTAACCAGATTGAGAGCGAAAGCGGTTGGACTGCTTTTCGCTTTGCTTCTTGAGGTGCCGCGAGAAAACGGCGAGCTCAAACGGTACGAGTCTTACCGGACCGCGCTTGTTGCAAGCGGCGTCACGGCAGTTGTCGCGCTCGTCGTGGCGTTCGTGGACATCGTCGTCTACGGTTCGTGGCAGCTCGCAGCACTCGATCTCGTGCATGCCGTCCTGGCTGCCGTCATCGGCGTCATCCTCTTGCGCTTCGGTCGCTCATGGTTGCCGCGCAGGTGCGACTTGGCAATCGTTGCGCTCGCTCTCCCATTCCTCGTCACAACGTGGATCCCTCAGCATATCGTTGCGCAACATCGCTTCGTCGAGCCATTCGTTTTCCAACACTTTCTCTTGCTCGGGATCGCGTTCTTTTCGCCCACGAGTCTCAGGCTCACCTTCGGACTCCTCGGCGCCGTGGTGCTGCAAGGCATCGCGCTCTGGTTGTCGTTGCGGGGATTTCCCCCGCGCTCAGCGATCGTGCGTGAGCCGCTCTTCATGTTGCTGTTCGTGTCGATCGCCGTTGCGCTCGTCGTGTCTCGTCATCGGCAGCGCCGGCTTGGTGCGCAGCTCGCGAGCACGGCCGCGCGCGCCGAGGCTCTCGCGCATTGCACGGCGTTCGTTCTTGCGTTCCGCGATCAGGCAAACACACCACTGCAAACCATCGAAGTTGGTCTGACGACGCTCGAACGCAGGCTCCCTGAAGACGGAACCCTGCTTCGTGCGCTGCGCGCTGCGCATACACGGCTCACGAGCATCCATCGTGCGTTCGGCACGGTCGACATCAAGACTCGCGCGGAGGACGCGTTGAACCCGGACTTCAAGAGCGAGCTCTCGAAGTTTCACGGGTGAGCGGGAGGGATCTTCATGGGGCCGGTGCTCGTTGTCGATGATGATGCGGACTTGGTCGACGTCATGACCATCTTTCTCGAGGACGCCGGCATCCTCTGTCTGCCGGCTCACTCGCTCGCGGAGGTCGAGGCATACGGCGTGCGCGTGCTCGGGTCGCCGTTCGCACTGCTCGATGTCAATCTCGGACAAGGACAGCCGAGCGGTCTCGATGTCGCGGCTTACCTTCGCTCGATGGATTTCCAGGGACACATCGTCTTCATCACCGGGCATGCTCAGGATCACCCGCTCGTGCGACAGGCGCTCGGTCCAAGGGGGCTCGTGCTGTCGAAGCCCGTCGACACGAAGGCACTGCTGAAGATCATCACCGATTCATGAAAGCGGTCTGAGTTCGTGAATGTGCAGGTGGCCCTGGGGCACGGCCTCGCGCGCAAGATCCACGGCACGCGCGTGATGCGTAAAGAAGAGCACCTGCATGTGAGCGCTCGTCTCTGCAAGGACCGCGAGGGCGGCGCGCGATCGATCGTCGTCGAAGTCCACGAGCACGTCGTCGAGCACGAGCGGCATGGGCCCCGAGATCTCCACGTACCTTCGTAAGCTCGCGAGGCGCAGGCTCAAATAAAGTTGGTGGCGTGTTCCATCGCTCAGACCTGAGACCTCCACGCTGGCACCTGCGCCGCCGTTTGCGCTCCTGCGCACGCAGTGGAGCACAGCCCGGTCGCGATCATCGAAACCAGCGCGTACGCCGGAGAATCCGCCAAGCGTGAGGCGCGCGAAGAGCTCGGAGGTGTGCGCGAGCAAGGGTCCTTGGTGCGCTTCGCGGTACCTGTCGATCTCGCGCGAGAGGAGAAATTGCGCGAGGCGCGCGCGGCAGTAACGATCGACATGAGATCGGGTTCGGGCAAGTGCCTGCTGCGCGAGCGCCGATGCTTCGGCGGCGCCTGAGTCTCTGCGCATGGCCTCGAGGCCCTTCTTCATGCCGCCGATGTCCTCGACGAGACGATGTAGCTCGCGCTCCACTTCGGCGATCGCGCCGTCGATCTGTTCGATCGCGCGCGCGGCAACATCCGGATCTTCGGCCAGTTGAACGACGTCGTTCGGCAGTGGCGATGAACCGAGTTCCTCGAGCTGCTCGCCGATCGACGCGAGTTCTTGCTCGACATCGCGCGCGCGCTGCGCGCGCTCGACGATGACCGCACCGGCATCGCGCGCGCCGAGCTCCGCGAGATCGGGTGCGAGGCAGAAGCCTGGGCCCGGTTCCTTGACCTTCATGCGATCGCGCGCGCCGAGCTCCGCGAGATCGGGTGCGAGCTCGCGGGTGAGCCGTGCGATTTCTTCCTCGAATGCACGTGCTTCGGATTCCGCTACGCACGCGCGGCGCTCGAGGTCGCCGCGCTTGTCGACGAGTGAACGGAGCTCGCGCTGCTGTTCGAGCGCACGCGTGATCTCGTCGGGTGAAGCTTCGTCTGGGACGCCGAAAGGACGAACGATCTCGGCGAGCTTGCCCTTGATCGTTGCGAGCTCGCACTCGTCTTTCTCCAGGGCGAGCGCGCGCTCTTCGATCTCCGCTTCGAGCTTCGCGGCGCTGCGTGCGGCTTCCGTCTGAGCGTGCTTTGCGGCTTCGATGCGGTCGATGCGGCTCGTTGCTTCGAGCACCAGATCTGTAAGCTTGCTCTTTGCGGGACTCTCGCTCGATGCAAGTGCCGCCTCGAGATCGGTACGCGCTCGTGTGATCTCTGCTTCGAGATCTGCGGCGGCGGCTTCTGCCTCCTGGATGAGCGCATAGCCCTCGACGATCTTCGCGTGGCGATCGAGCCAACCTTTCATCTCGACGACGCCGAGCGCCTCGATGCCCGCGCGCCTCCACGCTGCTCGATGCTCCTCGTCGAGCAACGCGAGCGCCTTCGCTGTCTCCTCGCGTTCCGCATCGAGTGCCCTTTTCTCCTCCGCCAGTGCGAGCGCCTCGCGACCGAGACGCGCGAGGGCCGTCACGCGATCCGCCTCGCGAAGCATCTGATCGGCGAGCGCGTCCACATCGCGCATGGTCTGCTCGAAGCCGGCTTCGCGCCGCGCGCGCTCCTCATCATCGATGTCGCGCCGCTGCTGCGCGCGCAACTGCGCCCACGCTTCATCGCGCCGTTCGCGCGCCTCTCGCAGATCGCTCTGCGACGGTGGCGCAAAGTCGCCCGTGTGCTCGGCGATCTGGCGCGCGAGCATGAGTGCTTCGTCCGTCTTGTCGGACAGTCGCGCGTCTTGACGAGCACGGAGGCGTTCGAGATCGAGTGCTCTCGATGCCAAGCGATCGATGGTCTCTGGCGAAGGCACGACAAGGATCACGAGCTCATCGATCGATCCGTCGAACAGGCCGAGCGACGCGGCGCGCTTGGAGAGCTCCGCGCGCTTTCGGGCTGCGCGCGCGCGCTCCTTTGCGAGGCGATCCTCCGCGTCACCCAGTGCTTGCGCCGCGCGGAGTGCATGCAACAATTTAGTTGCATCTCCGTTCTCCGTCTGTGACGCCTGCTCGCGGAGTCGCTGAAGCTCACGACGGCTTCGCGACATCTCGATCTCGGCAGAGTCGATCTTCGAAGCGAGCGTGATGCACTCTTGCACGAGACGCTGGATGCGCGTTGCCGTCTGCTCGTCGAAACTTGCAACGCCGATGGCGTCCGTGCCGGTGCGGCGTGCTGCATCCGTCACGCGATCGCGCATGTTCTCGAGTTGTGCTCGGAGCTCGCGAAGGGCGTGGCTCGTGCGATCGTAGTCGACGAGCCGCGCCGGGAGCGACAGGAGCTTTTCGGCGTGCGTGGCGAACGGTGACAGCGATGTGCGCACCTCGAGCAAGCGCGCGCGCTTTCGCTCGAGCGGGATGCGTGTTCGCGCGCGTTCGATCTGCGCGCGCCGAGATCCGAGCTCTGTTTTCTTTTGTACGAACTCGCTTCGTTGCGCCTCGGCCTCGTCGAGCGCGCGTTCTTGCGTCGTGTATGCCTCGGGCAGACTCTGCTTCTCTCGGATTTGTTTTTGCGCGTCCGAGACCGCTTTGAGCGCTTCGTTCAGCGGACGCGTCGAGCCGCGCGGTCGGTAGATGCTATCGGCTGCATCCGAGAGCTCTGCGAGCAGTCGCTGCACGTCGCCTCCAGCACCGACGCTCGCGTCGAAGAGACTTTCGCCGAGATCGCCGCGACCGGCGAGCAGCGCCTCGGCTCCTTTCTTTAGCGTTTCGTGATCGAGGCCAAAGGCTTGGCGAAACGTCTCCTCCGTCACTCCACGCAGGAGATGAAGGAGCTTCGCTTCGTCCATTCGTTTGCCGTTTGCGTCGAGCAGCGGATCGACGTTGCGTTTGAGACGTACGACGCGGATCGGTTCGCCGTCGTCGCCGACGAGCGCCCCGCCGATGCGAAGGTCGGCAGGTTTGTGCACGTGCGCATCGCGCGTGCGAACGTCGATGCCGTAGAGGAGCCCGGTGATGGCGCGGAGCGTGGTGCTCTTTCCCGCTTCGTTGGGTCCGAAAACGACGTGCAGACCAGGCGCGCGAAAATCGAGCGACAGGTCGTGAAAGTGACCGTATGCGAGAAGATCGAGCGTCGCGATCTTCATCGATCAGTCCTTGCCTTCGAGCAGGCGCGGCAAGAGCATCGCTTCCACGTCGTCGAGCAGCACACGGATTTCCCTTGGATTGGTCAAGCGTAGGGCGCCGTCGCCTTCGCGCAGTTCCGATGGAAGCTTCTTGTCGAGATCGGCGAAGACCGCTGCGAGCGCGGCGAGCTCTCCGGGATCTTCTTTGATGGCCGCGAGCCTTCGCGCAAGATGGCCGACCGCGCCGGGCTCTTCGCGAATGCGCGCGAGATCGAATGTGGAGCGCGTTGCGACATTCACTTTTTCGATCCACACGCCGTCGCCAAGGCCGTCGGTCGCGGCGGCGCGGAGCTCGCTCACGAAGCGGTCTTCGTCGCGGCGAAGGACGCCGTTGGCGCGCGTGCTTCCGCAGATGATGACACGTGCGGCGAGCACGCGGTCTTCTGCTTGCGCCGCGCGCGCGGTGAGCTCCGCGCGCACGAGATCGACGACGTCGAGAGCGTCGGACGCGGAGCTCGCGTCGACGGTCACGATTTGCCAGCGAACGACGTCGAGTGCGCGATGCTCGACCGTGCTCACGACACCGTCGTCGACGGTCACGAGCGTCGCGCCTTTCGGACCGTTTTCGCGCGCATGGCGCCCTTGGAGATTCCCCGAAAAGACGATCCACGGATCGGTCGCCAGCACCTCGCGCGCGTGAACGTGTCCGAGCGCCCAGTAGTCGTAGCCCTTGGCACGGAGGGCATCGATCGTCGTCGGCGCGTAAGGTTCGTGGCCCTCGCGGCCGTCCAGACACGTGTGCAAGAGGCCGATGTTGAATGTGCCGCGTGCCCCGTCTGGGTAGCGCGCCGCGAGATCTTCGACGGTTACGCGATGGGCAAAGCTTTGACCGTGCACGCACACGCCCGCGTCGGGCAGATCGATCGTCTCGGGTTTGGCGGGCGAGAGCTCGCGAACGTTGTCCGGAAGGCGCAAGGCTTTGGTGATCATGCTCGCGGCGTCGTGATTGCCGCGCACGATCACGACGGGGACGCCGGCTTCGCGCAGACGCGCCATCTGCGCGGAGAAGAAGAGGCCCGTCGAGAAGTCCTTCCACGATCCATCGAACACATCGCCCGCGAGAAGGAGAAAGCTTGCGCGCTCATCAATGCATAATGCAACTAGATGCTCGAGTGCTCTTCGAGTTGCGCCGCGCAATCGCTCGGCCGGTGCGCCGTCGTATCGATCGAGCCCGCGCATGGGGCTATCAATATGGAGATCAGCCGCGTGAACAAATTTCACGCCACCTCTCTAATCGAGAGGCGGCGTTGGCGGCTACGAGCGGCGTTCTGAGAAGCGCCGCTCTTGTGTGAAGGCTGCGGTGAGGCTTGCGGCGAGCTCGTCGACGTCGCCGTGGGCGCGTCGGTCCATGCTGCGACGGTTACCGAATTTCGCTCGGAGCTCCGCAACGGTTTTCGTCTCGCAAGCGGTCCGGCTGTGCATGAGCGCATGTGTCCCGCAGAGGATCGCTGCGCCGCCTGCAAGTTCGACGTTGACGAGTCCGCGCGTGTCGCTCATGCCGCAGACCGCGCACGAGCCCGTGCCAACAAAAGCCTCACTGCTCATCGGGTTTCGCTGCTTGCGCGCCATGGTCGGAGCATCCTTGAATGCCCGTCACGGGGCCAAGTTTGTCGTCGCAAACGCAGGTTACGCGCCCGTGAATACCATTACGGTCCAGGTTCCCGCTATGAAATAAAACGGGTACCCTCCCGTCTACTCCGATATGCAGTCCATCCGGTGCCAACACTGTGGCGCGCCTCCGGCGTCCGTCGATCCGTCCCAGTCATCCTTCGTCTGCACATACTGCAACCAGACAACCACGTTGCAGGCACCTCCATCTCAGGCTCCTTCGATCTACGTTGTTCAGGCGCCGAGTCCCCCCGACCCCATCCAGTACTCCGTCGCTCACCAGGTCGGTGCGGCGGTCGCGTCGCGAATCATCTGGGTCGTCGTCGTGCTCGTGGTGAGCATTGGTGCCGGTGCCGCCAGGCATTGTGCGCGTGCGAGTTACAGCCTCGCGTCGGGCAACTCGTTGGGCGACGTTTGGGACGGCAGCAAGCCGTTCAAGTGCGGCGGAAACGACGACGTTTCCTTTCGCGACGTCAAATCGGTGCTTCCGGGTGATACGGCCATCCAAGCGTCAGGCAACTGTCACGTCCACTGCACGAACTGCAGCATCGCTGCAGCGGGTGCGATTGAAGCGAGCGGGAATGCCGAAGTCACGTTCGTCAATGGGTACGTGAACGGAACGATCTTCTTGGTCAACGCGAATGGCAATGCACGCGTGACCATCTTGGGCAACGTGACCGCTTTTGGCCGTGTTGAAAAGAGTGGCAATGCGCGTGTTTCCGCGCCTGAGCGGCCATCTCCATCTGTTGCAACGCCGCCCGCAACGACGCCGCCATTGGTATCGCCAGTTTCCACTCCGCCACCCGTGTCGCCAGTCTCCACGGCTCCGCGTGCCACGCAGCCAAAACCAACAGCCGCCCCAAAGCCAACGCCTCCGACGTCGCCGTCGAGGCATGCACCATCAAGACATGAGCGTACGCAGTCGGCTTATTGAATTTTCCGAATGAGAACTATTGAGCGGCACAACATTATTCTTTCGGCCCCTCGTTGTAGCCGCGAGGCCGATATTTCGGATCGACGCCGCCGTGCTCCTCGCCGTGCTCGAGGATGTCGCGCCCCAGATATTCGAGCCACGTGCCCGGGTATTGGTCTTTCATCGCGTCGAGCTGGGCGCGCGGCCTCGTGCCCGGGACGAGCATCTCCTCGTCCCAGAGGCACTGCAATCCGAGCGCGATGAGGTTCGCATCGTTCGGAGCGAGCTCGAAGCCTTTGACGTAATGGGGCCACGCTTCTTTCGCGCGATGCATCCGGCAGAGTGTGTCGCCGAGATAGACGCTCGCCATGGGCCATTCGGGTGCGAGAGAAAGGGCAATCTCGTTCGACTCGAGTCGCGCTTCGAGATCTCCGCGCGCGCCCTTCATGACGGAGTAGTTGAGATGTGCCTTCGCGCTGCGCGGTACGGCCTTGCGCGTTGCGTCCCAGAACGCGAGATCGTCGGTGTAGTCGTTGGCATGAAGGCGCGCGGCAACGGCTTGAAAAGCAAAGAATGCGATCACGAAGGCGACTGCAACCCGGTGCCACCGCGCGAGCATCGCCGAGAACGCGATACCGAGGAGGATGCTCGTGCCGATGGCAGGGAAGTACCAGAAGCGCTCGGCACGCACCGTGGGCAAGAGCACGGGGATGTTCGACACGGGAAAGTACGAGACGGCGATCCAGAGGAGCGCAACGGCGATGACGGGGCGTACGGAGCGCGTGTCGCGTCGCGCGCGCACGCCGAGCCACGCAGCCATTGGCAAAGGCAAGACCATCGCGAGTCCGCCGAGCGCGCTCTCGATTGACAACAGATGCCCGGGCACCGGCTCTTGCGGCGCCGAGTAGTCACCCGAGAGCGGATGCGGGAACACGATCTGCGCGAGGCCGCGAAAATAGACACGGAATGCGCCCGAGATTCGGTACGCAAGCGGCGCAGAAGCGAGCGGATTGTTCAGCGGATCCTTCGGTAGCGTTGGCTGCGCGTACCAGCGCAAGAGCGCTGCAAACGTGCGCGCTGCCCAAGGTTTGTTCGCATTCGCTTCAATCGAGAGCTCCGGAGCGATCGGAGCCGGGAACATGCGCCTTCGCGCTTCGACGTAGAAGATGAACGCCGCAGACGCCGCCACGAATGCGAAGAGGGCGCGCGTCCAGCGGCGAGGTTTTTCGGGGTGGCTCAATTGCGCCGTGAGAAGCGCCGTCGCGGGGACGAGCGGCACGCAAGAGAGCGCGCTCTCCTTCGAGTAGAGGCCGAAGAGCGTTGCGACCAAGACGCCGAGCGCCATCCACGGGAGCGGCAGTGTCAGCGCGAGCAGCGCGAGCAACGCGCCGGTTGCGCCGAGCACGTCGGCGATCCCGACGACGCCGCTCACCGCTTCGGTGAGCACCGCGCACGCGGTGAAAGCGGCGCCCGCGAGCCACGCCGCCGTGCGCTTCTTCGTGAGGCGAAGAACGAGCATGCACAAGAGCGCGCCGTTGACGGCGTGCAGCATCACGTTCACCCAATGATGCAAAATCGGTGTCTGCTGCGCGCCGAGGCCCCAGAGCGCACGCCACACGAGATCCGGAATCGGTCTGTACGATCCGATGCTGCGGTCCGGGCCGAGCCCCCAAAAATCTCTGTAGAATGCATCTATCCATCGAAACTTCGGATGGGCCTCGGCAACGCTGCGTACGTACGGGTTTGCGAGCAGCGCCTCTTGCTCGTCGAAGATGAAGTTCGTCTTCGTCGGATGCCGCGCGTAGAGCGCTATCGACAGGAAGGCGTACGGCACGAACGCGATCCCGAAAGTTGGATCGTCGCCGACGAAATAGTCTTTGAACCAGGCGACGAGCGTGCCCGCGACACGCCGGAGTCGCCCAAAGGGCGGCTGCATGGGCGGCGTCGAAATCAGCTTCCCGTCTCCGAATCCGCAGCACCCGCGCGAACCATGGGCAGGTTTGACGCGCGCGTTTTGACCGCCTCGCGTGCGAGCTGGTCCGCCCGTTCATTGAGCGGCACGCCTGCGTGACCGGGCACGTAGATGAGCCGCCACGAACGCCGCTTCGCGAGGGCTGCCTTCACGGTTGCGATGAGGTCTTGGTTCGCTTTCGCCTTCCAGCCTTTCGAGAGCACGCCGATCGAATACTGGCTGTCGGTATGCACACTCGCAGCGGCGCCAGGCGGAACGAGTTCCGCGGCTCTCATGATGGCCGTGAGCTCCGCGATGTTGTTCGTTGCTCTGCCAAGGTACTCGTAGCCTTCGTGAACCGCGCCATTCGGCGAGACGATGACGATGCCGAGTCCTGCGGGCCCGGGATTGCCCGAGCACGCGCCGTCTGCATAAACGATCCACGCGCCCGCCGGCACGGTCGCTGCCGCCTGCTCCTTCGGCCGAGTCTTCGTGCTTCGCTCGGCGGGGCGCTGCGACTTCTGCGGCACTTGCTCCCCGGGCACGCACGCGTCGTCGGGCAAGAGCTCCGTGCCAGCCATTCGTTCGAGGTTGTGTTGGCTGGCGCGGTACGCGCGTGCGTCGGTTGGCTTGTAGCGAATCTCTACGCGCCCGCCGACGCTGTCGAGCGATCCGTCTTCCCGCGCTCTCGCGAGAACTTTTTGCCCCCGTAAAAGAGCCAAGATCCAGGGCACAATGTACGAAAAGTAAACGATCGCTCTCTCCCCCTCAAGCAAGACGGAAGTGGCCGCTCAGAATGTGCCTCGAAGACCGATACCGTACGCAGGTGACGTGCCCTCGCGTGTCTCCGACGATCCGATGACGCCGCCCATGGGAACGACGTGCGGGCTTGCGGTGGTGGAGGCTTTCGGTGAATCTCGCGTGAGCGCCCACGCGACGCCGCCGCCAACGAGCATGCCCGCTGCCGTGGCCGCGATGAAGCCCCGCGTTTTACCCTCCGTGAGATTCTGGAAGATGAGCGGGCTCGCGAGCGCCGCGCCCGAGGCTGCGCCGAGCCCCGCGCCGAGATCGACGAGCAGAACGCGCGACTGCGACACCTGCACGTACGATGCGAGCAATCCGGCTGCGACGAGACCGACGGCGGCGCCGTAACCCGCACCCGTGTTCGGCGTGCGGTTCTGGATGTCGCCGACGTAGAAGAAATCCGCGAGAGCGCCGAACGACAACCCGAGTGCCGCCCCCGAGTGCACGAGCGCCGCGCCGCCTTCGTCGACGTGACCGCGCGTGAGCACGAACGTTGCGAACGACAGCCCGATGAGGCCGCCGCCAACACCCCACGCATAGCGGTCGGTGAGCGGCGTAACGCTGCGTCCATTCGCGATGAGCACGCCCGACGCCGCGCCCCACCAGGCACCGCCCGCGAGAGTCCACGCGTCGCCAGTGCCAACGTCCCATTCCTCTGCAACGAGGAGCGCGCTGCCGAGTCCCAAGCCCGTGCCGAGCGTGAGCAATGGATAGAGAAGACGCGGATCGTCCGAGCCGCTCGCGCGCTGGATGCTGTACGCGGTGTAGGCTCCGAAGAGGGCAGCATTCACCGCGAGGACAGCGCGTCCCTGCGAGCGCAGCGGCGTCATGATCCCGGAGCTCGCGGACTCTTGCGGCTTCGGGCCGGAGTCGGCGAGCGTTGGCGTCATCGACAAGAGATCGCGCAAAACGACGAGCCCGCGCACGGCGACGTCGGCGCCCGCGACGCGCTCGACTCTTACGCGAAGTTGTTTGTTTCGCGGAGGCACCGCCACCATGCGAAGCAAAAACGAGTCTCCACCGAGCGGCTCGAGGCGCGCGCTGAGAACCCACGTGCCGGTATCCCCCGGTCCTCCGCCGTGCTCGCCCGATCGCGCCGCGCGCTCGATCATGTCGAGATCGCGTGCGCGTCCTCTCGCAGGGCCCGGATCGGCGACGTCGAGGGTGAACCCGAGATCTTGCACGGCATCGCGCAAGGTCGCATCGAGTTCTTGGGCGCGCGCGAAGACGGGGCCTTCCGTTGCGAGAGGCTTGTGTAGCGCGATCCCGGTTGCGTCGTCGCCCGCAGGACAGAGCGTTGGCCAGACGACGATCGGCTTTTCAGCGGACCTGTCGAGAGCCGGCGACGCGTCGATGATGCCGTCGGCTGCCCGTGCCGCATCGCTGCCAAAGATGCTTGCTACGCCAACGCTGACGACAACGAGCAAACCTGCCGCGCGCATCAATGGCGACCTTGCCATGAAATCGTCGTGAACGCGTTGTGAACGAGACATGATCACATGGCTTGACGTGGCGGGCACCTTGTGGGAAGTTGCGCCCGCCCTCGAAAGAGGGCCGCGCGAGATTTCGCCCACCTTGGGGGACGCGCGTTAGAAGTTTCCTTCTAAGCCGTCGGGCACAAGTGGGCTTCCTTGCATCGTAGTGTGCAAGGAAGCCTTTCTTCTAAGCGGCGATCCCGTGGGCGGAGAAGGACGACTTCCATGCCCCCCGCTGCTTCCGCATTCTCCGCGCTCTCCGAACGCGTTTCGCTTCACACTGCGTGCGTTCGAGCAGGTCAGCCGCGTCAGGACGCTCTCGATGCCGTCACGACGCCGATCGCGTGCACCGCAACGTATGCGTTCGGTTCGACCGCCGAGCTCCGCGATCACTTCGAAGGCAGGACGGACCGCGAAGAGTACGGTCGGTACGGCAACCCCACGGTGCGCGTGGCGGAGGAAAAGCTCGCGGCGCTCGATGGCGGGCAAGACGCAGCGCTCTTCGCGAGCGGGATGGCGGCGATTACGACGACGCTCTTCGCGCTGCTCAAGAAAGGCGATCACGTCGTGCTCACCGCGGACTGTTACCGGCGCACGCGCGTCTTCGTGCAAGGCTTTCTCACTCGCTACGGCGTGGTCGCGACGTTGGTGCCGGCCGGAGATCTCGACGCGCTCGAAGCTGCCGTCACGAACGACACGAAACTCATCATCACCGAGTCGCCAACGAACCCGTACCTGCGCATCGCCGACATCGCCGCGATTTCTCGCATCAAGAGCAAGAGCCCGCGCCTCAAAGTGATTGTGGACGCGACGTTCGCAACGCCCGTCAACCAGCGGCCGCTCTCGCAGGGTGCCGATCTCGTGATCCACTCGTGCACGAAGTACCTCGGCGGACACAACGATCTGCTCGCGGGAGTCGTCACGGGGGACGCGGGGCTCGTCTCGATCGTGCGCGATCTGCGCAGCATGCTCGGCAGCGTGCTCGATCCTCACGCGGCGTACTTGCTCCTGCGTGGCATCAAGACGCTCGCGTTGCGCGTCGAGCGCCAGAACACAACGGCGCTCACCGTTGCGCGATTTCTCGAGGCGCATCCCGCGGTCGAGCGCGTCTTCTACCCGGGGCTGCCGAGCCATCCAGATCACGAACTCGCGCGGCGCACGATGAGCGGCTTCGGAGGCGTCGTGAGCTTCGTCCTGCGCACGACGCTCGAGGGGACGGCGCGCGCCCTGGACGCGTGCGAGCTTGCGACGATGGCGCCGTCACTCGGCGGTGTCGAGACGCTCATCGAGCAGCCCGCGCTCATGAGCCATTACGAGATGACGCCGGAGGAGCGCGCGGCGATCGGCATTCGCGAGAGCCTCGTGCGACTGTCGGTCGGGATCGAAGACGCGAGCGACATCATCGCGGATCTCGAGCGCGTCCTAAGGACAATCGAGATCGCGAACGACAGCGCTGCGGCAAGCTGTGGCAACAACACACAGGTGTGAGGACCGGGGTTGACATGATGATGGGGATCATTTAGGGTCCCCATCGATGTTCCAAAGTCGCCGCCATTGCAGCGATCCCACTTTCCAGCCCAAGGGGCTGGTGGATCCTACCGGCGCGCACGTCCTCGCTCTCGGCCTCGTACTTATTACCTGCATTGGAGGTGCGGGCTAGGGCGCGTCTGACGACGATGAAAATCCTGAAACCCCGCACCCGGTAGCGAGTGCGGGGTTTTTTATTCCCTACGGGATCCCATTCGCACGATGTCACAAGTGACCTTTTTGGAAATGCCATGAACCAGAAAAACGAATCCGCTGTCGTCGAGTCCACCCCCGCACGTGATCGCGTGCGCATTTTCGATACGACTTTGCGCGATGGCGAGCAGTCGCCCGGTTTTTCGATGAGCCTTCCGCAGAAACTTCGCATGGCACATGCCCTTGCGGAGCTCGGCGTGGACGTGCTCGAAGCAGGATTTCCACGTGCCTCCGAGGAGGACTTTGCTTCCGTCCAGGCGATTGCCAAGGACGTGCGCGGACCGACGATTTGCGGGCTCGCCCGCGCACAAATCGAAGACATCGACGCTTGCGCGCGCGCCATTTCGCCCGCCGCGTCCGGGCGCATTCACGTGTTTCTCGCGACGAGTCCCCTGCATCGCGAGCACAAACTCAATATGAGTCGCAATCAGGTGCTCGACATGGGCATCAAAGCGGTCCGCCATGCGCGTCATCTTTGCGAAAACGTCGAATTTTCGGCTGAGGATGCCATTCGCACGGAGCCGGAGTTCCTCATCGAAGTGCTTGCGGCGATGATCGAAGCGGGTGCGTCGACCATCAACGTGCCTGACACGGTGGGGTATGCGACGTCGAGCGAGATCTATGCACTGTTCACGCGTCTGAGGCGTGAAGTGCGTGGCATGGACAACGTGGTCCTGAGCTCACACTGCCACAACGATCTCGGGCTCGGTGTCGCCAACAGTCTGGCGGCGGTTGCAGCAGGAGCACGTCAGGTCGAATGCACGATCAGCGGGATTGGTGAGCGTGCGGGGAATGCGGCACTGGAAGAAATCGTCATGGCGCTGCGCACGCGTGCGGACCATTTCAAGGTACAGACGGGTATCCGTACACCCTTGCTTCTGCCAACGGCTCGGCTGCTTTCGAACGTGACGGGCACGACCATTCCTCGCAACAAAGCCATTGTGGGTGACAACGCCTTCGCACACGAATCGGGAATTCACCAGCACGGAGTGCTGAAGAAGCGCGAGACTTATGAAATCATGCAGCCCGAGGATGTTGGCGTAGAACGCTCGCAGCTCGTGCTCGGTAAGCATTCGGGGCGTCATGCGCTGCGCGATCGCCTGAAGAGTTTGGGGTACGAAGTCGACGAAGCGCAAATGGACGACGTGTTCGTGCGCTTCAAAGCGCTCGCCGACAAGAAAAAGGAAGTGTTCGATAGCGATCTGGACGCGCTCGTGTTGGGGCAGGATCCGGCGGTGGTCGGGCCATGGCGACTCATCCAAATGCAATCGACTTCCCATCTGGGTGGCGGCGCGTCGGCTGCGGTGCGACTGGGTCATGATGATGGACGGCCCGTGAGCGAGACCGAAGCGATGGGCGACGGTCCGGTGCACGCGATACTGCGCGCCATCGAACGCGCGACGGCGGTGGAATTGAATATCGTTGATTTTCAGATTCGCTCGCTGAGTTATGGCGCTGACGCGCAGGGGCGGGCGTCGTTGACCATTCATCATTCCGGGCGCGAAGTGGTCGGTCGTGGAGTGTCCACCGATATCGTCGAGGCCGCAGCGATGGCGGCGCTCGAAGCCGTCAATCGCGTGGAGCGCCTCAAACAGGGGCAAGCGTTGCCGTTGACGGCGAAACTGTGACTCCATGGCGGCAGGCAACCTTACCAAGGATATCGAAATATGAAATCGACCGAATTCATCTGGCACAACGGCATACTCAAGCCATGGAAAGAGGCGACCGTGCATGTCACCGCGCACGCGCTGCATTACGGTTCGTCCGTGTTCGAGGGCCAGCGGGTCTATGCAACACCGGAGGGACCGCAGTATTTCCGTCTCGCGGACCATACGCGGCGCCTGTTCGAGTCCGCCAAGGTCTACGAGATTTCCGTCGGCTACACCGAGGCGGAAATCAATGCTGCTTGCAACGAAGTGATCCGAGCCAATAAAATGACGTCGGCCTATGTGCGTCCGATCGTCTTTCGCGGCGAAGGTCCGCTCGGCGTGACACGTGATGACGATTCGAGCATCGACGTGTGCATCATCGCGATGGACTGGGGCGCCTATCTCGGTGACGCCCTCGAAAAGGGTGCGGACATATGCGTGTCCTCATGGCACCGCACGGCGCCCAATACCCTCCCGTCATGGGTCAAGGCGAGCGGTAATTATCTATCGAGCCAGTTGATTGGTTTCGAGGCCAAGCGCCACGGTTACCACGAGGGCGTTGCGCTCGGCTGCAATGGCCTGCTCAGCGAGGGAGCGGGCGAGAATGTGTTCATCATTCGCGACGGCAAGGTCCGGACTCCAGCGACCAGCGCGAGCATTCTTGCCGGCATCACGCGCGATACCGTGATCACGCTCGCAGGCAAACTAGGGTTTACGGTCGAAGAGCGCGATCTGCCGCGCGAAGCATTGTATAGCGCGGACGAGGTTTTCATGGTTGGCACGGCGGCGGAGATCACTCCGGTGCGTTCGGTCGACCGCAAACCCGTTGGCAACGGCAAACCTGGACCCATGACCAAGGCACTGCAGAAGGCGTTCTTTGGTTTGTTCGACGGTACCACCAAGGACGAGTGGGGTTGGCTCACTCCGATCGATGCATCAGTTTCGAAGAAGACGGCAGCATAATGATTTCAAATTCTGATGGAGCACCGCGGACCCTGCTCGACAAAATCTGGGACGCTCACCAAGTGGTGGCCGAAACCGAGGCAACCCCGGCAATTCTCTATATCGACCTGCATTTGGTGCACGAAGTCACTTCGCCGCAGGCTTTTTCCGAGCTGCGCGCGCGTGGTCTGAAGGTGCGTCGTCCCGAGTGCATCGTCGCGACCATCGACCATTCCACGCCCACGCTTCCACCCGGCCCCGATGGCAAGCGGCCCTACGCCAATGCTGAGACCGCGTCCCAGGTCTCCCAGTTGGAAACGAATACCCGGGAGTTCGGTATATCCTTTTATGGTTGGAACAGTCCCCATCGCGGGATTGAGCACGTGATCGGTCCGGAGCTCGGTGCAACCCAGCCCGGGATGACCATCGTGAGTGGAGACAGTCACACGTCCACGCATGGTGCATTTGGTGCGCTCGCGTTCGGCATCGGTACGACGGAAGTTGGCCACGTGCTTGCCACGCAGTGCCTCTTGCAACGCAAGCCGAAATCGTTGGCCATCACGGTCAACGGCAAGCTCAATCCGGGTGTGACCGCGAAAGACCTCATTTTGCACATCATTGGCGAAATAGGTATCCATGGCGGCACGGGCCACGTGATTGAATATCGCGGCAGTGCGATTGAAGCATTGACGATGGAAGAGCGCATGACCGTGTGCAACATGTCCATCGAGGCCGGCGCGCGCGCAGGTCTCGTTGCGGCCGACGAAACGACCTTTGCCTGGCTCGAGGGGCGCCCCCGTGCACCGCAAGGTGCAGATTGGGGAAAGGCCGTCGCGCGCTTTCGTCAGTTCAAATCCGATCCAGGGGCGAAGTTCGACGCCGAGGTCGTCATCGATGCTGCAGAGGTGCCTCGGAGCGTCACGTACGGCACGCATCCGGGCATGGTCATCGCACTCGGCGCTCGCGTGCCTGCGGCGACGAACGCGCAGGAGCAGCGCGCGCTCGATTACATGAAACTTGAGGCGGGTAAACCACTTATCGGTACCCCCATCGATGTCGTTTTCATTGGCAGTTGCACGAATGGGCGTCTGTCCGATTTGCGTGCGGCTGCCAGCGTGCTTCGCGGGCGTAAAATCGCGGCGAACGTGCGTATGCTCGTTGTCGCCGGTTCCGAACGGGTCAAACGCGAGGCCCAAGCCGAGGGCCTCGACCGGATTTTCCTTGCCGCTGGCGCCGAGTGGCGCGAGCCGGGTTGTTCGATGTGCCTGGGAATGAATGGCGATATCGGCAAACCGGGGCAACTCATCGTATCGACGAGCAATCGTAATTTCGAGGGCCGTCAGGGGCCAGGCGTGCGCACGGTGCTCGCCAGCCCGCTCGTTGCTGCTGCGTCGGCCGTGGCGGGGACCATTGCAGATCCGGCGAAATACCTTTCGGAGGTCGCATGAAGCCGCTGACTCATATCCACTCTCGCACGGTCGTCATACCCTTCGAAAATGTCGATACCGACCGCATCATTCCAGCGCGTTTTCTGACCACGACGGAACGTACGGGTCTTGGCAAAGCGCTGTTCCAAGATTGGCGCTATCGACCGGATGGCCGTCCCGACCCCGATTTTGTCCTCAACAAGCCGGAGGCCAAAGGTTGCGAGATCCTCGTTGCAGGACGCAATTTCGGTTGCGGTTCGTCGCGTGAACATGCCGCGTGGGCTTTGACCGGTGACGGGATTCGTGCCGTGTTTTCGAGTCAGATTGCCGACATCTTTCGTGCGAATGCACTCAAAAATGGCCTGCTTGCCGTCGTTCTGAACGAAGACGAACATGCTTGGCTGTTGCAGCATCCCGGCGTCGAGCTCGATGTCGACATTGCCGAGCAGACGATTGCGCTGCCCGATGGCAAAAAATTCACCTTCTCCTTGGAGCCCTTCGCGAAGCATTGCTTGCTTGCTGGCGTGGATCAACTCGGCTTTCTACTTCAGCACGAGGCGCAGATCGCGGCATTCGAGAAAGCACGGGAGATCGCATGAGAGCAAATGTCGTTGTATTGCCCGGGGATGGCATTGGCCCGGAGGTGACGGCCTGCGCCGTGGAAGTCTTGCATGCCGTGGCGGCGCAGGGTGGGCATGAATTCCGGTTCGAGGAATATCTCATTGGTGGCGCGGCCATTGACGCGCATGGTGATCCGTTGCCGGACGATACGCTTGCCGCGTGCAAGCGTGCGGATGCCGTTCTGCTCGGTGCGGTGGGTGGGCTGAAGTGGTCCGACCCGAATGCCAGGGTGCGGCCGGAGCAGGGGCTGCTCCGTTTGCGCGCCGCGCTTGGCGTCTACGCGAATCTACGCCCGGTGCGTGTGCATCCTGAGCTCGTTGGGCTCTCACCACTAAAAAATGAAAAATTGCACCATGTGGATTTGTTGTTTGTGCGCGAATTGACCGGTGGCGCCTATTTCGGGGCAAAAACACGTTCGGCGGACGCCGCCGCGGATGAATACCGATATACCGTTGCCGAGATTGAACGCGCCGCGCGGCGCGCGTTCGAATTCGCGCGTGCCCGGCGCCGGCACCTTACGCACGTCGACAAGGCCAACGTGCTCGAAACCGCACGTTTGTGGCGCAACACGGTCGAGCGTGTTGCGAAAGACTATCCCGACGTGAAGCTCGAGCATCAACTCGTCGATTCCATGGCCATGCTGCTGCTCGTGCGTCCCTCGGCTTACGATGTCATCGTCACCGAGAATCTGTTTGGAGATATTCTCACCGACGAAGCTGCCGCATTGGCCGGCTCCCTGGGCCTCTTGCCGTCTGCTTCGCTCGGTGACGGGAAGGCGGGCCTGTACGAACCGATTCATGGCTCGGCGCCCGACATTGCCGGCAAGGGATTGGCCAATCCACTTGGTGCGGTTCTCTCTGCGGCTTTGTTGCTGCGCCACTCCCTCGGCCTTGAAACCGAAGCGAAGGCTATCGAGGGGGCAGTCGACAAGGTGATTGCGGAGGGTGTATTGACGCGTGATGTGGGCGGCACCGCGAGCACCGCAGGGGTCAGCGAGGCATTATTGAAAGTATTGGCAAGGTAAGAGAGTGTTTACCAACCTACTACGCGAATCGATTCGTCGGTTGGGCGCTGCGGTGCCTGCGCACGTACGACAAGTACGCTTACGCGGGCTCCTCGCGCTCCGCCCTAGCCTCGATTCGCTCGTTACGGTTGGTAAACCACCCTCTAAGTGATCGGCCGAAGGGCGAATTTCTAATCGAGTGGAAGTTGAAATGTCAGAAAAGAACAAACTTCGCAGTGATGTCATGAAATCAGGCCCTGATCGCGCTCCCGCGCGGGCCATGCTGTACGCAACAGGGTTGGATGAGGCGGCCATTAAAAAGCCGCTCGTTGCAGTCGTGCATAGTTGGTCGGATGTGTCCCCGTGCAATCTGAATTTGCGCGATCTCGCGCAGCACGTGGCCGAGGGTGTGCGAGCGGCGGGTGGCACGCCCATCGAGTTCAATACCATTGCGGTCACCGATGGCATTGCGATGGGTACGCCCGGCATGCGCGCCTCGCTCGTCAGCCGTGAGGTGATTACCGATTCGATTGAGCTGGCCGTCGATGGCCATATGCTCGATGCGATGGTCGTGTTGTGTGGCTGTGACAAGACGATTCCCGCCGCAGGAATGGCCCTTGCGCGGCTGAACGTTCCGGGCGTGGCTTTGTATGGTGGGAGTATCAATCACGGCACTCTCGACGGCAAATCGATCACGATTCAACAGGTGTTCGAGGCCGTCGGCGCACACGGTGCGGGCAAGATCAGCGATGCACGCCTGCACGAAGTCGAGAGCCGCGCTTGCCCTGGTGCAGGGGCGTGCGGCGGGCAGTTCACCGCCAACACCATGGCGATGATGCTCATGGCGCTGGGGCTGACGCCGCTCGGTTTCAACGACGTTGCCGCGACGGATCCGAAAAAGAAAGAGGTGGCGCGTCGCTGCGGTGAGGTGGTGATGGATGCGCTGCGTGCCGGTCGCCGTCCGAGCGACGTCCTCAGCATGACTTCGTTCCGCAATGCAGCGCGCATTGCCAATGCAACGGCGGGTTCCACCAACGCCGTATTGCACCTGCTTGCGATTGCGAATGAAGCGGGGGTGCCACTCTCGCTCGAGGATTTCGAGATCGCGTCGAAAACGACCCCGGTGATTGCGGATTTGATGCCAGGCGGCCGTTATACGGCAATTGAAATGACGGCAGCAGGGGGCATGGTGCAGGTGGCACGTGAGCTGCGCGCCGCAGGACTGCTCGAAGACGCGCCAACCATGACCGGGAAGACTCTGTTCGCGGAAATCGATGCAGCGCCGCCTGCGCCGGTTGGCCAGCAGGTGGTGGTGCCGGTGAATCGGGCATTCAAACCACGTGGCGGGTACTCCATCCTCTATGGCAATCTCGCGCCAGAAGGCTGCGTGCTCAAACTCGCCGGCAAAGGCAAACTCAAGTTCACGGGCACGGCGCGTGTTTTTGAAAGCGAGGAAGACACCTTTCACGCCGTGCAGGAGGGGAGGATTCACGCCGGTGACGTGGTGGTCATTCGCAATGAAGGTCCGGCCGGCGGCCCTGGCATGCGCGAGATGCTCGCCGTGACTGCGGCGCTCGTCGGGCGAGGATTGGGCGACGATGTGGCGCTCATCACCGACGGACGCTTCAGTGGCGCAACGCATGGCTTCATGGTTGGCCATATGGCGCCGGAGGCTGCGCGCGGCGGAGCCATCGGTCTCTTGCGCGACGGTGATCGCATCGTCATTGACGGTGAGCGCCGCGTGATTGAGACCGACGCGGACCTCGAAGCGCGCAGAAAGAATTGGCAGGCGCCGGCATCGAAAGTCACGCGCGGCGTTTTGGCGAGATATGCGTGCAGCGTTGGCTCGGCCTCGCGTGGCGCAGTCCTGGAAGTTTGATTTTATATTTATTGTATAAGGAGAAATAGGAAAAAATGAATACGGAAATCAACGCAACAACCAAGGCACTTGAAGGTAGCCGCATTGCGATCCTCGGCTATGGAAGCCAAGGTCGAGCGCACGCGCTCAATCTGCGCGATTCGGGCCTCAATGTCGTGATCGGTTTGCGCGAGGGCAAGGACGAGCCGAGCCTAGGACAGGCCAAGGCCGATGGTATGCATGTGGTCGAGCCGCCGGAGGCTGTGCGGGGGGCCGATCTCATCTGCGTGCTCACGCCCGATATGATTCAGGCAAAACTCTATGCCGATGTCATCGAGCCGAACATGAAGAAGCACGCGGTGCTGATGTTCGCGCACGGATTCAATGTGCATTACGGCACGATCAAGCCGCGTGCGGACATTGATGTTGTGCTGGTCGCGCCAAAAGGCCCCGGTGCGCTGGTGCGCACGGAATACGAGATAGGCCGCGGCGTGCCGTGCCTGTTTGGCATTCATCAAGATGCGTCGGGCCATGCACGTGAAAAAACGTTGGCGTATGCAGCCGGCATTGGTGGCGCACGTGCAATGCTGATTGAAACCGATTTCAAGGAGGAAACCGAAAGCGATCTGTTTGGCGAGCAGGCGGTGCTTTGCGGCGGCGCGAGCGAGCTCGTTCGCTACGGTTTCGAGACGCTCGTGGAGGCTGGCTACAAGCCGGAGATTGCCTATTACGAGGTCATGCACGAATTGAAGCTGATTGTCGATCTTTTCTATGAAGGTGGCCTCACCAAGATGCTCACCTTCGTTTCCGAGACGGCGCAGTATGGTGATTTCACGCGTGGTCCGCGCGTGATTGATGCCTCCACCAAAGAGAAGATGCGCGGCGTGCTCAAAGAAATCCAAGACGGCACGTTCGCCAAGGAGTGGACAGCCGAATACGCCGCTGGCATGCCGAACTACAAGAAGTTCAAGCAAGCCGATACCAGCCATCAAATCGAAAAAGTTGGTGCGGCCCTGCGTGCACGTATGCCGTGGCTCCAGCAGAACGCGGCGAAACCATCGGCAAAACTGCGCGTCGAGATCGGCGAGCCCGTAGATCACGATGTGGCTCAGCAGAGTGCGGCGAAGACGTCGGCAAAATAAGAAAAACCTTCAAGATTTCAGGATAGCCATGAATGCGCAAAGTCTATCGTCCCCATCTCCGCTGCGCGATGTGAAGTCGAACCACCCGTTGGCCGGCGCGACCATGAGCGGAGCAGATGTCGTCGTACAGGTGCTCGTTGATGAAGGTGTGGAGGTCATTTTTGGTTATTCCGGCGGAAGCATTCTGCCGGTATACGACGCGATCTTCCGCTTCAATCGCGAGCATCAGCGGGTGGATGGCAGTGAGCTATTGCCGTTGATTGTGCCAGCGAACGAACAGGGTGCGGGCTTCATGGCTCAAGGTTATGCGCGCGCGTCGGGGAAGGTCGGGGTGGCCCTGGTCACCTCGGGCCCCGGCGCGACCAACACGGTCACGCCCGTGCGCGACGCGGCAGCCGACTCGATCCCCATCGTTGTCATTTGCGGTCAGGCACCGACCGCGGCCATTGGCACCGATTCATTTCAAGAGGCGCCCGTGAGCAATATTATGGCAGCGTGTGCCAAGCATGTGTTTCTGGTGACGGACGAGAGCAAACTCGAAGCGACACTCCGTAGTGCGTTCGAGATAGCTCGCAGTGGTCGGCCGGGACCAGTGGTGGTGGATATTCCCAAGAATGTGCAGAATGCAACTATGGTCTTTGATGGGGCCTGCACGCTGCCGCTTCCCGGTTATCGAGCGCGATTGCGTGCCCTTGAAAGCTCCGTGCTCAGTGATACCGATTGCGCGGCGTTCTTCGATGCACTTAGCCGTGCAGAGCGGCCGCTCCTGTATGTTGGCGGAGGTGTCATTGCTGCGAACGCGTCGGCTGCGCTGCGCCAGTTTGCCGAGACGTTTGGTATTCCAATCACCACCACGCTCATGGGGCTCGGCGCCGTGGATACGACGCTGCCTTTGTCATTGCATATGCTCGGCATGCACGGCACGGCCTACGCCAACTATGCCATTGAGGATTGCGATTTTCTCCTCGCCGTGGGCAGCCGATTCGATGATCGGGTTGCCGGCGTGCCGGGTAAGTTCGCGCACGGCGCCAAATTCCTTGCACACCTGGATGTGGATCCTGCCGAGATCAACAAGGTCAAGCGAGTGCATTGGCATCATCTGGGCGATTTGAACTGGTCCTTGCACGCGCTCTGCGATTACGGCAAAAAGCATGGCTTTGCAGATGGCGGTAAGAAATATGGAGAGTGGCACGCGCATATCGCGCATTTGAAGAAGACCTATGCGATGAATTATGCGCGCGATGCAGCCATGATTCAGCCCTACGCGGTGATTGAGGAGATTAACCGGCACACGCAAGGGCGTGCAATCATTACGACGGGTGTTGGTCAGCACCAGATGTGGGCTGCCCAGTATTTCGATTTCCGCGAACCACGGCTGTGGCTGACATCGGGTTCGATGGGAACGATGGGCTTTGGCCTCCCCGCGGCGATTGGCGCGCAGTTCGCGCGACGTGATGCCATCGTGATCGACATCGATGGCGACGGCAGCCTTCGCATGAACCTGGGTGAGCTCGAAACGGTAACAACCTACAACCTGCCTGTTAAGGTCGTTGTTTTTAATAATTATGGCGACGGCATGGTGCGGCAGTGGCAGAAACTGTTTTTCAAAAGTCGCTTTTCCGGCAGTGACAAGAGCCTGCGCAAGAAAGATTTCGTCAAGGCTGCGCAGGCGGATGGTTTCCCGTGGGTGCAGCGCCTCGACAAAAAGGAGGATCTGCCTCACGTGGTGGCTGACTTCATTGCATTTGAGGGGCCGGCCTTTCTCGAAGTCATCATCGATCCGGATGCCGGGGTCTACCCGATGGTCGGTCCGGGCATGACCTATGCCGAAATGATTACCGGTGATTACATCCCGTCGCGGGAGAAGCCTATCGAACGGGAAATTGGACCAGCGGAGATGTTCTAACGATGCAAACGATCACCAACAAGGGTAGCTGCTTATGCGGCCGTGTGTGTTACGAAGTGGATGGTGAGCTTCCGGCGCCCTTCCTGTGTCATTGCTCCCGTTGCCGTAAGGCGCATGGTAGTGCGTTTGCCGCTATCGCTGCCGTCGAAACGAAGGATTTTCGTATAATCGCTGGCAAGGATGTACTCGGAAATTACGCGCATAACGGCGCGTATCGCTGGTTCTGTAAAAACTGCGGTAGCCAACTGTTCACAACGCGCGATGCAATGCCGCATCTCGTGCGCCTGCGAATCGCGTCGCTCGACACGCGTTACGACAAGAAGCCTTCGGCGCACGGCTATGCAACATCGAAAGCCGACTGGTACGACATCCTCGACGGTGCGCCGCAGTATGTCGAGCGGCCACCACAATAACCTTCACATAGGGGATACCTTCATGCGTCGAATCATATCCATCTTGCTCCAGAATGAGGCTGGCGCGCTCGCGCGCGTGGCAGGCATGTTTTCCGCGCGTGGTTACAACATTGAATCGCTCAACGTTGCCGCCACACATGACGCATCCGTATCGCGTCTTACCCTCGTGACCTTTGGCGACGATGCGGTGATCGAACAGATCATCAAGCAAACACGCAAGCTCATCGATGTGCTCGAAATCGTCGAGCTGACACGGCGCGATTATTTCGAAATCGAGTTATTGATTCTGAAGTTCAACGCACGCAATGACTCGCTGCCGGCCTTTGTCGCCGTGATGCGCCGCCATCTTCGTGGGCATGTCATTGACATCACCAGTTCAGGCATGCGCACGATCGAATTTACCGGAAGCGGCGCCGAGGTTGATGCCTTCCTTGCGGATCTGCTGAAGGTTGGCGAGGTGGTCGAGTTGGCGCGCAGCGGCACGGCAGCGATCGAACGTGGGACAGGGGCATTGGCGGAAAACGATTCTGCAGTCCCGCCAATGTCTGCAGCCGTCGCTCGTGGTCTCGTATCTGCAGGTGGAAGCGACTGAGTGCATGTTTACCAGCCTGCTGCGCGAATCGATGCGTCGGTTGGGCGCTGCGCTCCGTGCTCAAAGGCCTTAAGCCTGTTCCGCCCGGTGCTCGCGCTCCGCCCTAGCCCGGATAATTCATGACGCGATTTCTGCAGACGGCCGAGACC
>WQYX01000060.1 GCA_009781005.1 Polyangiaceae bacterium | reverse complement strand
GCTTTCGATTTGACGCGATTTCATCGTTGGCGGCTGCGGTGCGGTCCTCAAAGCCGAAGCAGGCTGTTCCGGTCCGCTCCTCGCCGGCCGCCTCGAACTCGCGTCAACTTGAAAGCGGTCTAGTCATTACGTGTAAACTGCACTTATTCGTGCATCGCCGCAGACTCGCGCGGATCTCCGCGCGTACGCCGCTCGCACACGACGCAGTCGGCAAGCATACGCGGTCGTGATGACGCGATCGACGACGCGCCCCGCGAGCGATCGCCGCGCCGCGGCTCCGGCACGTGTCATGAATTCTCCTCTCCGTGGTTCTCGATGCACGAGAGCCCCCTCTTGGAGAATAAAGACTATGAGACATTGGAGATGGCTTGGAATGTTGGGCGCGTGCGCGATGGCAACCGCCGTCGCATGCGGCTCGAGTGGGACTTCTTCGAATCCCTTGCAACCCACGGCGGCATACCCGAACTGCACCGAAACAGCGGACTATTGGCGGGACAACCCGGACGCTTGGCCCATCACGACGATCACGCTGGGGGCGCTTCCTTACTCACAAAACCAGCTTCTGCAAATCCTCGCGCAACCGACGGACGACAATGGCCTCGTCGATTTGGCGCAGGCGGAAACCACCGCGAAACTGAACATCGCCGAGGGCGCCGACGACAGCCTCATCTCGACGGTGATGATGCAGGCAGACGCACTCATTGACATGCTCCTGCCGCCACCGATCGGCGTCGACGTGTTGCCCCAAGCGGCGACGGCAACCCTCGTGGCTGCCCTCGACGACTTCAACACCGGCGCCGCGGGCCCAGGTCTGTGTAAATCCAACCCCTTTCACGGCAACTGCGCCCAGTCCGTAAACTTCTGGCTGGAAAACCCAGACGCGTGGCCAGTGAACTCATTGACGTTGGGTTCAACGAAGTATCCAAAGGGCCAGCTCCGGCAAATCCTCTCGCAGGATCCCGACGACAATGGCCTCCTCCTTCTGGAGCAACTCGAAATCGCGGTGAAGCTAAGCATCGCTGCGGGCGCCGATGACGGTGACGTCGCGGACTTACTCCAACAGGTGGACGCATTCATCGACGGACTCGTCCCACCACCCGTGGGCGCGGACGAATTGCCGAAGGACGCGACGGCCGACCTGGTGGCTGCTCTCAGCGCCTTTCTCGATGGTGACGTCGGCCCCGGTATATGCAGACTCGACGAGGACGCAGGCACCGATGCAGGCGAAGACGCATCGACCGACGCAGGCAGCGATGCATCCACCGGCGATGGTGGCAACAGCGACGGCGGCAGCGATGCATCCACCGGCGATGGTGGCAACAGCGACGGTGGAAGCGATGCATCCACCGGCGATGGTGGCAGCGACGCAGGAAACAATGATGCAAGCACAGAAAACGGCGATGCAAGCAGCGACGCAGGAACCGGTGATGCGGGTAGGGATGCATCTGCCGACGGCGGCTCCGAATCCGACAGCGGAATAACCCTCTAACGAAGGTAGTCCGCACGTCACGGGATGCAGATGTACTCTCAATGAGAGTACATCTGCACGCAAGCTGCACTCAGGTTAAGCGAGTGCGTCGTCGGCGGCTGCAATGGTCGCATCCACATCCGCTTCAGTGTGCGCCGCGCTGACAAAAGCAGCCTCGTATTGCGATGGAGGCCAGTACTGACCGCGCGCGATCATGCCCCTGTGCCATCGGCCGAAACGCGCCGTGTCGCTCTTTACGGCGTCCGTGAAGGAACGCACGGGGCCTTTCGTGAAGAAGAGCGTGATCATCGATCCGACGCGCTGCACGCACGCGTCGATGCCGTGCTTGTTCGCGCTGTGGGCGAGTCCTTTTTCCAGACGCGCGCCAAGAGACTCGAGTTTTCCGTAAAGCTTCGCATCGAGCCGATCGAGCTGCGCGAGAGCCGCGCTGACGGCAACCGGATTGCCGCTCAACGTGCCTGCTTGGTAGACCGGCCCAAGCGGCGCGACCTTCTCCATCATCGCGCGGCGGCCGCCAAACGCAGCGAGCGGCATGCCACCGCCAATCACTTTGCCGAGGCACGTCATGTCGGGCCGGATCCCGACGCGCTCCTGCATTCCGCCACGCGCAACGCGCGATCCCGTCATCACCTCGTCGAAGATCGAAACGGCACCGTGCGAGCTGCACAAGCGCACGATGGCCTCGAGAAATCCGGGCACCGGCGGAACGACACCCATGTTGCCGACCACGGGCTCGACGATGACCGCGGCGATCTCGGAGCCGCGTGCTCGAAAGAGCGCTTCGAGCGCGGGGACGTCGTTGTACGCGAGCGTGATGGTGTCCTTCGCCGTTGCGGCCGGCACCCCGGACGAATCCGGCACGCCGTACGTGAGTGCACCCGAACCTGCTTTCACGAGGAGAAAGTCGGCGTGCCCGTGGTAGCAGCCCGCGAACTTCACGATGGCCTCGCGCCCCGTGAAACCGCGTGCGACACGAATCGCCGACATGCATGCTTCGGTGCCACTCGACACCGCGCGCATCACCTCGATCGACGGATAGAGCTCGATGATCTTTTCTGCGTAGCGGATCTCGAGCTCGGTGGGCGCGCCGTAACTCGTGCCGTTTTTTGCAGCTTCGGCGATCGCGGAGACGACAGCCGGGTGCGCATGTCCGAGAATCATCGGCCCCCAAGAGCCGACGTAATCCGTGTATTTTGCACCATCTGCACCAACCACATAAGCGCCTTCTGCGCGTGTGACGAAGACGGGCTTGCCGCCAACGGATCGAAACGCGCGCACGGGGCTATTGACGCCACCAGGGATCACGCGCTCCGCACGCGCAAGAAGCTCAATGCTCTTTAGGTCACTCATGATATTTTCGGCGCGCTGAAAGTGACACAAGGAACGAGCTACACGCAACATCGATGTCCCAATTGCGGAGGACCATTGCCGCCGCCCGCCGCACTTCGAGCGCAGCGCTGCGGCTTCTGTGGGGTGGTTCTCATCGCGGCACACGGCACCGCGTGGCGGCCCGCGCAGACGATCGAGCAACCTCTCGCCGATCCGCATCTGCCCCGCCTCTGGGTTTCAGGCCATCGTTACGTGCTGCTCGGACGGCTCGCGCGTGGCGACGGGAGCGATGTCTTCCGCGCGCGACGCGACGCTCGAATCACCGAGCAGGTGGTCGTGAAGATCCTCCGCAACATGGTGGACGCCGATCTGCTCGATCGAGAACAAGGAAACCTTCGCGCACTCGAAGCCTCCAACGCATCGGGCAGTACACATTTCGCGCAGCTTCTTCCGCAACGCGTCGATCACGGCACGGCACGCCTCGGAGCGACCGGTCGAGACGGCGAGCGCCACGTCGCGGTTTTTCGGTGGCGAAGCGGATTCATCCACACTTTTGAAGACGTGTTCGAAGCGCACCCCAATGGCGTCGCGCCAGAGACCGCAATCTGGATGTACAAGCGCCTGCTCGAGTTGCTTGGATGGGTGCACGCGAGCGGCTTGGTTCACGGTGCGGTGCTCCCTGCGCACATGCTCGTGCACGCGCGCGATCACGGCGTCATGCTCGTCGGCTGGTCTTGCGCAACAACGCCTGGGAAGGCACTCGTCGCAACGAGCAAAGATGCCCGCGCTTACTACGCGGACAGCGCATGGAACGGCAGCAAGGTCGATCCCGCAACCGATCTTGCCATGGGTGCGCGCGTCATTCTGCGTGCGCTCGGCGGCGAAGTCGATCAGGCGCCGGCATCGGTGCCATCGCCGCTTGCACGGCTGCTCGAAACGCAAGCGCGAGAAGCGCCCGGTGCCGTGATGAGCGCGTGGTCACTCAAGGAGAAACTCGACGCGGTTGCCCGTGAAGTCTTCGGACCACCGCGCTTCGTTCCGTTCACAATGCCTGGTTGGTCATGAAACAACGAAATAGAGGACCAGCCATTCATTCTTAATCATCATCGGCAGGAGGACTCTTTCATGGGATATGGAAATTATAGTTACGAAGCCCATCAAGCGATGACCAACAAGCGAGCAAAACTCTCTACGCAGGAGGTCTTTGGTCAGCGCAGGCTTCACCCATTAATGGATCCGAAGGATGTGAAATTTCGTGAGTGCCGCGACAGCCCCGATCATCCGAATTCGCTCGGCATCGTGTTCGCGCTGGACGTCAGCGGATCGATGGGAAAAATCCCCGAGCAGATCGCGCGCAAAGAATTGCCCACCTTCATGAAGACGCTGATGGATGCAGGCGTCACCGATCCCCAAGTACTCTTTATGGCTTTTCAAGACTGCGCCGGGGGCGTCGCCCCGTTGCAGGTTGGCCAGTTCGAGTCGAAGGCAGAACTCATGGACCAATGGCTCACGTGGTCGTGGCTCATGGGCGGCGGCGCGAGCGAATTCGAATCTTATGATCTCGCGTTTTATTTCGCCGCGCACCATACGAAAATGGATTGCCACGAAAAGCGCGGCAAGCGCGGATATCTTTTCATGAGTGGCGATGAACCTTGTTACCCAACGCTCGACGCAAGCTGGGTAAAAGAATTTCTCGGCGAGGATGCCCCCAGCGAATTGCCTCTCGCAAAGGTCATTGCCGACTGCAACGATACCTTCCACACATTCTATCTCATCCCCGATCCCGAGCGAGGTGCACGCGTGGCACCCTTTTGGCGCAAGCACCTCGGCGAGCGCACCATCGTACTCGCAGATCCCAACGACACGTGTCCGGTAGCCGCCGGCATCATCGCGCTCTCCGAGGGCGCTGTCGCGAACTTGCAGGATCTCGGCAAGCGCCTTCGCGATGCAGGCCTCGCAGCAAATCGCGTCGAGCGTGCCCTATCAGCCCTTACTGCGTGGGCCAAATCGATCGAAAAGGCGTAGGCCGAAAACCGTGGGCTACGGCAACTACAGCTACGAGGCGCACCGCGCGATCATGAGCACGCGCACGAGCCTCCCCGCGCAAGAAGTCTTCCGTCAGCGCGACGTGCATCCCTTGATGTGCCCGCGTGCAATCGCGGCCCGCGAATGTCGGGACAGTGCAAGTCATCCGAATTCGCTCGCCATCACGTTGGCGCTCGACGTCACCGGATCGATGGGTGAGATCCCCGAGCTGCTCGCGAAAGAGGAGCTCGCCGGACTCATCCGCGCCCTGATGGATCATGGCATTGCCGATCCGCAAGTGCTCTTTCTGGCGATCGGCGACGCATTCCATGACCGTGCGCCACTGCAAGTCGGTCAATTCGAGTCCACCGCGGAACTGATGGACCAGTGGCTCACGTGGTGCTGGCTCGAAGGAGGAGGAGGAACTCCAGGGCACGAGTCCTACGAGCTTGCGCTCTACTTCGCCGCGCGCCATCTCGAGCAAGACTGCCTGCGGTTACGTAACAAACGCGGATACCTCTTCATGACGGGCGACGAGAAGCCCTACCCTCGCCTCTCGCGAAGCGTCGTTCGAAGCGTACTCGGCGATGAGATCGAAGACGACTTTCCGCTTTCGGTGGTCGTGGACGAAGCAGGGCGCTCCGTCGAACCATTTTTCTTGATCCCAGATCTCGCACGCCGGACAAATTGCGAACGCGTCTGGCGTGATGTCCTCGGCGATCGGGTCATCTGCATGGAGAGCCCGCGCGACACAACGGCATGCATCACGGGCGTCGTCGCCATGAGCGAAGGTGCCGCACGGAACCTCGAGGATTATGCGCGAACACTTGCGGCGCGCGGCGTTGCGCGCGAACGCATCGGCGCCGTGGTACGCGCGCTCTTACCGTGGGCCGCATCGCGCGCGAGCGACGGGGCACCGTCACCAGTGGTCGATCTCAGCGCGCCGCTTCCTTCTGGTCATGAGCCGAGCGGATATCGACGCGTGCAACCGCTTTCGATTTGATGCAAACTCGCATCTTCGTCGTTGCCGATCTCGGCTTCGGTGACTCGGGCAAGGGCACCATCGTCGATTACCTTGCCCGCGCACACGGCGCGAACCTCGTCGTGCGCTGGAATGGCGGCGCACAAGCTGGCCACGCGGTCATCACAGACGACGGACGCGAGCACGTCTTTGCGCAGTTCGGTGCAGCGACCTTCGTTCCGAATGTGCGGACGCACCTCGCTGAGCCGTTCGTCCTCCATCCCACCGCGCTGCTCGTCGAGGCACGATACCTCGCACAAAAGGGCGTCGGCGCCGCACTCGATCGATTAACGATTGCCGAGAGCGCGCGGATCATCACGCCATTCCATCAAGCCGCGAACCGCCTTCGCGAACTCGGGCGTGGGGACGGTCGCCATGGCACCTGCGGCATCGGCATCGGCGAGACGGTACGCGACTCGCTCGAAGCTTCGTCCGACGAGATCATCGTTGCACGCGATCTCGTCTGTGAGCGCGCGACCTTGAGATCGAAACTC
The DNA here is from genome assembly GCA_009781005.1 of Polyangiaceae bacterium. Classification (GTDB taxonomy): domain Bacteria; phylum Myxococcota_A; class Polyangia; order Polyangiales; family Polyangiaceae; genus Labilithrix. The sequence continues at coordinate 21,338 of WQYX01000060.1, read as the reverse complement.
GAGCGGGTCCGCGACCGCATGCACGCCTCGCTCGCCAGGCAATTTTTGGCGCTCCACGGAGACGTACGCGCAAGAGACGAGATCGCGATCTTCGATGACTCGCGAACAATCCGTTGCTGGCTCGAAGCCGTCGAACCTCTCCGCAAGCAACCGAGCCTCGTCGTCGAAAACACTACACTCGACCGCCGTCTTCGCGACGCATGCATTGTTCTCGAAGGTGCTCAGGGGGTCTTGCTCGACCAGTCCGTAGGCTTTCATCCTCACACGACATGGAGCGACTGCACCACGAAGGCAGCAACGACGCTCCTCGCAGAACACGGCGTCTCCGATCCCGAGAGGATCGATCGCATCGGCGTTATGCGTGCATACCTCACGCGTCACGGAGCCGGTCCTTTTCCGAGCGAGAGCGCCGAACTCGGGGTGAAGCTCCCGGAACGTCACAACGAAAGCCACGGATGGCAAGGGCGGTTCCGCGTTGGCTTCCCGGACATGGTCCTCATGCGTTACGCGCTGCGTATGTCAGGCGGCGTGGACTCTCTCGCGCTGACCCACGCAGACCGGATCGCCGACCTCTCGAAGATTGTCACAGCATACGAAAATGCGGCCGACTCGAGGTTATTCATGCATGATACACATACACGTGCCATAGACCTTCGCGAGGGTGATCTTGCGCACCAAGAGCGCCTCGGCACGACCCTCTCCAAAGTGCATCCGATGACCGAGAGTCTACGTGGAGACGAGCAGACGCTCGTCAACGTGATCGAGCAGCACCTGCACCTCCCCGTTGGCATCGTCTCGAGCGGCCCCAAAGCTTGCCACAAGCGTGAGATAGGTCGCGACCATCGGCCAACGCTGCAGGCCAAACGATAACGACCATGACGATCACCGAATCTTCCCACACGACGACGCCCCTCTCGCGAGGACTGCTCTGGCTCTTGGCGGCCACCGCCGGCCTCGGAGTCGCAAACTTGTATTATGCACAGCCACTCGCGGCAGCGATCACCGCATCGCTTCACGCAAAGCCTGCCGAGATCGGCAGCACGCTCATGGCCACACAGATTGGCTACGCATTCGGCATGGTGCTCCTCGTTCCGCTCGGCGATGGACGTGAGCGCCGATTCATCATCGTCTCCACGCTGCTCGCGGCGGTCCCTGCCCTCTTGATGCTCGCCGCGTCGACGTCGGTGGCAGCCTTGCTCGTTAGCAGTCTCCTCGTCGGCGTCACGTCCGCCGTGCCGCAAATGGTCCTTCCGTACGCCGTCGATCTCGCGGAGCCCGCCGAGCGCGGCAAAGTCGTTGGCACCGTCATGGCGGGCCTGCTCACAGGTGCCCTCCTCTCACGCACGGTGGCCGGTGCACTCGGCACCGCGCTCGGATGGCGCGCCGTGTTCGTCCTTGCCGCCATCGTCATGGGGCTTCTCGCAGGAGTGCTCCGTATCAAGATCCCCATACGCGAGCCTGCAGGGAGAATCGCATACGCGGCGATCCTCCGATCCTTGGCGACCGTTGTTCGTACCGAGCCCGTGCTCCGAAGACGCGCCCTCATCGGAGGATTCGGGTTCGCAAGCCTCAGCGTGTTCTGGTCCATGCTGTCGTTTCACCTCAAAACACTCGGACAAGGCAGCGCCACGGCAGGCGCATTCGGTGCCATCGGCCTCATCGGAGTCTTCGTCGCGCCCACGGCTGCACGCATCGCAACGCGCACCGAGCCATGGCGCCTCAATGTTTTTGCTCTCACTCTTGCCGCGATATCTTTTGCAATCTTCTGGCTCGGTAGAGAGTCACTCGTGTTCATGGGTGTCGGCGTCGTGCTGCTCGACGCCGGCGTGCAAGCCAATCAGCTCACGAACCAGACCGTCATCTTCAGTCTGACCCCCGCATTGCGCAGCCGAATCAATGCACTTTACATGGTTTCGTATTTCGCTGGTGGCGCCGCAGGAACCGTGTGCGCGTCGCTCGCGTGGTCTCGCGGCGGCTGGGCAGCCGTGTGCGTGACCGGCGCGGCGTTCGCGCTCGCCGCCATGCTGCCGCTCATCGGCGAGAAGACAAGGGACGCGCAAGGTACCTGACACTTGCCAAGGCTCTGGGAGTGCGGCCTCCTACGCTGCCTTGGCCTTGGTGCCTTCGAGTTGGTCGACGAGCGCGAGCGCCTGCCCGACGACCTGGTCCATGTTGTAGTAGCGATACGTCGCGAGGCGGCCGACGAAGTGCACGTCCGGTGTGCCGTCCGCGAGCGCCTTGTACTTCCGGTAGACGTCCGCGTTTTGCGGGCGGGGAACCGGGTAATACGGATCCCCGTCGCTCGTTGGATATTCATAAACAACTGTGGTTTTCGGGTGAAGTTGCCCCGTCACGTATTTGAATTCGGTAATGCGCGTATACTCGTGTTCATTTGGATAATTGACGACGGCTTCCGGCTGGAACTTGTCGGACGCGTGCGTCTCGAAGCTGAACTGAATCGATCGATACGGAAGCGGTCCGTAGCGGTGGTCGAAAAAGCCGTCCACGGGGCCCGTGTAGATCATCTTGCGGTAGCACACCTCACGGCGCAAAAGGCGATCGTCGACACCAAGGACGACCCAGATGTTCGGATGATCGAGCATGCGATCGAACATGTGCGTGTAGCCTTGCGCGGGCATCGCCTGGATCGCATCACCGAAATAACGGTCATCATGACTCATGCGAGCCGGCACGCGCGCGGCCACCGATGCATCGAGCTCCGACGGATCGAGCCCCCATTGTTTCTTCGTGTAGTTGCGGAAAAACTTCTCATAAAGATCGCGGCCGATCTTGCCGACAACCGCTTGTTCGCTCGTCTTCGCGTGCTCGCAAGGCTCCGCGTGCTCGCTGAAGTAGCGGCCGATCGAGTTCTCGTCGAGCGAGAGGCCATAGAGCTTGTTGACGGTGTCGATGTTGATGGGAAATGGCAGAAGCTTTCCCCCCACGTCCGCCAGGACGTGGTGCTCGTAGGAACGCCAGCGCGTAAACATCGACAGGTAGTCGAAAACACGGCGGTTATCCGTGTGGAAGATGTGCGGCCCGTACTCGTGCACGAGGATGCCCGCGCTGTCGTAGTGATCGTAGGCATTTCCACCCACGTGCGGGCGCCTATCACAGACGACGACGCTGCGACCGCGGCTCGCAAGTCGCTCCGCACACACGGCACCCGCAAAACCGGCTCCAACGATCAGATAATCGAACATGGCGCCTCCTCGCGATTCGTTCGGCGGCGTGAGATGGCACGCTCTATCAACGCGTGCATGCGCGCCCACGTGCGATCCCACGAAGTCTGCGAGAGCAGATCGTCGACCGCAGTGCGCCACGCCTCCTCCAGCGGCGTTCCACGCTGGGACAGAGCCTGAGTGATCTCCGCGACGAAGTGGTCCGCGCGATCGGCAATGCGAACGAGCTTCTTGTCCGCAAAGGTCCGGACGACATCGCGAATCGAGGTCGAGACGACGGGCTTACCTGCAGCGAGGTATTCGAGCGTCTTGGTTGGGCTGATGTAACGAGTCGACTCGTTGCGCGCGAACGGCATGATCGCAACGTCCCAACCCGCGAGGTAAGACGGCAGCTCGTCGTAGGACTTCGGCCCGAGATAGTGAATGTTCGGAAGCGCGGGGAGCGTTGCCGGATCGATCTTCACAACGGGGCCGACGAGGATGAAGTGCCAGTCCGGCCGTGCACGTGCGCTCTCTCGGATGAGCGGAATGTCGAAGCGCTCGTCGAGCACGCCGAAGAATCCGAGCCGAGGGTGCGGGACGGATCGCTGATCGCTCGGCTCTTCGAGTGTGCCGCGCGCTTTGCCGAAATGCGCGGCGTCGACGCTGCTCGGAAATGCGTGGACGTTCGGATGATGCTCCTTCTTCTTTTCCCAGAGACCGTGACCACCGGTGAAGACGACATCGGCCATCGCGAACAGATCGCGTTCGCGCTGAACGAGCTCCGGTGGAGCACCGTGGAAGAGCGACAATTCATCCATGCAGTCGTAGACGACAGCAGCTCGATCGAGCTCTTTCGCGAACGGAACGGCCATCGGCGTGTAGAGCCACAAAAGCGGTGAGCGCATGCGCTCGCGCGCAACGAGACCATCCACCAATTCGGAGAGCATGACGTCGACGGCGCCAAGCGATCTTCCGGGTGGCAGATGCGGCACGACGACTTGAAGCGATGGCTGCGCCTCGAAGACTTCGAGCCGCGGTGCATCGGCATCGAAGATCGGCTCCTCAACGAAGAAGACGCGATGCTCGCGCGCGCAGCGGCTCATCAAGTGATTGGGCCGCTGGTAGACGAACCCCCAGCGCAGGTGCGACAGACAGAGAACGTCGGTTGAAGCGCGCGCGCCCGAACCGCGGCGTTCGCGGAGGAAGGTGGGGCTTTCCATGCGCGTTGCGCGATGCAGCACACGTGCCCAACCGCCAACGCGTTAGCTCACGTGCAGTCGTCAAGGAAGGGCCCGCGCAGCGCTGGGCCCATCGAAAGCGGTCAGAACCCGAGGCGTTTGAGTAGCGCTCCAACGTCAGGATCGCGACCGAGGAAAGAGCGGTAGAGCACCGCGGGATCGGCCGTGTCGCCACGCGCGAGGATCTCGTGGCGAAAGCGCTCTCCAACTTCGCGGCTGAGAATGCCACTTTGTCGGAATTGGCGAAACGCATCAGCCTCCAGCATTTCCGACCACTGGTACGAGTAATATCCGGCGGCATATCCATACGCCGAGCCAAACAGATGCGAGAAGCCCGCGAGCATCGCGTAGTCAGCGGGTAGCTCCGCGGGCGAGAAGCGGGCAAAGGTTGCGCGCGCAAATGCCATCACGTCGCCATCTACATCGCCATCGAACGACGTATGCAGGAGCAGATCCACCGTGGAAAATCCGAGCTGACGCATGAGAGCATTGGCAGCTCGGTAGGTCCGCGCACTCAGCATGCGTTCTTTGATGTCCGCAGGGATGGGCTCCCCCGTTTCGACGTGACACGCAAATCGGTCGAGTGCTTCGGGTTCCCAACACCAATTCTCCATGATCATGGATGGCAGCTCGACGAAGTCGCTCACCACGCGCGTGCCCGCTTGCGAGCGAATCGGGACTTCGCTGAGCACGTGGTGCATCATGTGGCCGAATTCATGAAAGAGGGTTTCAACCTCGCGGTGATTGAGTAACGCGGGTTGTCCCGGACCGCGCGGCGGCGTCATGTTCGCGACGACGACCGCAACGTTCTCGAGCTCGAGCTCCGTGCCCGGCAAGCGATCGACGAAGCTGCCCATCCACGCACCATCGCGTTTGGTCTCCCGCGGGAACAGATCCATGTAGAACGCACCAATGCGCTTGCCGGACTCGTCGTGCGCGGACCACGCCGTGACGTCGTCGTGCCAGACGCGCGCGCCCTCGTCGCGCTCGATGCGCACGCCGTAGAGGCTTTTGGCAATTTCGAATAGACCCTGCGTCACCCGATCGAGCGGGAAATACGGCCTCAGCGTCTCCTCATCGAAGTCGTAGAGCGCACGACGTTCTTTCTCTGCCCAATACGAAATATCCCAGGGCTCGAGTTTGCCGACGTGGCCGTGTTTCTTGGCGAAATCTTCGAGTGCCGCGTTCTCACGCTCGAAGTGCTCCACGAGCTTGTCCCGAAGCATCGTGACGAAGGCGAACGCATCTCTGCCGCTCTTCACCATACGGTCGTCCGTCACGAGATCGGCAAAGTGCGAAAAGCCGAGGAGCCTCGCCTTCTCCTGACGGAGCACGAGCACGTCGCGAAGGATGCCGCGATTGTCGGGCGCCGCACCCGCGCCCGAAGCGCGCGTCACGTGCGCCTTGTACAAGGTCTCGCGCAGCGCGCGATCATCGGCGAACGTCATGACGGGGCCGTACGATGGCGCCTGGAGCGTGAGGCGATAACCTTTCTTGCCCTTCTCGCGAGCGCTCTTCTGCGCCGCTGCGATAGCACCCGCCGGGATGCCCGAGAGGCGCGCGCCATCGTCCACGAGAAGTTCGAATGCAGCGGTCGCATCGACGACGTTTTGCGCGAACTTCAACGTGAGCTCACCGAGCGCAACGTCGATCTCCGCAAGGCGTGCTTTGCCCTTGGCGTCGAGCTCTGCGCCGTTGCGCCGGAAGTCGGCGAGCGTCTTAGAGAGAAAGCGAGCCGCACCGGCGTCGAGTGTCTCGGCTTCGTCGGTCTGGGCGTACTCGCGAAGCGCCGTGTAGAGCGGCTCGGAGAGAAGCATTTTGCTGTAGAATGCACTCACCTTCGGAACGATCGCGTTGTACGCCTCGCGCAGTTCGGCGGTGCCCAAGACGGACTCCAGATGCCCGGCAAGCCCCGCGGCGTAATCGAGCTCAATGGTCGCTCGATCGAGCGCGCCCAGGGTGTTTTTGAATGTGCGCTGTGCGCCTCGGGTGCCGATCGCAGCGAGCCGCGCCTCGGCCTGCGCGAGGAGGAGATCCACCGCCGGCACGATATCTTCCGCCCTCACCTCATCGAACGGAACGGGCACGCGAACGGTCCCAAGTGCGCCGTTTTCTCCACCTCTCGCCGATGACTTCGTCTGCGCCATCGGGCGAGTGTATCGCAAACGAAAAGCGAGTAGCGTGGCATAGCTTCCGCTTGTGAAGATCAGGAGACCCTCTCTCATGCCTCTCGCGTTTCGTTTTGACCGCCATGACCGCGATCACCGCGCGCACGCACGATACGCCGTCGCGCTGCTCTCTCTTCTCATGTGCTCGGCGTGCGGTGGAGCCTCACCGGCGTCGAACACCGCGCCCGCCACCGTCGCAGACGCAGGGACATCCGTGCAACAAAGCGACGTCGCCTCCAAGGTCGAAGAAGAACACAAGGCCTTCGTCGCAAACTGCACGAGCGCCGCAGCGTCGTCGAGTGACTATTGCGAGTGCGCGTGGAACGAAACGCGCGCCGTCTTCAGTGACGAGGAGCTCGCAACCGATGCCGCCGATCCCGACAAACTCGAACGCGTACGCTCGAAGGTCGGCACCATGTGCGCAAGCAAGCTCCCCGAAGACGCCGTCAAAAAAGGTTTTGCTGCCGGTTGTGCCGGCGACAAGCCAGAAATGCAAGCCTACTGCGACTGCTCGTGGAACGAATACCGAAAGAAGTTCGCCGCGCAGGATCTCGCCCGGCCGGACATCGTCAGCAACGCGAGCTTCGCGGCTGCGCGTGCAGGCGTCGTTAAAGCATGCGCATCCAAGATGCCCGAAAATGTCGTGCACGAGAGTTTCATGAACGGCTGCGCGAACGATCCGAAGGCGAATGAATTTTGCGAGTGCGCATGGAAGGAACTTCGCAAGACATCGAACGCAGCAGAGATCGAAGCCGGCCTCTTCGACAGGCAAGCGTTCATCACAAAAACCGAAAAGGTCTGCGGCAAACTCAAGCCGACGAACTGAGCTTCGAGATGCCGTGGCTCGCGAGCGTGAAAGCGATAAGCTTGTAGAGTACACGCGCCCCGACGTTTCCGTCCCACTGGTCGTCGGGATCCGACGGATTGGGCGCGATCTCGTCGAGATCGAAGCCGATGATCCGACGGCCGGAGCGCGCGATTTCACGGAAGATGGCGACGACTTCGTGAACGTCGAGGCCGCCCGGAACGGGCGTACCGGTGTGCGGACAGAAACGCGGATCGAGACCGTCGATATCGAACGAGATCCACACGAGCGAAGGAAGCGCCGCAACGATGTCGCTCACGATGGTCGAAAACGGCGTGCCACCGTGCTTTTTCATCGCGATCTCGCGATCGGTGAAAATGCGAACGCGCGGACCCTGGCTCGCGCAGAAGTTCATCTCCTCTTCGCAGACATCGCGGATGCCAACCTGCACGAGTTTTTCGACTGCAGGAATGTACGTGAGAACGTTGCGCATGATGGACGCATGCGAGTGTTCGAAGCCTTCGTAGGCTTTGCGCGTGTCGGAGTGAGCGTCGAAGTGGAGCACACCAAACCGCATGCCGCGCAGGGCGACTGCGCGAAGAGCGCCGAAGGGCACCGAGTGATCGCCACCCACGATGCCGACGATCTTTCCGGCGTTGAAGAGACGCATCGTCTCGCCTTCCACCCATCGGTTGATCTCGACCGATAGCTCATTGACGCAAGAGAGCGCACGTTCGAGCTCCGCGTCACCTGCGGTCGCGCCACCCGCATCTATCACCTTGCGCGCAAGTGCACGGGCCTGACCGTTGTTCGCAATGATCTCCTCCGGCTCTGCGAGCATGTGGATGCCCGGCAGGTAAGGGCGATCAACGTCGAGATCGAAAAGATCGACCTGTGCGCTCGCGTCGAGGATCGCACGAGGACCGTCCGCCGCACCACCGCCGTACGACGTCGTCGCTTCCCAGGGAACGGGAAGCAGAACGACGTGCGCCTCATTCTCGTCGTGTGGAAGCCCGAAAACACCAGATCCCGGAAGCGCAGGAGCGTTTGGGTCGAAGGGCATGGTAGGGCGTCTAGCATGCCTCGCGGACCGCGCGACATGCACGCAGACGTTGCCAAAACCCGTCGGAGCGTGCAAAAGCCGAGAGCATGCAGTCTCTGAAAATCCTCTCGATCGCCACTATCCTCGGCGCTGCTGTCGCAGCGCCCGGTGAAGCGCACGCGCAAAGCATCATCAGGATTCCCGGCGACCATCCAAATTATGCCGTCGAGGTCGAACCACACGGCCTGCTCGGTTGGGCGGATCTCTATGCCGGTTCGGGGTTCGGGCTCGGCGGGCGTTTTTCGATTCCCATCGTGAGTAACGGCTTCGTCCCAACCATCAACAACAGCGTTGGCATCGGCCTCGGCCTCGACTGGGTTCACTACTCCGGCTGCTATTTTTCCGGCGATCGCGGTTGCAGCGCGAACTACTTCTTGTTCCCCGTCGTGCTGCAGTGGAACTTCTGGCTCACGCCGCAGTGGAGTGTCTTTGGCGAGCCGGGTATCTTCATCTACCACGGTAGCTGGAACAGCGGTTTCTGTAACGGAATCGACGGCTGCAGATACCCCACGGCCACGAGCGTCGATCCCGCGTTCTACATTGGTGCTCGCTACCACTTCAACGCGAGAACCTCCCTCACGATGCGCGTGGGGTACCCAACGATCTCCGTCGGCGTCTCCTTTTTCCCCTGAGGAGCTCCACTTGCCTCGTCGGTAAGACCGAACGGCTGCGCAATGCTACGATGAAGCATGCGTTTGTCTCGTGCTCATCGACTCTTCTTCGGCGCGCTCTTCGCGGTTCCCGTCGCCATCGCGTGCAGTAAAGAAGCTTCGATCGAGCTTCCTCAGAGCCTACCCAGCAACGGGAACGGCATGACGTTGGGTGTCGAAGCTGGTTCTTCGGATGATGCAGATGCGGACGTAGACGCCAACACGTGCGAACGCGCCAACGCCAATACCGGTGTCTTCGTGGCAACCACCGGCGTGACGAGCAACACGTGCGGAAGCGTGGACGCGCCATGCAAAACCGTTGCACTCGGAATCACGCAAGCGCTCGCAGCGCCAAAGGCAAATGTGTACGTCGCGGCCGGGACGTATATCGAGCATGTCGAACTGCAGGCGGGCATCACCCTCGTGGGTGGTTGGGACGCAGGCGCAAACGAATTCACACACGCGTGTGGTTCACCCGAGAGCGTCACGATTTTGCGCGCAACCCCCGCCGACAACGTAACGGTCGGAGCGCACGATCTAGGCGGCAAAGCAGGCCTTGCGATGTTGCGCATCGAGAGCAAAGCACAAGACGACGTCGGTGCCGGCGAGTCGATTTATGGACTCATGGCAACGGGCAATACGATGCTCACTCTCGATACCGTCACGATCGCGATCGCCAACGGCGGCGCAGGCACGGACGGCACGAACGGCAATGACGGCGCGGCAGCCATCGACGTGGGGTGCACATCAGGGACCGGCATGGACGGGGCAAAGGGGACGCAGGGCGCGGGAGCTTCCGCGGGCACGTTCTCGGAGACCGGTTACTCCGCAAGCGCAGGAGGCTCCGGCGGCAACGGCGGCGCAGGCAAAAACGGCACTCTGAGTGCTGGCGTGTGCGTCACGTGCGGGACATGCGATGCAGACTGCAAGCTTGTTGAGGACATCGACGCAACGTGCGGAGAGGACGGCAAGAGCGGTTGCGGCGGCGCGGCGGGCAACGGCGGCGCAGGCGGCATGAGTGGAGGCAGCAGCATCGGCGTGTATGCCTGGGATGCTTCCGTGCAGATTGCACACAGTTCGGTGCAAGCGGGCAACGGCGGCAACGGCGGCGCGGGTGGCGCAGGTGGCGCAGGCGGTGCGGGTATCGCGGGCACGACGGGGCTCGATGCGGCATCGTGCACGACTTCGTGCAGCGAGGATGTTCCGTGCGACGAGACCGCCTCCACTGCCGCCGGCGGCACAGGCGGCATGGGCGGCGCAGGCGGTGCGGGTGGTGGCGGCGGCGGCGGCGCGGGCGGCTCGTCCATCGCGACCTACCAAGGCGGCACGGGGCTCGTCACTGCAACGGACACGACGTTCACGCACGGCAGCGCGGGCCACGGAGGCGGCGCCAATGGAACGGTCGGAGCCGACGGTGTCGCGGCCGACCACATCCCTTAACGGTCACAACCGCTATATTGAACGCGTGATCGAACTCACCCTCGACCCATCACGAAGTCAGATTCGTCTGCGCACCTTTGCCGAAGGTCTATTTTCCAAGATCGCGCACGATCTCGAACTCGTTTGCAGCAAGCTGTCGGGAACGGCATCGCGCGACGACACATCGGCCGCGATGACGGGAACAGCAACGATCGAGATCCCAATACGCGGCATCGAAGTCGCAGGAACGTTGCACGGTTCTCGCGTCGATGCGGCTGGACTGTCGACACGAGAACGACACGACTGCCTCGAGAAGATGCGTCGCGAAGTTTTTCATGTTGGCGACGAGGGAGTGGTCCGCGCAGAGATTGTGCTACGCGATACCGCCGCGCACGTTCGCATCGTGCCGCCGAAGGGCAAGAGCGCCGAGATGAGCGCGCGAGTAACCGTGCGCGAGCAGGAGGGCGTCATCGTCGGCCAAGGGATGCTCGAGGTGTCGCTCTCGGCGATTGGATCGGACGTCGTCAAGGGCCCCATGAACGCGTTCCGCGTGAAAGACCGCGTGGAGGTCCACTTCGAGATCGCATTCACCCCGAAGTAACACGCTCTCAACGCACCTCGAAAATGAACGGGTGCCAGGCGGTGCCGCCTCGCTCTTCGCGCAGCACCACCCAGCCTTTGACGATTCCTGGTGTCGTCGGGGCCTGCCAGATGTTGTCGCTGAACGTCGCTGGATCATCTGCCTCGCGGCCCGTGCGATCTTGATCGAACGAGCCCGACGAGGCGAACCACGACACGCTCATCGCCTCCCGATGGACAACGAGCTCTCGAGCCTCGGCATCGTAGACGAGATAACGCTCGGCTCCCATGCAACCATTTGGTTGCGTACAGTCATCCATACACGTGACTTGTGACTCGTCCGGACCGCAGATCCCGTCTCCGCACGCGTCGACGTCCGGACACGCGGGCCACTCCACCGTCACGGCTACGCTCGTTCCAGACGCAACGACAACCGGCGTCGTCTCATCGACGACGTCTTCGCCGTTCACGCGTAAGCGCAACACCCCAGGATTTTCGTTGACGTGATAACGCTGGCGAAACGCGATGACGTCATCGGACGAAGCTCCGGACAGACCGCATGCGATGCGCGCCGTCTCGACCGCAGTGACCCAATCGCTCCCTTCCATCGCGACGAACACAACCGGTTGGTAGTAGCCGCCAGTGGGATCCGGATCGACCGGACGCCCGTAAGGTTCCCCTGGTTTATTCGGCGGAACCTCGGGTCCGAAGTTGCTGCACGCCGATGTCGGCAGCATTGCTTGCACGTTCGTCCCCGACCCAAGCAGCGAAAGCGCGTCGCTGCCCGCCTCGTAACACGCAGGGCTCACTGGCCCGAGCTCTGCGAGAGGTTTTCGCGCCGTGCAGAATGCCCATGATGACGAAGGCGCCGCGATTTCAGCCCCGGTAGCATCAACGACGAGTGCGCGGAACGCAACGGCATCTCCTGGCACGCCCTCGGCGGGATCGGCTCGTACGGCAAGCACCCGTACAGGTGCACCAAGCTCGGAAGCTCGCTCCTCGAGATTGGGTTTGCAACCCGATATGCCAATCGCAGAAACCAAAATTGCAATTTCAACGGCACACCCACTTACCGCAGCCGCCAACAATGAAATCGCGGCAAATCGAAAGCGGTTTAAAATGTCCATTTGAATCCTAAAACTGGCAAGGTTGGCAGTCCTTTGATGTAGGCCTTCTGCTTGTAGTCGTAGCCGTAAACGATCTCCTCGGCGTTCGCGTGATTGGTTACGTTCTGCACGTCGAGATAAACTTCGGCGTCGGTCGCGCCGAGGTTGAAGCGTTTCGCGATGCGCGCGTCGAGCTGCCAGAAAGCGGGAATTCGCTCGCTGTTCTGCGAACCAAAGATGGGTTCGAATCGATCCGTGCGCGGCGAGTAGAAACTGCCAACAACGGGTGTGCGCGGATAGCCGGTGGCGTAGCGACCTCGAACACCGACCTCGACGCCGTTACCGAGATCGTACGAACCGACGATCGTGAGCACGTGCGTCTGGTCGTAATCAAAGAGGCGTTCATCGAGCCCCGGCGCGTCGGTGCGCACGCTGCGAATGAGGCTGTAACTCGCCCAACCGAAGAACCGACCGATCTGCTCTTGCCGAAGCATAAGCTGCGCGCCGTACGACTTCCCCCTGCCCTGCTGCACGAGCGCCTGGGCGAGCAGCGGCGTTGGTGCCGTGCTGCGTGCGACGAGATCGTTCATGCCAGAGTAGAACGCCGTGACTTCGGCATTCAGCGTGTCGGTGATCTTCACCGCCGTGCCGAGAAGCGAGTGGATGGCGCTCTCGAGACCGAGCTTCGGATTGCCGAAGACCGCGGAGAGATCTTCGCCCGCAGGCGGTTGATGGTAGAGACCGAAAGCCGCCTTCGCCGTCAGCCGCGGGGAGAACTGATAACGAAGCGCGATACGCGGCTCGATAGCCGTCTTCTCCGAGCTCGTACCAACGGGTGGCACGTCACCGCTCACTGGCGTGGCCTTGTCAACGGCGATGACGTAAGGCTCGAGACGCAGGCCCGGCATGATGTGCAGCCTGTCGTCCAATAGGCCAATGTCGGCCTCTGCGAATGGAGCGAAACTCGACACGATCGTGTGCCAGCGGTCCACGTTGACTTGATCCGACGGCGCTTGACCGAAGACACGCACGTCTCCTTCGCGCGCCGGAGAGCTCACCGAACCCGCGCGCCGAAATGTGCTCGACGTCACGTCGACGTCCACACCAAACGAGACGCCGAGCCACTTCTCTGGCTGCGCCCGATACGTGCCGCGAAAGCCGAAGACGTTTGCGTCGCTCGTAAGCTCCGTGGGCGTTGCACCGAAGCGATCGGTGATGCGCGAATGGTTTTGCCCCCACGAAGGAGTGAGGACAATGGTGTCGCCGGTCGGGAGCTTCTTTTCGTAGCGACCGTAAATCCGACCAAACGCGAGCGCCTGCGACTCGCGCTTCGTGTCGGCAGGATCGGCTCCAAGGAGCGTATGGTTGGTGTTGTCGGACGACAAGAGGCCACCGAGCTCGAACGTCTCGTTGGCGTTGAACCGGTAGACGAGGCGCGCTTGGCCGTCGTAGTACTTCGGCAGCGGGACGACGTCGGCGACATCTCCAGAGCCCACAGCCTTGACGACAGAATCGAGATGACTGCGACGGAACGCAACCGCAGCGGAGAGCTTGTCCGTGATAGGCGCGCTGACGCTCGCCGATGCATCGATGATGTCGACGTTCACGCTGCCGTGCACGCGGTCCTGCGGGATCGGTCTTCGCTGTACATTGACGAGACCGCCGATGCCACGCCCGTACGATGCGCCGTAGCCGCCAGGAACGAGTTCGACCGACTTGACCATGTCGGAGTGAATGACCGACCGGTAGCCGCCATCGTGATAGAGGCGCGGGATGCGGATCCCCTCCACGAAGACTTGCGTGTCTTCGGGCGCCGCTCCCCACACGACGAGCGCGCCTGATCCGACCGCGGCGCGCGCGACACCAGGGAGGTTTTCGACGACCTTGAGCACGTCGCCCTGCGTGCCAGGAACCTTTCGCCCCTGCTCGGCCGGGATCTCCGTCGAGACAACCTGCCGTCCGATGCGCGGAGCGGTCACGACGACTTCGAAGTCGCTATCGTCGTCGCCAGGTACGTTGGCTTTGAGCTCCACGTCGTACGTTGCGTCGAGCTTCTTTCCTGCCTCGAATGTTTCCTGCGTGCTCGCCGGCGTGAGCCCCTCGCCCGACAACGTCACCGTGTGATCGCCCGGCTCCACCTCGGCGATCGTGAAGTGTCCTTGCGCGTCGGTCGTTGCATGCTGCCCGGTTTCGAGTGTGACCGTCACGTTCGCAAGAGGCTTCTTCGTCGTTCGATCGCGAACCTCACCCTGAAAGTCCGAATTCGTTCGCTTGATCACTTCCTGCTTGATGACGAACTCGTAGCGGTAGGTGATCTTTACGGGGATGGGCTTGCCGTTCACTTCGGCCGGCTCGAAAATGAACTGGCGTGCGGCCGTTACCGCAGCGGCGTCGAACTCGGGCCCCGCCGACTCTTGCACCACGACCGCGACGACTGCACCCGTCTCGGAGATGCCGAGCGAGAGAACGACCGTCGCCTCTTTGTTCGCTTCCTTCTCGCTTGGCGGATACTCCGCTTCGACGAACTTCACGATGCGCGGCGGCTTGATCACACGCGGCGTTGCCGGTGCATCTCGATCGCCAACGCGCGCTCCACCGGGTTGCGCGTCACCCTGTGCGAAAGCATTGCGCGTGAATCCCAAAAGCAGTGCGAAGAAGGCGGCACCAAAGAAAGTACGAGGAGGAAACGAAGTCATGATCCGAGCTGAAAACGAACGCCGGGCTTGATGACGTATGAGACGGCCTTGCCGCATCGCGTGGCAGGCTTGAACGACCATTGCTTCGCCGCAGCCACCGCGGCTTCATCGAGACCGAAACCGAGTCCCTTGACGACGCGCACCTGAATCACGCGTCCCGCCTCGTCGACCGTGATCTCGAGCTTCACGACGCCCTCGACGTTCGCTTGGCGCGCCTCGGGCGAATATGCCGGCGGCACTTGCTTGTCGAGGCGAGGCTTGACGGGATCTTCCGCGCACTCATCACCCCCGCCGGGTACGAGCGCTTTGACTTTCTTCACCGCTGAAGTAGCCGGCTGCGCGGATGCGATGCGAGGACCCGTAGGCACCGCCATCGATCCTCCACTGCCCATGGCCATGCCGAGATCGGCAAATCCATCCATCGCCGCAGGCGCATCACCCACAGGAGGAAGCGGATTCGCGGACGGCGGAGGAGGCTCGGCCTGCCGCTGTGCAGGCTTTGGCGCGAGCGCGGCGACTTTCTCGCGAGGCTCGGCGCGCGCCGCAGGGGCAGGAGGCGGAGGTGGCGGAGGCTTGGGCTTTTCGTCCTCGGCTTTCTTCTTCGATTCAGCGAGCGCAATGGCCACACTGTCCGTCTTCCTATCTTTTGGAAGAGCCCCCATCCACGCCCACACACCGATGTGAATCGCGAGGCTCCCACCCACGAGAATGATTTGGATTCGGTTCATCGGAGATCGCGCCGCGCGCGCTACTCATGGTCAACGTTGATCGCGAATTTCGAGATGCCTTCGCGCTTGGCGAGGTCGATGGCATGCACGACGCGACCGTGCTGCGCGGTCGTGTCGGCGCTGATGACGACGTTCAGCTCCGTGCCCCCAGCTTTCGCCTCGCGAAGCTTGGCGACGAGCTCCTCTTCGCTCACGGCTTGTTGCTTGAAGTAGTACGTGCCTTCTTTCGACACGCTGATTTGCGCCACCGAAGTCACGGCTTCGTCGGAGCTCGCGCTCTTGGGGAGCTCCACCTTCAGGCTCTGCGCGACGATGTACGTTGCCGAGACCATCATGATGACGAGGAGCACGAGCACGACGTCGACCATCGGGGTGACGTTGATGCCCACGATGCCGTCACGGCTTTTACCGCCGCCGAGTTGCGCGCCCATCGCTCACTCCGCCTCGGCCAATGGAAGGCCATTCGTGCGCGCCAAAGGCACGAAGACGCCGCTCGTAGAGATCTCGATTGCGCCGTCGCCTTCCTCGCGCTCTGCGGTGTCACGCTGCGCTCGATCGGCCTTCATGATTGCGGTGATCTGCTTCACGATCGTCGCGACGTTCGTTTCGATAACGCCGATCTTTTTCTGCATCACGTTGTACGCAACGACAGCCGGAATGGCGACGAAGAGACCGACGCCCGTGGCAACGAGCGCTTCGGCGATGCCGCTCATGACGTTGCCCATGGCCGCCTTGTTCGCGCCGTCGCCGAGCTGGTGGAAAGCCTCGATGACACCGATGACCGTGCCGAACAAACCAATGAACGGAGCGTTACTTCCTAGCGTGCCGAGGTAGGTCATCCCGCGCTCGAGATCCTTCTTGCAGCGTCCGAATTGTCCGTCGACCGCATCGCTGAAAGCTTCCGGACCGCCGTCGAACAGATCGATGGCAGGACCGATGACGCGCGCTTCGAGCGCGCGACTTTCGGTAGCGACGTTCTTCGCGCCTTCTTTGTCGCCCTTCGCAAGATGCTCAACGAGCGCATCGGCGAGCGCGTCTGCATCCCCACTGTTCTTCCTGAAGTAGAGAACGCGCTCGATCATCGCGGCGATCGAGTAGACCGACAGGATGAGCAAGAGATACATGACCCACGAGCTGCCGAGCAGCGCGATGCGTAGGAGTCGTTCGACGAGCATGGTGGAATCCTTTTTTCGGTAACGAGGTTCAGAAGCTGTAGGAGGCCACGTAGAGTGGCGGCACGTTGCTCTCGTTGTCGGAGAGCGGATTGACGATGCGTCCGCTCACGCGGAGGTGCTCCACCAGATGGCGGTTCGGCACGTCGCCTTCGGCTTCGAAAATGACATAGGTAAAGTTGGTCGACGGGCGCCCGCAGGCGTTCGCGAGTTGGACATAGAGATCGACGGCGCCCGTTGGGCGTTTCTGCCAAACGAGATCCTCCTGGCGGCGTCCGTCATCGACGCAACCAGCAAGTGAATCGCGCGTGATGAAGGCAACATCGGGCGACTGCGTGCCGCCGTCGGCAGTCGGATCGGAGAGCGGATGCTTCGGATCGACGCTGATCCCACCCGGAAGGACCGCGCGCAGATCGAGATCGACCGCCGCGTCCCAGAAGAGTGAGATGACCACGTCGGGTGGCGGCGTGTTTGGGTCGCACGAATTCAGGTTGTCGGGCTCGATCGAAGCGAGACACATGCTGATCTCGTTCTGTTCGCCAGCGGCACCAGAGGGATCGATGGCAACCACACGCAGATCGTGAAACCCCGGGAATGCGCTTGCCGCGAGCGCGAAGTCGATGTCCGCTTCCCACGTGAACTCTCCCGGGAACTGCGGATCGGACGGACCGATCGGCACGACCCAATAGCCGCTGCCGAGATCGGCCAAGCGTAGACCGACAGCCGACGCGCGATTGCTGGCGCGACCACTGATCTTCTTGCCAGCCTGTCCCGGAAGAACGACGCGATTGGAGTACGTGATGCTGGTCACACGAAGATCGTCGGGACCGGATGTGTCCGGAAGCGTGCCGGGGAGTTCGCCTGAAATGAACTGCCCGCTCTGAACGCGCATCGGCTCATCGAGTCCGCTCGACGCATCTTGACCGCCGCATGCGACACAGATCGAAAGAGCGAGCGCGAGGACGGAGAGCGTGCGCGCGATCACAGCGTCACCTGCAAGCGGAGTGTGAGGACGTTGTTCTTCAGATCGGTCGGGATCCCCTGGCTGTCGCGTGCGAGTTTGTCCTTGATGATGTCGTATTGAAGGAGCAGCCGCGCGCGGTCTTTGAGATTTGGATCCGGAAGAACAAGGCCGATCAACGGGGAGAAGGTGTTGATCGCCTGCGAGGTCGGAATGAGTTTTCCTCCGCGCTTGTCGAAGAAGTTGGCATTCGGATCGTAGTGGTCGAAGCGGAAACCAACGACGCCCCACTTCGTGATCTCCTGAGTGATGCCGAGTAGAAATCCGAGCTCGCGCGAGTCGACTCCGGTCACGATGGGATCGGCGACGAAGAGCGTGCGGTCCAAGTTGTTCGCGATGACGAACTCACCATTGAACGATGTGATGCCGAGCGCCGTACGAAGCTGCACCTGGAGATCTGCCCCAACGGCCCAGCGATCGAAGAGCTGCGAAGGCGTCGCGCTCGTTGCCGGAACTCCCGAGAGCTCCGACAACTGGATGGCGCCATCTTCATTGGCGTCCTTCCACTGGATGGTGGCCTTCGTGGCATCCGTTCCGGGGTGGAAACCCTTGCCGCGAAGGGCGGAGATGTGGCCGGAGACGGCAAGGTCGTCGCGAGGATGGGTATCGACACCGATGCGGAAGAGAACGTCTTTCGCGGCGTGAGGTGACAGACCCGGGAAGCCATTCTTGTTGCCAAGAGGCTCACCATTCATCAGCGCGATGTCCCACCTGACGAACCCAATGCCACCGTGGAATTTCACGCCCACGTCGGGCTCGGATGCGTAGAAGGCCTGGGAAGCTGTCGAGCGCTCCATGAACCAGCGCAGACGCGGCGACTCGGTGAGCTCGTTGCCGAAGGGCGTATCGAAGAGACCCAACGTGACAGCGGCAATCGGAACGCTTCGATCGGCGCCGGGAAGCTTGAGAGTGCCGAAGGCGTGAAGGATGCGAAACTCGGGTCCACTCTTGGTGTTGCCATCCGCTTCCATCTGGAGCGCCGCGTACTTGTAATCACCGTCGATGCGAACGCGGGCGCGGCGCAACGTGAAGCGGTCACGGTTCAACAGAACGCCACCCTGCCCGAGTTGATCTTCGGAGGCCTGGCTCGTTTGGAACTCGCTCTGCACGTATCCCGTCACCGTGAATGGCGCGAGGAGATCCGCGAGACGCGTGCCCGCCTTGGATTCTTCGCGTGCAGCCTGAACCTCTTTCTCGAGGTTCGCGATGCGAGCGAGCAACTCGACGTTCGCATCTGCGTTCGCAGGTGGCGCGGTTGCAGGCGGCGGGGTCGCGGGAGCGGTAGGTGCATTCGCTGGGGCCTCGGGTGACACAGGTGGAGGAGCCGGCGCTGCCTCGGGTGCTGCCGGCGTTGCCGGAGCCTCGGGTGCCGCCGGAGAATCGGTTGCTGGCGCGGAAGGAACAACGATCTCGTCATCATCGTTCGTCGCCTGCGCGCGGCTCGTGCGCGCGAGAAGCGACGTAACGGTGAAGACGGCGAAGACCACCGCGCGGCTCGATGTAGAGTGCATCGATCGGACTTACGTGAAAGAGTCGTGAAGACCGGTCGTCCCAGCGCGCGTGATCACGCTGGGACGAAGCCCGGATTGTTCACGGTTGCGGGACGCTGTTGGGCCAACCCGGAACGCGCGTGTTGTCGAACGAGTTGGTGCAGGCCGTTGGCGAGCCGTCGCCGTTGTCGGTCGACCCGTCGGGGCCCGCATCCGCCACCGGGGGTTGGTTCACCGGGCCGTTGTCAGACGAGCTGCTGCTGCATGCAACGACAGAAACGAGGCCTGTTGCGAGAACGGAGGCAACGAACAGAATGGTCTTGAGCTTCATGGTTATCACCTCGCCTCGCAGTAGCCGTAACGGCACTTGTTGGTTCCACCCCCACAATCGATATCGGCCGCACACGTCTTGCACGACGAGGACGCAGCTCCAGTCGCCTTGAACTCGTAGTAACAGCCGCACGGTTCGAGATCGCTGTACGCGGTAGTCTGATCGTTGACGCTGACTTCGCCGTTGCGCGTCACGTTCATCGCGCACCACGGAATCGTGTGCGCAGCCACGACGGTGTCGATCATGTTCTTCTTCGCGTCGGCGTTGATGGTGCTCGACATCGTCAGATAGTCGATGACCGTTTTGACGTTGGGGTCCGATGGTTGCCCCGTCGCGATATCAACTTTCGTCACCAGGTGTACGGGGCCCCAAATCGGATAGACGCCCGAGCGGACATTGGCCTTGTCTAACGACTGCGAGGTCGAATCCGGGTAGTATGCGCAGCTTTGATCTTGCGGCTGGAAAGCGAGGATCTTCACGGTTGTGCGGGACGTATCCGCGAGATCTGCCGCGAGAATGCCAATCGCGGCGTCCGGATTCGTCGCGCTCGCTCCCTGCACGGCCGTGAGCACATCGCCGCTACCGTTTAGCTCCGTGCCCTTCCACTTGCCGACATCAAGGCCAATGGCCTTTCCGATCATGCGTCGCGTGCCCGACGTGGTAGGCCGCTGGAAAATCAAGCCATTGGTGTTCCAGGGAGAGACTACCTTTCCGCTGTCGGTAGCACCGAAGCCGTAAACGATGCGCGCGGCCTCGGCGCTGATCGTGTTCTCCTTCGACAACGAAGGCACCACGAACGTCATGATCTGGACGGGGCCCTGAAAGTTCGCCTGCCCGACCGGAATCGTTACGTTATCGCACGTCGACGCGTAGACATCGGAGATGCCGATATCCGGCACAACGCCGCCGCTGGCAACATCACACGTGAGCTCGTTACCGTTATCGTCCCAGTAGATACCCGCCGTGGGGTCGGCCTGGGGCACAGTAATGTCCATTAGGCCCGTGCAGGACGAAACGCTCTGATAGATAATGCGAACAGGATTTGCGACTTTGGCCAAAACCGCACTCAATTGTTTGAGAATGGGTTTCGCGGCGCTCGAGCCCGCCAGGTAAACGGGGGTACCGGTAAGGCCCGTGGCCGAGCATTGCGGATTCGCAGCAGTTGCCTCGGAAGCACACAACGACGTCGCGAGCGCGACACCCGCAGCGCACGCGCCCGAGAGAATCGGATGTTTCATTTGAATAACCTCTCTTGCTCGTTGCTCGTGCATCACGAGCGATGCGGACCGTACGGGCACTTCGTGAAGTCAACGTGCTTGTTCCGCAACGTTCTTGCGAGCGGACGACGACTCCCGCGTGAGCACCCCGTGACATCCCGGAGACGGCGCACATCGTTATCTAAATTTGTACTCCAATGAAGAGTACAATGTTGGGACCGCTTTCAAGTTGACGCGAGTTCAAGGCGGCGGCGAGGAGCGGACCGGAACAGCCTGTTTTGGCTTTGAGGACCGCACCGCAACCGCCAACGATGAAATCGCGTCAAATCGAAAGCGGTCTAGCCCGAATGCCGCTCACTTAAGCCTCAAACTTCAGGGCAAGCTACAAGATGGAGTAGATGCGTGCTCGCTGGTCCCCAATATGGAGCATGTCGATCGCGCTAAATGAGCGG
>WQYX01000059.1 GCA_009781005.1 Polyangiaceae bacterium | reverse complement strand
TATTTTGACCGAGTTCCGAGCAGCGCGAGGCGCTCCGACGAGAGCTGCTCGTGCAGCTCGAGGAGGAGCAACGAAGCGATGCGATGGAAATCGGCCAAAAGACGACGGGAGCAACCTACGAGGAGTTCGAAACCTCGCGTCAACTTGAAAGCGGTCTAAGCAAACGGGACCGAAACGAGAACGCGTTTGATAACCGTCGCAAGCGACGCTATCCCAGAGCCCCTCACAGCGGGCCGTTGCCGCGGAGGTTTTCCATGCCCAATGCTTTCATCTCCGGAACAGGCTTTTATGTTCCTCCGCGTCGCGTGACGAACGACGATCTTCGAACGGTCTACGGGATCGACACGACGCACGAGTGGATCGTCAAGCGCACGGGCATCGAGGAGCGCCGCTTCGCCGACGAAGGCGTGGGCACGTCGGATCTCGGTTTGCTCGCGGCACAGGCGGCCATCGAGAAGGCGGGGATTGCGAAGACCGATCTCGACATGATCATTTTCGCGACGCTGTCGTCCGAACACTGTTTCCCGGGTTCGGGTGTTTACTTGCAAGAGAAGCTCGGGCTCTGCGACGGACCAAACGCCAAATTCGTCCCTGCGCTCGACGTGCGAAACCAATGCTCGGGTTTTCTCTACGCACTCGGCACGGCCACCTCCATGGTCAAATCGGGGGCGTGCAAACACGTGCTCGTCGTTGGTGCCGAGGTTCACTCCGCTGCGCTCGATCTGACCGCTCGCGGTCGTGGGGTTGCCTCACTCTTCGGCGACGGCGCCGGCGCGGTCGTCGTCAGCGCAACGGAGGAAGATCGCGGGGTGCGCGCGTGGAAGCTCGGCGCAGATGGCCGCTTCGCAGATACTCTTTCGCAACGCATCTGGGACATTCGCAAGCGCCCCTTCATCCCGCAAAATGCCGAGGGCGTAGGCCAGATCTCGCCCGAATTCATGTGGGCTTACATGGATGGCAAGTTGGTTTTCAAGCACGCGGTCGAGCGCATGGTGATGGTTCTCATGGAAACGTGCATGATGCACGGAGTCACGGGAGAAGCCATTGACATGTTCTTCTTCCACCAAGCGAACATGCGTATCAATCAGTTCATCCAGCAGACGCTCGGGATCCCGGAAGAGAAGATCGTGCACAACATCCATCGATACGGGAACACCACGGCCGCAACCATCCCCATCCTCCTTGCGGAAGCGGAGGAAACCGGACGCCTGAGGCGCGGGATGAAGATCGCGCTCTGCAGTTTCGGCTCTGGTTTTACGTGGGGCGCCGCCATCATCGACTGGTAATCGTCATGATGTACTCCCCAAGGGAGTACAAATTGAAAAGCGATTTGATATCGAATCCTATGAAGGCGACCGAGTTTGCAGATGTTCTCAGGGCCGCGAGAGCCCGTCGTGGCATTTTGGTGATGGGGATTTGCAACGTCACTCCGGACTCCTTCAGCGATGGCGGCCAAGCCTTCAACGAGGCTGCCGCGTGTACGCGCATCGAGCAGATGATCGCGGAGGGCGCCGGCATCATCGACATCGGTGCAGAATCCACGCAACCCGGGCTGCGGCCTGTTGCACCCGCGATCCAGATCGATCGCGCCCTGGAGATCGTGCGTTGGGCCTCGGCCCGCGTCTGCGTGTCGATCGACACGACCAGCGCCGAAGTCGCCTCGGCGTGCCTCGATGCGGGCGCTCACGTCGTCAACGACGTTTCGCTTCTTGCGGATGAGGGCGTCGCGAGTGTCTGCGCGAAGGCGAACGCAGCACTCGTCCTGTCGCACGCGCGTGTGCCTCAATCAAAAATGGCCGATTTCGGCGCGTACGACGAGAATGCCTACGACGACGTCGTCGTCAATGTCCTCGCCGAATGGGAACGGGCGGCAGAGAGAGCCCAGAGAGCCGGCGTCGCCCGCAGCGCGCTCGTGATGGATCCGGGCCTGGGCTTCTCGAAGTCCAACGTGCACAGTCTCGAGTTGTTGCGACGCACCTCGGAGATTGTTTCCGCGCTCGACGTGCCCGTGCTCATTGGTGCGAGCCGCAAGTCGCTGCTCACGCTCGCGGCACCGGACACGCTGCCGGTGGACCGCCTCGGCGCATCGATCGCCGTTGCGATCCATGCAGCACGGAGCGGCGCGTCGATCGTGCGCGTCCACGATGTTGGGGCGACGGTTCAAGCGATCGATACGATGCGCGCCCTGCATACACGCCATCCAGCGCGTGCATGACACACATTATCGCTCGCGTCGTGGACGCGATCACTTCTGACGTGCTACGGGTCAGGCCCGCGCAATTTTCGCTTGTTTAATGTGTTGCTTAAACTTCGGGAACGGAGAGGCGTGTCGGTGAAGGTGACGCAGCGTGCAGATAGAAGGGCAGGGGCCTGATGCTCGAGGGACTCCGGCACCTCTTCTCTGCGCGCCCGGCGTTGCAGGTTCTCATCGACGTCATTGATATTCTCGTCGTCGCCTACGTCGTCTATCGCGCGCTGCTCGTCCTTCGCGGCACGCGCGCCATGCAGATGGGCATCGGGCTCGGTGTCATCTTCATTGTCTATGTTTCGGCAAAGTGGATTGGTCTCGTCACCCTCGTCAATCTGCTCTCCTCGCTTCTGTCGTCGGTCATTCTCATCGTCGTCGTCGTTTTTCAGAACGATATCCGGCGCGGCCTCATGCGCGTCGGTGCGCCTGCCTTCTTTGGTGGCTTTGCCCATCAGCAGGAGACGCGCGTGATCGAGGAGGTCGTGGCCGCCGCCACGGAGCTCGCGCGCCACCGCATTGGCGCCCTCATCTGCTTCGAGCAAGAAGCCAATCTCGACGAGTTCGTCGTTGCTCAGGGCACCACGCTCGACGCTGCGGTACAGCGCGAACTGCTCGTGAGTCTCTTCCTCCCCGAGAGCCTCAACAAGCTTCACGACGGTGCGGTCGTCATTCGTCACCTCCGCGTCGCGAAAGGTGGCGTCTTCTTCCCCATGCCCGATACGAAGGTCGTCGACAAATCACTCGGCTCGCGCCACCGCGCGGCGCTCGGCATCACCGAGGAGACCGACGCGGTCGTCGTCGTCGTGTCGGAAGAGCGCGGGACCATCAGCTTTTGCTTCAATGGCAACATCGTTCCGAATCTCGACGGAGCCTCGCTCAAGCAAGCTTTGCTCGGCCTCTTTAGCCAGCGCGCACGCGCGAAAAAGAAGGGAGAACCACCGACGACCGGCAAGCGTGCGGGTGTCACGACCGGGGCGGGTGTCGCGACCGGCTCCTTCCGCGTCGCCGCGCCGGCGCCGGCGACCCCCGCGGCCGGATCCCAGGCAATTTCTGGTCGTTCCGCAACCACGAATCCCGAGATGGCGAAGGCGCGACTCCCCGAAACGGACAAGCCCGCGCCCGCATCGGCGCTCGAGACGCCGATCCCCATGCCAACGAGCACGCCGCCTCCGCCGCGCAGCGGCGATGGGAGTGAGTGAGATGTGGAAGCGCATTCGCCAGGCGTTGACGGAGAATCTGAACTTGAAGCTATTGAGCTTCGCGTTTGCGCTCGTCGTCTACTCGCTCGTGCACGGCGGCGAAGACGCGCGCCGCTCGATCGCCGTCGATCTCGAAGTCCAACTTCCGCCGGAAAACAGCGATCGAATGCTCGTGGGATCACTTCCTCAGAGCGTGCGCATCGTCGTGAGAGGCTCGAATCAGACGATCGACAACCTTCGTGCAAGCTCGGTGTTGGTGCACATGGATCTGTCACGAAGCCAGCCCGCGCACGTCGTCTTCGATCCGAAGATGGTCCACTTGCCTGACGGCGTGAACGTCGAAGTCGAGCAGTTCGATCCGCCCGCGGTCGATCTCAAATGGGAGCCGCGCGTTTTGCGCGACGTACCTATCCAGGTCAACGTCGTCGGCGCACCCGCGACGGGTCTCATCGTCAAAGGCGCGTTGCTCGTTGAGCCAACGACGGCCAAGGTTCGTGGTCCGCAGAGCGACGTCATGTTGCTGCAGCATCTGCGTGCGGATGCCTTCGACGTTCACAGCTTGCCTGAGGGCAAGCACTCACAGCCGCTCGCCATTGAAAAGCCGGGCGCGCGTTTGACCGTCGAGCCCAAGAGCGTCATCGCCACCGTCGACATCGAGCGCGAAGTCATTGACCGAGTTTTTCAAAAGCTGCCAGTCGCGGTCGTGGGCACGCCGAAGGGCAAGACGCAGCCACCCGAGGTCGACGTGCGCCTCGTTTGCCCGCCGGACATCCTGCGAGGCTTGCGCCCCGAGCACATCGTCCCGCAGGTCGAGGTGACATCGAAAGAGCCCGCGGGCAGCGAGTCTTTGCCGGTCATCGTGAAGGTCGACCAATGTGACGTCCACGTGCTTCCGCCGGAAGTCGTCACGCGCTGGGGCCCCTAGTCATCTCGGGGCGGCACGCGCCGCCCCGCCCCGGCATTCGCATTTAAGCTCGCTTCGCTCGCAGGGCGCGGTCTTTCGGGGTCCCCACCCCACGCGAGGCTCGCTTCGCTCGCTGAATAGGTACGCACGCGGCGCTCGCGACGGTTATCAAACGCGTTCAGGTTGCCGCCAGCGAGGTCATACTTTTCATACTCTTCGCTCGTCGTGTTCGACGCGTCCATCCTGCAGAGTGACCACGCGCGGCATGCCATTGGCGAGTGCCGCGTTGTGTGTGACGATCACGATGGTCGTGTTGCGTCTCGCGTTGGCGTTGAAAAATAGCTCGTGAACTTGTTCGCTCGTCTTCGAGTCGAGATTTCCCGTGGGCTCGTCGGCGAGCAGAAGTTTCGGTTCCAACACGAGAGCACGTGCGAGAGCAACGCGTTGCTGCTCACCGCCGGAGAGTTCGCCCGGTCGATGCAGCATGCGGTCCTTCAGGCCTACCTCCTCGAGCAATTCCATCGCGCGCGCTTCGAGATCGCGGCGCGGCCGCGCCTGAATGAGCCCTGGCATCACCACGTTCTCGAGCGCATTGAACTCGGGCAAGAGGTGATGGAATTGAAAGACGAAGCCAATGGTGCGGTTTCGCAGGTCGGCGAGGCGCGCACCCGAAAGGGCCGTGAGCTCTTCGCCTGCGATTTGAATCGAGCCGGACGTCACGGCATCGAGCGTGCCGATGCAATGTAAGAACGTGGATTTTCCGGCCCCAGATTGCCCGACGACGCCGACCATCTCGCCCTCGAGGATCGTGAGATCGATGCCGCGCAGCACATCGAGCGTGCGGCCCATGTGCTGAAATGACTTTCTTACGTCCTTGGCGACAACGAGGGGGGGACTGCTGCTCACGGTGGGGCCGGTTCTTCTAGCACGGACTCACTCATAGCGAAGGCCATCGACCGGACGCAGACGCGACGCTTCATACGCCGGGTAGAGCGTGGACAGGGTGCAGATCGTGAACGCGGCCAGGGCGACCGCAAGGAAGTCCCACCCGTTCACGCTAATGGGCAGTCGATCGATGTAATAAACGTCCGGATCGAGCCGAAAATCGAACCAAGATAAGCCTTTGCATACGGCAAGGCCGGTGACCACACCGAAGACGGTGCCTATGGCACCAATGATCATCCCTTCGATCATGAAGGTGCGAAGGATGGCGCTGTCACTTGCGCCAATGGCTTTGAGGATGGCTATCTCCTTGCCCTTCTCCGTCACCATCAAAAGCAATGTGGAGATGATGCAAAAGCTCGCGACCAGAATGGCAATGGACAAGATGATGAATGCCACGAACTTTTCGAGTTTGAGCGCGCTGAACAGATTCTTGTTGATCTCGGGCCATCCGCGCACGCGCAAATCGTCGCGGCCCAAGGCCCCAACCACGGCGGGCACGATCCGATCGGCGCGATCTGCGTCTTCCACTTTGATCTCGATCGCGTTTATCTTTCCTTCCGTCTGAAAATACTCCTGCGCAACGTCGATCATCATATACACGTAGGTGGCGTCGTATTCGTACATGTTGCTGTAGAAGATGGCGGCCACGCGGAATCTCTTGGTCCGCGGCATGATCCCCATGGGGCCGAGATCGCCGAGCGGTGAGACGAGCGTGACTTCGTCGCCAACGTACACGTGAAGTGTCTTGGCAAGCTCGCGGCCGAGGATGATGCTTGGCCGGTCTGGTTTTTCGAGGAGCACGGCGCGCACGTCCGGATCGATGTCGTCAGGCAATCCGAGCTCCGGACCCCTGAAATAGGGCTCGCCACCGGGGCCCATGCCGATCACCTCGCCCGGCGGGAGGTGCATGAGTTTTTCTGGATGTTCGAGGTAATCGAGTTTGCCGACTTCGATGTTGTTCCCGAGCTCGATCACCTTCGTAATGCTTTTTGGCTCGATGCCGCTCACGATGACGCCGGCGAGATTCGATGCGCTGGAGACCATGACCTCGCTGCGCACGACGGGTGCGGCGCCGGTCACGCCCGGGACCGCGCGGACGCGATCGACGGCGGATTCGTAATCACCGAAGGACGTGCCGGCCACCGTGTCGACGACGATATGAGCATTGTTGCCGAGGATCTTACGTTTCAGATCTTGGCTGAAACCGCCCATGACGCTGACGACGCTCGATAACGCACACGACGAGATGGCAACGCCGCAAATCGAGAGAATGCTAATGACCGTCAAAAACCCGCTCTTTTGAGAGCGAACATGGCGTGCGGCGACGAACGAGGTAAATCTTCGTCCTTCGAGGCGATCGAGCACGTAGGGCAGAAGGAGCGCGAGGAGCACGACGACGGCGCCCACGCCGGAGAGAATGGCGCTCGCGCGAACGGTCATGTCCTGCGGATTCCACGCGGCACCGCGGAGCGTGGGGAGGGAGCGGACCCACCACGCAAGGCCTGCGAAAGCAACGACGAGCCATGTTGCGACGATCTTGAGATACGTGCGAATGGGGTTCGACCCGGTGGGCTCGATGAATGGCAGATCGTTTCGGCCCGTCGAGCGTACGTAGGCGTACGCGATGCCGAAAGCATAAAACGGCACGGCGAGCGGGAGGAGAATCAAGCTCAGATGGCCAATGAGCAATACGGGCGCGAGCGCAAAGAGAGAAAGCCAGATCCTGCCGACCGTGTGGCGGCTTACGCGCCAACTCTTTCGAAGTGACGAGATCAGCGGCAAATCCTGATCGACAATGAAAAATGGCGTGAGCGCGAAGGGCGCCGCTAGAATTGCGAACGGCGTCAGCGCGGCGAACAAGAAATAGAGGATGTGAAAGCCGACGATACGCGGCATGCGCTTGAACGCGCGGCCCAAGCTTCCTCTCGTGACGGGCTCTTTGCGAATCGCGGCAAGTGCTTTTTCGTAGACGAGGGTTTGTCCAACTTGCAAAGAGAGCAGCGTGAAGAGCGCGAGGATGCCGAGGCGCGCGGGGAACCATGGCGAAATGGGGATGGGATGCGAGAATGGCGATCTGGTTTTTGCAAATGGCCCGCTCAAGACTGCCAGCTCACCCGTCGCGTGCAGCATGAAGCCCAGGGCTACGGCGAGGAGGATGGGCAGGAGGACGAACGGCAGAAAGCTCGCGGCGAGCGACGCGCCTCTCTCGCGCAGCGTACCCATCGCGACGCCGAGCGCCTCGCCGACGGTCCACGGTTGTTCAACGTCTTCGGTTACCCACCTGCGTGGCATGGTCAGGCCTTCTCGCCGTGCTCGGGGCGCAGGAGCGGGAAGAGAATCACGTCGCGGATGGACGGCGCATTCGTGAGCATCATCGTGAGCCGATCCATGCCCATCCCGAAGCCGGCCGCGGGCGGCATGCCGTGCTCGAGCGCGCGAATGTAGTCTTCGTCGTAATCCATGGTTTCTTCTGCGCCCGCGGCCTTCTTTCGCGCCTGCTCGCGGAAGCGTTCCGCTTGATCCTCCGGATCATTGAGCTCGCTGAATGCATTGCATAGCTCTCGGCCATGGACGAAGAGCTCGAAGCGATCGACGAGCTCGGGGCGCACGTCGCTCCGCCGCGCGAGCGGCGAAGTTTCGAACGGGTAATCCATCACGAAGACAGGCAAACTGCGTTTGCCATCGGAGGCCTTGTAGTCCTCTGGCAGAAATGGCTCTCCCAGGTATTCGTACGCCGCGAACAGGCGCTCGCCATCGTTCTCGCACTTGAGCCAACCCCTGCGGAAGTTGCCCCAATCAATGGCTTTGGCGCGCGGGGAACTCTTGGACCACTCCTTGATGTGCTCGCCGAAGTCGTTGCCAAGGAATGCAAGCCATCCCTTGCCGCCCCGGTCCTTCACGGCGGCCTCCCAGGGGGCAACCTTTGTGTTGCATGCAGCCTTCGCCACCGCGTCGTTCATGGACACGCGGGCGAACGGCTCGTCGAAGGTGAAAGGGCGCTCGGCTTTCCACTTCGCGTGCGCCTCCGGCATTGCCTTTTCGAGCTCCGCGTCGATACTGCGCAACATGATCTCCGTGAAATCCATGAGATCGTTGTAAGTTGCATATGCCCAATAATATTCGAGCATCGTGAATTCTGGATTATGCCGGGTCGAGATACCTTCGTTGCGGTAGCAGCGGCCGATTTCGTAAACGCGTTCGAGCCCGCCGACGACGAGGCGCTTCAAGTAAAGTTCCGGCGCGATGCGCATGAAGAGTTTCATGTCGAGCGCGTTGTGATGGGTGAGGAAAGGCTTGGCCGCCGCGCCGCCCACGAGCGTGTGCATCGTGGGTGTTTCGACTTCGAGAAAACCCGCCTCGTCCAGGAGTTTTCGTGTGGCGCGAACGATGAAGCTTCGTGCGCGAAACACGTCGAGGACGCGCGGGTTCGCAACGAGGTCGACGTATCTCTGACGGTAGCGCGTTTCGACGTCGGTGAGACCGTGCCACTTCTCCGGCGGTGGCCGCAGGGCCTTGGTGAGCACGCGCACGTGCAACGGTTCGATGCTGAGTTCTCCGCGTTTGCTTGCCGCGAGCGTGCCTTCGGCCTCGATGATGTCGCCGAGATCGATGTCGCCGAGGCGCGCGTAATTCTCGCCGAGCATGGCCTCGCTGACGAGAAGTTGTATCTCGCCGGTGCGATCGCGCAGGCGGAGGAACGACAGACCGCCGGTGGAACGCAGCGCGATCACGCGGCCGTGCACGTGGAAGATCTCACCGCGCACGAGCTCTTTGATCTTGCCGTCTTCGTATCGGCCATCTTGGGTCTTGGCGCTGGCCGCCTTTGCGCGGACGTCCGCGAGATCTAGGGTGATCCCGCCATTTTTCGGACGCACGTCGTTGGCGAATGGATTTTCTCCACGTGCGCGGAGGCGCTCGGCTTTCGCTCGCCGCGCGTCGATGAGCGCCTGCTCGGCCGAGTGACCGGGTGTGCTTTGTCGTGGTTCGGACCCTGGCATGGGGGCACCGCGTTTAGCGCGAGAAAGCCTGAAAAGATAGTGATGAAGGTGCTGGCTAGATGCCGCGAAACTTATCAGTTGCAGTCACCAGCTCGTGAGTGATGTTGGGTTCGCTTGCTGCGTGACCTGCGTCTGGCACGATGCGCAAGTCGGCTTCGGGCCATGCGCGTGACAGATCCCATGCGCTCTTGGTCGGGCAGACCACGTCGTAACGGCCTTGAACGATGACCGCCGGGATGCGACGCAGCCGATCGATGTGGGCGAGTAGCTCGCGTCCCTCGGTGAGCCATCCTTCGTGCATGAAGTAGTGGCATTCGATGCGCGCGAAAGCGAGGGAAAACTCGTCGCCGCCGCTCCGCGCGACGAGCTCCGGACTCGGCAAGAGGCAGCTCGTGTTGCCCTCCCACACGCTCCACACTCTGGCAGCGGCGGCCCGCACCGACGGATCACTCGAAGTGAGGCGATTGTAGTATGCACGCAAGAGATCCCCGCGTTCGGTCGCCGGGATATGCCCCACGTAGTCTTCCCATGCGTCCGGGAAGAGGAAACTCGCCCCCTCCTGATAAAACCACCGAATTTCCTCTTTTCGCAGGAGAAAAATACCGCGCAAGACGAGCTCGGTCACCCGCGACGGGTGCGTCTCGGCGTACGCGAGGGCCAGGGTGCTGCCCCACGAGCCACCAAACAGCATCCACGCGTCGATTCCGAGTTGCGTACGCAGTGCCTCGATATCGGCGACGAGGTGCCAGGTGGTGTTGTCTTCGAGGGATGCGTACGGACTGCTCCTTCCGCATCCGCGCTGATCGAACAGCACGATGCGATACACGGAGGGATCGAAGTAACGGCGGTGCTTTGGCTCGGTTCCTCCGCCAGGTCCGCCGTGCAGAAAAAGGACGGGTTTGCCATTCGGGTTGCCGCTTTCCTCGAAGTACAACTCGTGGACGGGCGAGACTTTCAGGCGGCCTGTTCGATACGGTTCGATCTCCGGATATACGGTTCGCCTTATCGGCATGCCGCCGCTCTTAGCAGAGCGCCGCCGAAATGGGAGAGCGGACGAATTGGGTCTTATAGGCTATACTGCCCTACCCATGAGCGTGTTCAACTACCAGGACGTCCTTCCGCTCGGCGAAGACAAAACGCCGTACAAACTTCTCACGAGCGACCACGTTTCCACGTTCGAGGCCGCTGGCAAAACATTCGTGCAGGTTGCACCCGAAGCCCTCACGCTCCTCGCGGCCCGAGCCATGCGCGACATCGCCCACTTGCTCCGGCCGGCGCATCTCGGGCAGCTCCGCAAAATCCTCGATGATCCTGAGGCTTCACCGAACGACCGTTTCGTCGCGCTCGATCTCTTGAAGAATGCATGCATCGCCGCGGCCGGCATCCTGCCCATGTGCCAGGACACCGGCACGGCGATCGTCATGGGAAAGAAGGGGCAATACGTCGTCACGGGCGGGGGCGACGAGGCCGCCATCGCGCGCGGTATCCAGTCGACCTACGAGACCACGAACCTGCGTTACTCGCAGATGGCGCCGCTCGACATGTATCGCGAGAAGAACACGGGGACGAACCTCCCCGCGCAGATCGAGATCTTCGCGATCGACGGCGCTGCATACAAATTCCTCTTCATGGCCAAGGGTGGAGGGTCCGCGAACAAGAGTTATCTCTTTCAAGAGACCAAGGCGCTGCTCAATCCCGAGAGCCTTCTCACGTTCTTGGAACACAAACTCCGATCGCTCGGCACCGCCGCGTGCCCGCCTTACCATCTCGCCGTCGTGATCGGCGGAACGAGCGCAGAAACCACGCTCAAGACGGCCAAGCTTGCTTCCGCGCATTACCTCGACACCTTGCCCACCACGGGCAACGAGCTCGGGCGCGGATTCCGCGATATCGAACTCGAAGCGAAGATTCTTGATTTGTCGCAAAAAACCAATATTGGTGCGCAGTTCGGTGGAAAATACTTTTGCCATGACGTGCGCGTCGTTCGCCTCCCGCGCCATGGCGCCTCATGTCCTGTCGCCATGGCGGTTTCCTGTTCGGCAGATCGTCAGGCTGTCGGCAAAATCACGCGTGAGGGCGTGTTCCTCGAAGAGCTCGAGACCGATCCGGCCAAGTACCTGCCGGAGACCACGCACGCGGATCTCGAAGGCGAAGTCGTGAAGGTCGACCTGTCACGTCCCATGAATGAGATTCGCGCGCAGCTTTCGAAATATCCAATCAAGACGCGTCTGTCCTTGACGGGACCCATGATCGTCGCGCGCGACATTGCCCATGCGAAGCTCAAAGAGCGCCTCGATCGGGGCGAGGGATTGCCTCCGTACATGAAAGAATTTGCCGTTTACTATGCTGGCCCCGCAAAGACGCCCGAGGGGTATGCCTCCGGCTCCTTCGGTCCAACCACGGCGGGTCGCATGGATGCCTATGTCAACCAGTTTCAGGCTGCGGGTGGCAGCATGGTCATGCTCGCCAAAGGCAACCGTTCACCGCAGGTCACCGAAGCATGCAAGGCGCATGGGGGCTTCTACCTGGGATCCATTGGTGGTCCTGCCGCGCGCCTCGCGAAGGACTGTATCAAGAAGGTCGAAGTCGTCGAATATGCCGAGCTCGGCATGGAAGCCATTTGGCGTATCGATGTCGTCGATTTTCCCGCGTTCATCATCGTTGACGACAAAGGCAACGACTTCTTTGCGTCGCTTACCGGTTCTTCCGACAAGCGCGCACTCCCCGTAAAGTAGACGCAATAGGATTCCCCATGAAAAGCAAATCGACCCGAATCACGTGGGGGGGCA
This sequence comes from Polyangiaceae bacterium, assembly GCA_009781005.1. Classification (GTDB taxonomy): domain Bacteria; phylum Myxococcota_A; class Polyangia; order Polyangiales; family Polyangiaceae; genus Labilithrix. Next base: position 15,966 of record WQYX01000059.1, on the reverse strand, counting down.
TTCTGGTGCCCGTGGGGGGGATTGTTAGCCTGATTCTGTTTGCCTGTGTCGGCAAGGATACGCCCTTGCTGGCGAACGGCACCGATGCGTCTTCAACGCAGGATGCAGCAGATACGGGGGATGGATTGGACGCGGGCGACGGTGGGCAGAGATGCACTGCGGCGATGCCGTTCAAGAGTGCGTTGCCCTTGGGCGATAACATCAACACGTCAGCGATCGAGATGAGCGGAACGCTCACGTCCGATGAGAAAACGATTGTCTTCACACGTAATGACGACGATGGTTTGCAGCTCTACATGGCCACCCGAGCTTTGCAGACCGACGATTTCGGGCCATCGAGTCGCCTCGATTTGGCATGTGACCCTCCGTGCACGAATTACAACTCGCAACTTTCCGCCTCTGGCGACAGCATGGTGTTTGCGTCAGTCCGCGACGGCAACAACGGGCGAATTTTTCAGGCACAACGTGTGGGCGACGGCTTTACGAACGTCACCCCGATCTATGCGGATCCAACGGTTGTTGGCAATGCTCCATTTCTGACGGGCGAGGGAGAGCTTTTCTTTACGAGCGGTGACGATAAATCGATGGCCATCTTCCGATCTTTGAAGGCATCGGATGGAAGTTTCCCACCGGCAGAACAAGTCCAGGCGTTTGCCACTGCGGACGGGCCTTCCGATACGGGGCCCGTCCTCAGTCGAGACGGGCTGACGATGTACTTTTCGTCGACATACCCGTATTTGATCGGTGACTCTCAAGCAAATTGGCACACCTTCGTCATGGAGCGAGCTACCGTCAACGATCCTTTTGGCGTGCCCGCGCCGGTGGACGAGCTTCGAGGAGTCGATGGTAGCGCTGCAGAAATGCCAAGTTGGCTTTCCGACGATGGGTGCAGGCTGTATTTCTCTGTCGTTCGGGATGGAGATTCCAACATCTACGTCGCTTCGAAGTTGTGACTTTCGCATTTCTCATTCGCGTCATTCGCGCGCCGAGGGTGCATCCAATTCGAGGATGGGGGACCCTCCCTCGATCACTTGCTCCGCCAGGCGCGCGCGCTCGAGCGCGGTTGCGATCTGACCGACGAACGCGTCGAGGTGTTGGCGTCCTTCGAAATGGAGGATGCGTTTTTTGTCTTTGGGCATCACGCCGAGCACGCCGACGCGCATGGCCGAAGCTTCGAGCGGCAAGTAGAGCCCGGAGGCTGAAGGCAATGTGTCGGTATCGCGGCCGGCGGGCTTGCCGTGATGCCACACCCACTCGGCAACGCCCATGTCTTTGTCGTCGGGCAAAAACATCCACGACTCACCGCGGATGCCGCGAAGCTTGCCGTCCGCACCTTCGATGAGGGCGGTGCATCGCGCATCGAAGACGTCGTGCACGTGCTTGGTGCCGACGAGCAGCACGTCGTCCGTGGTCTTCGCAACGGCGAGTGCGCGGCTCAAGGTATAGAGGCTTGCGGTGCTGATTTCTCGTTCATGCGCTGCTTCGGCCTGATCGCGCACGCGCTTGGTGAGACCGCTGATCACCGTAGCCACGAAGAACATCACGGCGAACGTGATGATGTGGTGGATATCCGTGACGGCGAATGTGAAGTACGGCGGAATGAAATAGTAATCGAAGGCAAGGACGGAGAGGACGGTGGCAGCGAGCGATGGCGCGAGCCCCCATCGCATCGACACGAGCACGATACCGAGAAGGTACATCATCACGACGTCGGCGAGCAGCTCGGGGCCGAAGAATGCGCGCCCCACAATCGTGCATAATGCAACTGCCGCGACGCCGGCCAAGAGACCCGCCGTGGGCCGCCTCGATCTGTCGACTGCCGGAGGCTCGCGCGCGTGCCCGTCGCTCCGCGCCGTATCTCCCGACAAGACGTGAACGTCGATGTCGCCGCTCGATCGAACGAGAGCGTCGAGAAAAGACGGAACGACCACGTCGCGCCAGCGCGGGTGCGTGGGTTTACCGACGAGGATGCGCGTGACATTTCGCGAGCGTGCGAAGCGAATGATTTCGGCCGCGCCGTTGTCTCCGCTGCTCAACGTCAACGTCTCGGCGCCGAGTCCTTGCGCGAACTGCAAATGGCGAGCGATTCGATCGCGGTCTTTCTGCGAGATGCGCAGGGATGCGGGCGTCTCCACGTAAGCGGCAATCCATTCCGCGTGGAGGCTCGTTGCGAGCCGGCGCGCCGAACGCAGGAGGCGTGCGGACGAGGGACTCGGGCTGATGCAAACGAGCAGCCGATCGCCTGCGGGCCACGTGCGTTCGATGCCGTGCGCTTCGCGGTACTTGCGCATCTGCGCGTCGACGCGCTGAGCGGTGAATCGCAGCGCGATCTCGCGCAGCGCGATGAGGTTGCCTTCGCGGAAGAAACCTTCCTCGGCGAGGCGCGCTTGATCGGGGACGTAGACCTTGCCTTCTTTGAGTCGCTCGAGGACCTCGTCGATCGGAAGATCGATGAGGCGCACGTCGTCGGCTTTTTCGAAGACGGCGTCGGGCACGATCTCGTGAACGACGACGTGCGTGATCTGTGCAACGACGTCGTTCAGGGTCTCGATGTGCTGAACGTTCACCGTCGTGTAGACATCGATGCCGGCGTCGAGCAATTCTTCGACGTCTTGCCAGCGCTTGGCGTGGCGCGATCCGGGCGCGTTGGTGTGCGCGAGTTCGTCGACGAGGATGAGGCCCGGGCGCCGCGCGAGCGCCGCGTCGAGATCCATTTCTTCGAGCGTGAGCGTGCGGTGTTCGACTTTGCGCCGCGGGAGGATCTCGAGGCCGAGCAACAGCGCCCCCGTATCGTAGCGGCCGTGCGTTTCCACGACCCCCACGACGACATCACGCCCTTCTTCGCGCTCCAGGCGCGCGGCTTCGAGCATTGCATACGTCTTGCCCACGCCCGGCGCGGAACCAAAAAAGATCGTGAATTTCCCTCGACGGGCTCGCGATTCTTCTTCGTGCACCCGCCTGAGAAGTTCTTCAGGCGTGGGGCGCCGCGCATTCATGGCGCTCGCGTTTAGCACGCCGTCTTAACGCTCCTGCCGGAATACTTCCAGCAGCAGTGCTAAGGAGTCCCATCCCGCCGTAAGCGAGCAAAGCGATTGCCAATCAGAAATCGTCAATCGAGACTCCTACCTCTCAAGCAGTCCACCCCAACACGCGGTTCCTACGCTCCGCGGCTCCACCTCGGAAGGTGCGCCGCTTCTTCGGCTCACGCCGATCCACAACTTCTTCCGGTCATCTCTCCATTGAGAGACGCAGAGTTTTCTGACACGGTGGCACTCCATGCTCCGCATGCTCCGCATCGCAATCCTGGTCCTGGTTTCTGTCGTCGCCGTATGTTCATGCATGAGTCCGCCAAACCAGTACCTGCACAAAGAGGGTGTGCTGGCGCGGGCGGTGGTGACGAGCCTCGAACAGACCGGTACGTTCATCAATCACCAGCCCGTGTGCGATATCGGCTTGTCCATTCAGCCACCCGGGGGCGGCGAGCCCTTTTCCAGCAGCATTCGTCAGGTGGTTTTGCTTACGGACATACCGAAGTTGCAGCCGGGAACCGTGCTCACTGTCCGCTATGATGTACGCGATCACTCCAAGGCTTTCATCGAAGGGGCTGGCGAGCCGCCGTCGGTATCGAATGAGCAGGCGGAGACGATGGCGCTTGCGGGCCAGAGTCTGTTCCTCGAGCTTTCGGCCCCCGGGGTCGCCGACTCCTACGCCGCAGTGGTGCTCGCTTTCGAACCGCTCGGTGTCCATATGAATGGCGACAATCCACTGGCCGTTATGACGGTCAAGGTGTTGCCGGCCGGTGGCGGCTACTATGACGCCAAAATCACCGCTGTGTTTGGACAGTCAAACCTGCCTAAGTATCAGCCCGGGCACGAAATCTATGTCCTCGTTGATAAAAAAGATCCGCAGCGCGTCACAGTCGATCACGCGCGTATGCACATCCCGTGAGCACCAGCGCGTCGTTGCTTGTGGCCGCGATCGCGGGCACCGAGGTACATTGTGGCGGTTGTTCGATGCACACCGTTTTTTGCTAAATAGTTTCCATCCGAAAACTGCTGCGCGCTGCAAATCCTCGGTCGGTCTCCCTCAAAAGAGTGTCATATGTTGGCCGCCATGACCGCCGCCGAACCTATCCCGATCCTCGTCGCCGAAGCCGGAAAAACCAAACTCGACATTGTCGTCAGCGACATCACCAAGCTCGCGTACGACGCCATCGTGAACGCGGCGAACACGTCGCTCCTTGGCGGCGGCGGGGTCGACGGCGCGATTCATCGCGCCGCCGGACCCGAGCTGGTTCAGGAATGTCGGACGCTCAACGGATGCAGGACCGGGGACGCCAAGATCACGCGTGGCTATCGACTGCCCGCCAGGCACGTCATCCATACCGTCGGCCCTATCTGGCGGGGTGGCGATGCCGAGGAGGAGGCCCTTCTCGCCTCCTGCTATCGCAGCTCACTCGAGCTCTGCGTGAAACATAACCTTGCCTCGGTCGCGTTCCCGGCGATCTCGACGGGGGTCTATGACTTCCCCGCCGATCGCGCGGCGCGGATTGCGGTCGGCACCGTCGTGTCGGCAGTCTCCGCGCACCCCGGAACGCTCGCTCGCGTCACCTTCTGCTGCTTTGGCGATAACTCAGCGGCGCATCACCGCAAAGCCTTTATGGATTTTGGATTGGGGTGAACCACCCGGCGCGGGTCATAACACTCCTGCCGGAACTTCGTTCCGGGCTACGCGTTTCCGCTCCGCGGAAACCCGTCGTGTTCCCTTGTCTCAAGGGGGCGCGGTGCCCCCTCTTGCCCGCTTTCGCGGGCAATTCACCCCTCCGAAAAGCCGTTCCCGCGGCTTTGCTATCAAGGCTTGTGGCTGACGCCGGGCTTGCGACCACGGCGCGTAGGGCTCACGACCTGGCCTGCTGTTGCGAAGTACGTTGTTGCCCTCTTTTGCCCAGTCTTCGTAATGCGATTCTGATCCATGGCATCGGCAAGCGGACGCGGCAGCTCCTTCGCTGCAACGCCAAGTTGCTCGCGAATCTGCTCTGAGCGAAGCCCTTCTGGGTGGTTTTGCAGAAGCGCAACGATCGAGTCAATCATGCCTGCGATATCACCCGTGGTGCGCCTACCAAGCCGTCCACCCTGCGGGTGAGGGCGTGGGGCGACAGGCTCATTGGTTTCACGAACACGAGGGCGTCCTCCTCCTTGTCCTTGAGTGACACTAAGTAATTCGTCGATGGAGGCGCCACGCAAGGCTTCAACAATGCTCTTGGCGAACTGGGTTGAGAGATCTTCAATCGTGCTTCGGAGAGTGCTCATAGCGGCCCAATAGGCCAAAAGAGATTCGACGTGCAACCAAATTCGAAACCAAATTCGAAATTATGTTCAACATAGGACCGAGGGCGAATCTCCCACGCGACTTCTGATCCGGCTGTCCGATGACATTGTGACGTCCTACGCCTTACAGCTCTGCACTTGTTCTGGCGACGGCACCGCCACCATGCCACAATTGTAGTCCCGTGCTCTCACGGTATATAGCCAACACCGATGTTGGAGCCCGTGTTGTCGGTCAATTCCGCCTGCGCACGAATGTCGGCGGTTCGGCCATTGACGACATCGGTACAACCGCTGAAAATCTGATAAGGAACTCGAGCGGATCCATCTGTCATCGCGACAGCTTATCTGTTCTCCGACCATCTTGAGTTCGTGCGGGCAGTCAGCGTCTGGACAAACTGCATAGTGCCGTGGTCACCTTCGTTGCAGTTTTCACATGATCCCAGCACCACCTGTCCTTGCTGCCACGCTCCGCTGACGCGCCAAACCCCCTTCTGCCCCCAATGCGCCCAACTGCTCGGCGTGCCCGCCCACGGGACCAGGCTCCACCCGTCGACCAACCCAGCGCCTTGGTGCCCGCCCCCGCACCGGTCCCAATTGGCCATACCCTGCCAGGGAACTACTGCGCATTTCTCCTCGATCCGTCGGATCCGACCAAGGTGTATCCAGCCAAGGTGTATCTGGACGCGCTCGCGACCTCGCAGGGTCAGGTCATCCCGGTCACGGAACCATGATGCCATGATCCCGGTACCACCCATCCTTCACTGCTTGGCGTTGGCGATATGCCATGACGCTGGCAGTCTCGGCACGACGGGCTCCCCTGGCGGCGCGCAGGAAGGCGGACCGCTTCGGTCCGCCTGACGAGCACCAGCCCAAGGGGAGCACGCGCGGGGAGCGAAACGAAGTGAAGCGAAGCCGCGCGGTGGGGTCTACTTAAATGTCCGCGACAGCTCGAGGGTGCGAGCATTCTCCGGGACGCGTTCGAGAAAGAATGCCTTCCACGTCGCGTCATGAATCATCGCGGTGCGCTCGAGGATGCGCACGCGTGCGGTTGCCAAGGCATCTCGCGCGCCCTCGCGATCGCCGAGGGCAATCCGCGTTTCGGCGAACACGAGGCGCAAGTACGATTCGCCTTCTTCGACGCCGCCGAGGCTGTCGAGCAGCCGAATGGCCTCGTACGCGGGTGCCTCGGCGCGATTGGGTTGATTGCCATTGAGGTAGATGCGCCCGAGCACCGCGTAAGCGTAAGCGCCGAGGGGAGAGTAGGCGCCGCTGCCTTCGATGGCGGCCTTTGCTTCGCGCTCGGCCTCCGCGAGATCTTTGGAGCGAGCGAGAAACACGGCCCGGTACAGGCGCGCCGCTGCCTCCATGTGGCGATCGCCTTGAGCTGCGAACGCCGCGATGGCCGAGTTGGCGAGCGCGAGAGCCGTCGCCGTATCGCCCTGTCGTGCGAGGAGCATGGCGGAGTGATGCCGCGCGCTCGCGATGACGCCCGTGAGGCCCATGCGCTCGCTCGACGCAAGGGCGTCGTCCAGGGCGCGCTCGGCCTCGGCGTAGGCCCCGAGCTCGATGCAAGCGGCCGCGGCGCTCACGAGTTGTCGGCAAGCGGCGCGCGTGTCACCGGCCTCTTCGAACTTCGCGATCGCGATGTTGTAGAGCGAGAGCGCCGTTGCGGCGTCGCCAGCGACCTGGGCGCGGTAGGCGCGCGTTCGGTAGACGTGAGCGGCCGCGAGTGGATCGTCATCCTGTTCGCGCTCTTCGCGCGCGGCCTCGTAGGCGCCGTCGATCGCGCGCAGAAGTTCGTCTGCGGAGAGGTAGTTGCCCGCCTCCATGAGCATGCAGGCGGCGCGCGTCAGAGCGATGAGGTGCGGAGGGGTGAGGCGCTCCGGCGTGGTCACCGCGCGAAGTTGGTCGACCGTGTGCTGCAAGTCGCCGTGCTCACCGAGACGCGCGCTTGCTTCGACGGCTTCTCCGGCCGCGAGAAACCAGCGTCGTTCGCCTCGCGGCAGAAGCCCCAACGCATGCTCGGCGCACTCTTTTGCCAGCGCGTTCTCCGCGCGCCATCTGTGGGCTTCGGCCTTGCGCAAGAGGAGTCGGCCGAGCACTTCGCCGTCGGCTCCGCAATGGATGCCCGCGTCGGCGCGCGCGAGACACGCAGCGAGATCGTTGCCTTCGAGTGCTTGTGCGGCGGCGCGGCGGTAGAAGGTGATGGCGCGCGCTGGTTCGCCGCCGCGATCGAGGTGCTCGGCGAGGACGACGGCTTCGCTCTCCCCGACTCTCTCGAGCCACTGCGCGGCAAGTTTGTGACCGAGCGTGCGGTCTCTGTCCGTGAGCGTCGTGTACGCCGTCTCGGAAATGAGCGCGTGTCGAAAGACGTACTCTTGCTCGCCGCGGAACTTCGTTTCGTCGTGCCGGGAGATGAGTTCGCGCTCGCAGAGTTCGTCGAGCCACGCGCCGACCAGAGCGTCTTCGTGCTCACTCGCGAGGAGCGCGATGACGCCGCCGCGCCAGAACGATTGCCCGAAAACACTGGCAGCGCGAAGCACGCGACGTGCGTCGGGCTCGAGCGCCTCGAAGCGCGCTTGAACCATCGCGAGCACCGTTGCCGGCAGCGCCAGTGGCAAGGGTGTGAGCGATGGTTTCAGCAGCGATTCGAGGGCCGGATGCATCGCCCAGCCGCTTTGATTCGGGGTTACGCCGACGGTGCTGCGGCTCGAGCCCGAGAGCGCGACGGATCGAATGAGCTCCTCGAGGTAGAAAGCGTTTCCTCCCGCTGCGCGCACCACTTGCGAGACGACGTCATCGTGCGCGGTCTCGCCGAGCACTTGGCGGACGAGTTTCTCACTTGCCTTCTTCGAGAGCTCTTTCAAAACGAGCCCCTGCACGCCGCGCTCTTTGAACAGATCGGGAAACAGATCGAACACTTCTGGTCGCGCGAGCGCGAGCACCATGATCGGTTTGTTGCTGAGGGCGCGCAGCGCCGCGTCGATGAATTTGACGCTCGGCAAGTCTCCCCAGTGCAAGTCCTCGAGCACGAGCAAGACGGGGTGTTCCGTGCATTCTGCAAGTAGCCAATCTTCGAATGCGCGCCGCATCTGGTCGCCCATGAGGATCGAGTCGTGGCGTGCCGCACGCAATTGCACGTCGTCGTCCTCCGGGCGCGACAGGCCGAGCAGCTCGCAGAGGAACCGTGTGACGCGCTCGCTCTCGGCGGGTGCAACGTGCCGGCTCACGCGCGCCCGCACTTTCTCGGCCTGCACGCGCGCGGCCTCGCCGTCTTGCGTGCCCGCGGCCGCGCGCAAGATTTGTCCGAGCATGCCGAAGGGAGATCCCGCGCGCATCGGATCTCCGCGGCTCGTCCACTCCTCGTGCGGATCTCCGCGGTGGCGCAGCGCGCGCAAAAACTCGCAACGCAAGCGCGATTTCCCGACGCCCGCCGGAGCCGTCACGAGCACGACGCGCGCGACGTCATCGGCGACGACCTCGGCGAAGACGCTGTCCAACATGACGAGCTCGCGCTCGCGACCGACGCACGGCGTCGGCTTGCCGAGGAGCATGCGACTTGCGTCGGGGGATGCTTGCTCGCCTTCGAGGTGCAGTCGCGCAGCTCCGTCGCTCACCACGACGAAGCGTTCGTCGAGAAGTCCCGCCGTGACTTCGTCGACGTAGACGGGGAACTTGCCGTCCGAAGCGGGCATGGCCGCGGGGAGGTGATGGAGCATGCGAATGGCTCGATCCACGGCATCCCCTGCGGGCACGCCCTCGTGGAAGACGGCGCGTCCGGTGACGAGAACCATCTGTGCTTGCGGAGCGGCGGCTCGCATCGAGAGCACGCAGCGAGCGGCGCGCGCGGCCTGATCCGTCGCGTCGTTGCGACCGGGCAGCGTTGCGACGATGATGCCGTTCGCGGGCGCTTCGATCTGCGCGCCGAACGGAGCGCTCGCAGCGCGGAGTTGATCCGCGAGCGTTTTGAGTCCTCCCCAAGCACGCCCGCGCAACGTGTCGTCGTCATCCGATCCGAGATGTGACGTGACCGCCACGACACTGACGAGGCGCTGTTCGCCGTGCGTGATGCGGTTGCCCTGCATGCCCGTTTCACGCACCGAATACGGCACCACAGAATCCATCGGCCCCAGCGCGGCGAGTTCCGCCGCCGCGACGCCACCATCCATCGGCCGCTGTGCGATGTCGCGTGAGAGCATGCGAGCGAGCAAATCATCGAGCGGGGCGGGCACGTCTTTGCGGACGTCGCGCGCGCGCGGAGGCTTGTCGAAGAGCATCTTCGTGAGCACCGCGACTTCGTCGTCACCCGGGAAGGCGGGCTCGCCGGTCACGCACTTGAAGAGCACGGCGCCAAGGGCAAAGACGTCCGCGCGCGCGTCGATGTCCTTGATGCCGCGCGCTTGCTCCGGCGACATGTAGCCGAGCGTGCCGAGCATGACGCCGGTGTTCGTGATGGAGCTCGCACCGAGGCCCATGCGCGCGATGCCGAAGTCGATGATCGTGGGGCGTTCGAGATCGCCGCCGCGCAAGATGAGATTGCTTGGCTTGATGTCGCGGTGAATGATGCCTTTGCCGTGCGCGACCGCGAGCGTCTCGGCGACGCGCGTGACGAGGCGAACCGCTTCGTCCATCGTCAGACCCGTGCGCGACAATCGCTTGTCGAGTGTTTCGCCGGCAATCCACTCCATCGCGAGGAACGGCTGGCCGTCGAGCGTCTCGCCGTGCGCAACGTGACGCACGATCCCCGGGTGACTCAGTTTCTCGAGGATGCGAGCCTCGCGGTAGAGGCGCTCTCTGTGCTCGCCGGCGTCACGACCAAAAAGAACCTTGATGGCCACGACGCCGCCGAGCCGTCGGTCGCGCGCGCGGAGGACGGCCGACATCCCGCCCGTGCTCACGCGGCGTTCGATCTCGAATCTGTCCGCGATGACCGTTCCGCTGTCCACGCCCCCCTCATCATATCGGAATCTTCAATCGCGCAAGCTGAGGAAGATGGTCGAAATCCGAGTCGCGGTCGAAGAGGACGAGCTGGTGCTGGAGGACCAACGCCGCAATCCATAAGTCGTTCGTGGGAATCGGCTTGCCCTTCTTTCGCAGGTACGCGTAGACGTCGGCGTAGAAAAATGTCGTCTGCTCGTCCGGCAAGAGAACGGACACGCCGGAAGTGTTGAGGAACCGAGTGAGGACGCTCTCGTTCTTCTCGCGATTCGTCCCATGAGCGAAACCGGCGCGCTGCTCCGCGAGGACGATCAACGGCACATAAATCTCCTCGGCATTCCCAATCACCTCCACCACCTCGGGGATCCCCCGACAGAGATCGGTGTATCGGTTCGAATCGACGGCGACCTTCATTTCCACAGCTCAGGATCGATTTGGCGCTGGCGGCGGATTTCCTCGTCCACTCGTTTTGCCTCTCTCTCGTTGAGAGAGCCTGCGATTCCAGTCAAATCGCGCCTCGGCCGTGCCGGCTCGCCGGCGCCGAGGATCAGCGCGTCGAGTGCGACTTGATTGAAGCTCAGACCTGTTTCCTTCGCTCTCTTGCGGAGGCGTTGATCGAGTCGGTCGGGCACGTTTCGGATGGTGTATTGACGTGCATGCGCGGTCATGCATGCAACGTATCGATTGGGTGCATACAGTCAAGTGGGGCGCTCGCATTCGCGTAGCGGAGCGGCGCGAGGTCGCGGCGACCGTCTTGTGGCTTTTGCCGAACCCTGATCTGCGCTCATCTGCTCTCGGGGAGCTCTCGATGGATGTCGTATTCGTCGGACTCAGTCTCGTTCTGTTTGGCGTCGCGATCAGTTTCGTGCGCCTCTGCGAGCGCGTCTGACGCAGGGGGTTGTCATGTCCGTGCTCTACATCGTCGGCATCGTCGTCGCGGTGGCGCTCGCCGCCTACCTCTTCTTCGCCATGCTGAAACCTGAGAGCTTCGAATGAGTGTTTACGGGTATGTGCAGATTGCACTCTTCTTCGTCGCGGTCTTCGCGACGACCAAACCCCTCGGCGCGTACATGGCAAGAGTCTTTGCGCGCGAGGCCACCTTCGCCGATCGCGTGCTGGGTCCGCTCGAGCGCCTCGTTCATCGCGTGCTCCGGATCGATCCGCACGCGGACATGACCTGGAAGACGTACGCGCTCGCGGCCCTCACATTCCACGTCGCCGGCATCCTTGTACTCTACATGCTTCAGCGCCTTCAGGGGATCCTCCCCGGCAATCCCCAGGCGATGGGCGCCGTCGCGCCGGATCTGGCGTGGAACACCGCCGTGAGCTTCGTCACGAACACGAACTGGCAAGCGTACGGCGGCGAGTCGACCATGAGTTACCTCGTGCAGGCGGCAGGGCTCTCGGTCCAAAACTTCGTCTCCGCCGCAACGGGCATCGCAGTGGCCATCGCGCTCATTCGCGGGTTTTCACAAAGGAGCGCCCAAGGCATCGGTAACTTTTGGTTCGACGTCGTTCGCGCCACGCTCTTCGTGCTCCTGCCGCTCTCGTTCGTCGTCGCGCTCGTTCTCGCGTCGCAAGGGATCGTGCAGACGTTCGAGCCGTACGTGACCGTGCCGCTGCTCGAGGCCACGAAAGACGCGAGCGGCAAGCCCGTCGTCGATCAGGTTCTCGCGCTCGGCCCGGCCGCCTCGCAGATCGCGATCAAGCATCTCGGTACGAACGGCGGCGGCTTCTTCGGCGCGAACTCGGCGCACCCGTTCGAGAACACGACGCCGCTGTCGAACTTCGTCGAGATGTGGTCGATGTTCGCGATCCCTTCGGCGCTCTGTTCCACGTTCGGCAAAATGGTGAAGGACGTCCGGCAAGGCTGGGCGATCCTCGCCGCCATGACGGCGATCTTCGTGCCCATGCTTGTACTTTGTACGTGGGCCGAACAAGCGGGCAACCCTGCATTCGCCGGGCTCTCGATCGACAGCGTGCCTAGCCTCCTGTCGGCCGGCGGCAACATGGAAGGCAAGGAGGTTCGTTTCGGCATCTCGGCGAGCACGCTCTTCGCCACCGTGACCACGGCGGCGTCGTGCGGCGCGGTCAACTCCATGCACGACTCCTTCACGCCCCTCGGCGGCCTCGTGCCCATGTGGCTCATGCAGCTCGGCGAGATCGTCTTCGGAGGCGTTGGTTCGGGCCTCTACGGCATCGTGATGTTTGCCATCATCGCCGTCTTCGTCGGCGGTCTCATGGTCGGACGCACGCCCGAGTATCTCGGCAAGAAGATCGAGGCGTTCGAAATGAAGATGGCCTCCCTCGTCATTCTCATCCCCGCGTCGGTCGTCCTCGTGGGAACCGCCATCGCCGTGGTCACGGCGGCCGGACAGAAGGGCATTGCAAACCCCGGCGCGCACGGCTTCAGCGAGGTGCTCTACGCTTTCTCCTCGGCAGCAAACAACAACGGGAGCGCCTTTGCCGGCCTCGGCGCGAACAATGTATTTTACAACATTGCGCTCGGTCTCGCGATGTTCACGGGTCGCTTCGGCGTCATGGTGCCCGTTCTCGCCATTGCCGGATCGCTCGCGAAGAAGAAACTCGTCCCGGCAAGCAGCGGCACCTTGCCAACACACACGCCGCTCTTCGTCACCATGCTCGTCGGCATCATCGTCCTCGTCGGCGCGCTCACCTTCATTCCCGCGCTCGCGCTCGGTCCCATCGTCGAGCAGATCGCAGCGCTCGCGACTGGGAGTTAGTCGATGTCCGAGCACACGTCACGCGACCCTCATCGCAGGGCCAGGACGCATTCGCACGCGAAGCGGCGCCTCTTCGAAGGCCCGCTGGTCAAGCGCGCGCTCGTCGATGCGCTCAAGAAACTCGACCCGCGTCATCAGGTTCGTAACCCCGTCATGTTCGTGGTCTGGGTCGGGAGCGTCTTGACCCTCGGCCTCTTCGCGCAGTCGCTCACGGGTCACGGCGAAGGAAATCCGGCGTTCATTCTCGCGGTCTCGCTCTGGCTCTGGTTTACCGTGTACTTTGCAAACTTCGCCGAAGCGATGGCCGAGGGACGCGGCAAGGCCCAGGCGGACGCGCTCCGGCAAGCCAAGAAAGACATCGAAGCGAAGAAGCTCGAAAGTCCGTCGCGCGCCTCGCCCGTGCACAAGATCGACTCGTCCGAGCTTCGCAAAGGCGACGTCGTGCTCGTGGAAGCAGGAGACTTCGTGCCGTGCGACGGCGAGATCATCGAGGGCGTTGCGTCGATCAACGAGAGCGCGATCACCGGTGAGAGCGCGCCCGTGGTCCGTGAGAGCGGCGGCGACAGGAGCGCCGTCGTTGCCGGAACGCGCGTGCTGTCGGATTGGATCATCGTGCGCGCGGCGGCGAACCCCGGCGAGACGTTCCTCGACCGCATGATCAGCATGGTGGAGGGCGCCAAGCGCCATAAGACGCCGAACGAGATCGCGCTCAACATCTTGCTCGCGGCGCTCACCATCGTGTTCTTGCTCGCAACGGTCACGCTCTTGCCGTTCTCGCTCTTCAGCGTGAAGGCCGCGGGTGCGGGACAGCCGGTGACCATCACGGTGCTCGTCGCGCTCCTCGTCTGCCTCATCCCGACGACCATCGGCGGCCTCTTGTCGGCCATCGGCATCGCCGGCATGGATCGCATGATTCAGGCGAACGTCATCGCGACGTCCGGGCGTGCGGTCGAAGCTGCCGGCGACGTGGACGTTCTCTTGCTCGACAAGACCGGCACCATCACGCTCGGAAATCGCCAGGCCACGACGTTTCATCCTGCGCCCGGTATTTCGGAGAAAGATCTCGCCGACGCCGCGCAGCTCGCGTCGCTCGCCGACGAGACACCGGAAGGTCGCAGCATCGTCGTTCTCGCGAAAGAGAAGTGGGGCATCCGCGAGCGCAGCGTGCGCGAGATCGGAGCCGTGTTCGTGCCCTTCAGTGCGCAGACGCGCATGAGCGGCGTCAACGTGGAAGAGCGCGAACTGCGCAAAGGCGCCGTCGATGCGATCGACGCCTACGTTCGAGCCAAGGGAGGCACGTTCCCGGACGCCGTTCGTCAGACGGTCGAAACGGTCGCGAAGAAGGGAGGCACTCCGCTCGTCGTCGCCTCCGCGCCCGAGGCGAGCACAGGCCAGGGCGGCGGCAGCGAAGAGCGTGCGCGCGTTCTTGGGGTCGTCGAACTCAAAGACATCGTCAAAGGCGGCATCAAAGAGCGCTTCGCCGAACTGCGCGCGATGGGCATCAAGACCGTGATGATCACCGGCGACAACCCGCTCACGGCCGCCGCGATTGCCGCCGAAGCGGGCGTGGACGATTTTCTCGCGGAGGCAACTCCCGAGGCAAAGCTAAAGCTCATTCGCGAGCATCAAGCGGGGGGCAAGCTCGTCGCCATGACGGGTGACGGCACGAACGACGCCCCCGCGCTCGCGCAGGCCGACGTTGCGGTGGCCATGAACTCGGGCACGCAAGCCGCGAAAGAGGCCGGCAACATGGTCGACCTCGATTCGAATCCAACGAAACTCATCGAGATCGTCGAGATTGGCAAACAGATGTTGATGACGCGCGGTGCGCTCACGACCTTCAGCATTGCCAACGACATTGCCAAGTACTTCGCCATCATCCCGGCCGCGTTCGCGGTGACCTATCCGTCGCTCCATCGGCTGAACGTCATGCGCCTTGCCACTCCCGAGTCCGCCATCATGAGCGCCGTGATCTTCAATGCGCTCATCATCGTTTTTCTTATCCCGCTTGCGCTCCGCGGGATTCGCTACCGCGCGCTCGGTGCAGAAGCCCTTTTGCGGCGAAACCTGGCTTTTTACGGTCTTGGCGGCATCGCCGTTCCGTTCGTTGGGATCAAGATCATCGACCTTCTCCTCGTTGTCCTCCACCTCACGTGAGCCATGCCCACCCCCACCACATCCCCATCTCACTCTGTGATTTCTCATCTCGGCCCGGCGGTGGGAATGCTCGCCGTGCTCACTCTCCTCACGGGGGTTGTCTATCCACTCGCGATCACGGCCATTGCTCGCATTGCATTTCCGTCCGCGTCGCGGGGTAGCCTCGTCATGGAGGGGGATAAGGCCACCATGTCGCGAGTCATCGGGCAGCCTTTCAACGATCCGAAATATTTTTGGGGCAGGCCGTCGGCAACGACGCCCTCGCCGTACGATGCGGAGAGCTCGGGGGGCTCCAATCTCGGTCCTACGAATCCGGATCTTCACACTCGAATCGCGGCGCGGATCGCGGCGTTGCGCGCGGTGGATCCGGGCAACACGGCGGCTATTCCGGTCGATCTCGTCACGGCGTCGGCGAGCGGGCTCGATCCGCACATCAGCCCCGCTGCGGCTGCATACCAGCTTGCACGCGTCGCGCGCGTGCGGGGGCTTTCGGAGGAGCGCGTTCGAGAGCTCGTGCGCGTTTCCTCCGAAGGGCGCGATCTCGGTGTGCTCGGCGAGCCTCGCGTCAACGTGGGGTTGCTGAACTTGGCACTCGACCGGGTTAAGTAGCCCCAACCGCCACGGCTACGCCGTGGCCGCCTTCCCCTTGTCACGTGCTCGTCGGCCGGCTGCGCCGTCCTCCTGCGCACGAACGGGGAAGCAGGTGTGATTGGAGTCAAGGCCATTTTGTTCACGCGTGGGTGGGAAGGAGAGTGGGAGTCCAGGGGCGACCATCGCGCTGGATGGCGTTGACGAGGGTC
>WQYX01000058.1 GCA_009781005.1 Polyangiaceae bacterium | reverse complement strand
CGTCTCTTCCCCTGCGCCCCCTCCTCGCTTCGACCACCAATTCCCTTCGCTTCCACCAGACGGTTCATACAAGGCAGCGCAGCGAGCGTAGCGAGCGCGCGGATGGGGCATCAACTGACCGCAGCGCAGGCCCCAACGAGGAGATCGCGTCAAATCGAAAGCGGTCTAAGAACGCCATCGAAGTTCCGCGAATGATTTGATAGGAAACACATATGAGTAAGCCGCTTCGTGCGGGAGGTGAGGTCGACGCCTGGTGCACCAAGTGCAAGCTCGTGCTGAACCACCGCGTCATCGCGATGGTCGGTTCCGTTCCAGCACGCGTCGAATGTTCAACGTGTGGGTCTCACCACAATTTTCGCGCGCGTGCACCCGGCGAAAAAGCTCCGTCAGCGAGCACGCGCGCTACAACCAGGGGATCGCCGGCGCCGTCCTCTCGTGGCACGTCGAGAGTGGCGGCGGCCGCTCTCGACCGCGCGCGTGAATGGGAAAAAGCTACCTCCGGTAAAGGTATTCGTGATTTCCGCCCATATCGCGTGAGCGAGACATTTGCGGAAGGCGAGCTCGTCAAGCACTCCAAGTTCGGCGAGGGCGTCGTCACCCGTATCCTTGACGCGCGCAAAGTCGAAATCCTCTTTCGAGACGAACCGCGGACGCTTGCGCAAGGTTTAACGGACTGACCGCTTTCGATTTGACGCGATCTCGGCATCGACGGCGCCTTCGGCGCTGTCGGCCCCGCCTACGGCGGGAGGGCTGCGGTGTGCGTGCACGCGGCTCACAAGGAAGTCGTGGACGTCCGAGTCGAGACGCGCCCAAGAATCAAGCTGGTTGGTTGGATCGAAGCGCGTCTCGGTTCCAACGAGCGTATGCGTCCCTTCGAGAAACAGGGGTCCGCCCGAGTCGCCGCCATAGGTCATGCGGATCGTCACGTTGTCGTTGGGATATTCGCTCGTTGCCGGCAGCAGCGTGACAGCACGCGTGAGGGCAAGCCCGGCGTTCGGCAACACCGCGGTTCGAACGACGGCCGAAACTGCCTGATTTCGAGTCGTCGGATAGCGCGTTCGAGAGAATTCGGGAAACCTCACACCCGTCATCGGCTGATCGAGATAGAGCAATCCGACATCGTGCAGACTTTTGCCGCACGCATCGTAATCCTCTTTGTGAAGACTATAAAACGCGATGTCCATGGGTTCGGCCCATGAGGCCGTTCGAATTTGCGCACCGCCCTCGGCAAAAGGGGCTTGCACGGTCCACGTTCCGTGTGGCCCTCCGCCATCGTCATTGGGATTGAATACGATACAATGCGATGCCGTGAGAACGACATTCGGCGCGAGGAGAACCCCCGTGCAGAAATCGGCGGCCGCATTATTGACCTGAATCTGGACGGCCTCCGAATATCTCGCAGCCGAACGTCTGTCGTGCGGGATATCGTCGAGCGGCGCGGGCGGGACAGCACGCGAATTGGCTGCCGTTGCGCAACCCGTCGAAACGAATCCAATCAACGCAGCACACCCGAGGCTAGCAAATGCGTTCGAGCTCATAGAATAAAACGGGGGTGCCCTTCTTGGCCCAGAGACCACAACCGACAGACATATAGTGTCGTTCGAGTCGCTTTCGATACCAAACGCCCGTTCGAGCGTATACCTCGATGTCCGTCTTGACGTCGTCGACGACGTTACGCAGATCCTTCTTGGTAATCGCCTCGAGATAGAGAAACCCGCCTGTCATCGCGCCAAGATTGTCAATGGCTCGTTCCGCTTGCTCATCGTCGAGATAGGGCAATACGCCCTGACAGACAACGAGATCGTACGCCGCCGGGTCGCGCCACCGGGCAATGTCGCGGAGCTCATGGCCGTACGTCTCGCACGCATAGCGACTTATTTCTATGGATCGATACTTCGTTTTGGGCCTTCGTTTGGAAAACCAATCACGCCATACCCCAACACCGGCGCCGACATCGAGCACGGTATCGATAGGGAATTGCCACCAGTCGAGGAGCGACGTCACGGCCGTGCAGAGGCGCGCGACTTCCGTCGCGCCGTGAACACGCGTGCGGCGATCACCGTAGTATCGGCGATAGTACGCGGCGTTGAAGATTTCGGACTCGGGGGCTCTGCGGGCCATCGATCACTCGTAGCGGAGGGCATCGATGGGGTCGAGCTGCGACGCTTTTCGTGCGGGGTACAGGCCAAACACGATGCCGACGAGCGCACTGAAGCCAACCGAAATGACAATCACGTCGACTTGGATAGCCATGGGCCATCGGAACTTTGCCGCCAACCACCAGGCAACGCCGACACCGAGCGACACCCCGATCAGGCCTCCGGCAATCGACAGCACGAGCGCCTCAATCAAGAATTGGAGCAAGATGCTCATGGGCTTGGCGCCAATGGCCATGCGCACGCCAATCTCGCGCGTTCGTTCGGTGACGCTCACGAGCATGATGTTCATGATGCCAATTCCGCCGACGATGAGCGACACTGCCGCAACGCTCGCGAGCAGCGTCGTCATCGTTTCGGTTCCCTGCTGCTGCGCGCCGGCAATCTCGGCGAGATTTCGAATCGAAAAATCGTCGTCGGCTCCCGGTGGCAGGTGATGCCGATCGCGCAAAAGCGTTTTGATATCGGCGAGGGCGCGCTGTGTGGTCTCCGAGCTCGTGGCCTGCACGTAGATCTGGCCAATGAGAAACTTTCCGAGGCCGCCTTGAATGCGATGAGCAAACGTCGTCGAAGGGATGAAGGAGGCGTCGTCATAATCTTGCCCCGTTGGCGACTGGCCCTTCTTGTCGGCAACGCCCACGATCGTAAATGGCGTATTGCCAATACGCACGGACTGACCCACCGGGTTTGCCGAAGTACCGTAAAGTCGGTCGACGACGGTTTGTCCGAGCACGACGACTTTGGTGCCGCTGTCGACGTCCTGTTGGCTAAACCCCGCGCCTTGGGCCATTGGCCAGTTGCGGATTTGGAAATACTCAGGCGTCGTCCCGGTCACACTCGTCGTCCAATTCATCTCTTCGCTCACGAGCGATTGGGTGGAGCGAAGCGACGGAGCGACGAGATGCACCGTGCCTACCTCGTCCTTGATCGCCGCCATGTCGTCCCACGTGAGCGTGGGCATGGATCCGAAACCGCCGAACGAACCACCCGACGTCGTGGAACCGGGCAAGATGATGAGGAGGTTCGTTCCCATGGCGGAGAAGGCGGCCTCGACTTGCGCTTTGGCGCCAGCGCCAATGGCCATCATGGCGATGACCGCAGCAACGCCGATGATGATGCCAAGTGTTGTCAGAAACGAACGCATCTTGTTGCGCAAGACGGCACGGAGCGCGATGCGGAGCGTGACGAGCGGATTCATGACTCTCCCGCCTTTGGTGGCGGCGCTGCGACGCGCGGCGTCTGCCGGGTATCCTCGCGAATCAGACCGTCTTTCACGACAACGACGCGCGACGCGTATTCGGCAATGTCCGGTTCGTGCGTGACGAGGACGACCGTGATGCCGGCGGAGCCGAGCTCCTGGAAGAGCCCCATGACCTCCGTGCTCGTCCTCGAGTCGAGATTTCCGGTGGGCTCATCGGCCAAGATCACCTTCGGCTCACCAACGAGTGCGCGCGCGATGGCAACGCGCTGCTGCTGCCCACCCGAAAGCTGCGCGGGGGTGTGATCGAGCCGCTGTCCGAGGCCAACGCGTGCGAGCGCAGCGCCGGCACGACGATGGCGCTCCTTGGCTCGCACTCCGCGGTAGATGAGCGGCAACTCGACGTTCTCGAGCGCACTCGTTCGAGCGAGCAAGTTGAAGTTCTGGAAGACGAAACCAAGAACCTCGTTGCGCGTCTCGGCGAGCTCGTCGCGGTTCATCTTCGCCACATGACGCCCCGCGAGCATGTACGTGCCGAGCGTTGGTCGATCGAGACATCCAAGGATGTTCATGAGCGTCGACTTGCCGGAGCCCGATGCGCCCATGATGGCAACGAACTCCCCCGGCACGATTTCGAGCGACACGCCGCCGAGCGCATGAACCTCGACGTCGCCAGTCTTGTAAATCTTCTGCACGTCGTGAACGGCGATGAGCGGATCGGCCATGATTTAGAACACATCCTTTTTTCTGATGCCATGGCCCGCAAACGATTTGGCGCGAGGTCGAGGCGGGGCCGAGGAGCGGACCGGAATAGCCTGTTTTGGCTTTGAGGACCGCACCGCAGGCCCCAACGACGAGATTGCGCCAAAGCGGAAGCGGGCTAGAACATGCGTCCCATGCGGGGTGGGCTGCTGCCTGGCGCTCCGCCTGCGCCGGCAGGAGCGGCCTTGCCGGCAATGACAACGTCGACGACGACTTCATCGCCTGGCTTCACGTCGCCACGAACGACCTCGCTCACGGTGCCGTCGGACAGACCTGCAACGACATTGACAGGTTGCGGGGTGCTACCGCGTTGGACGTAGACCGTGCGCCGTTCGACACCCTCCGATTTGCTGCTGCCACCACCGCCGCCACTGCCACCGCTGCCCGGCGGCCTCTGCCGGCGCGGCGCCGATGCAGAGGCGACGGCGCTGCCCGAACCAGGCGGCTCCGCCGCGCTGCCGACCGCCGCCGCAGCCTCCGGTGGCGGACGGAAACGGAGCGCTGCATTCGGAACGGCAATGGCGTCATCGCGTTCTGCGTAGATGATCGTTACCGTTGCAGTCATGCCCGGACGCAGGCGCTGATCGGTGTTGTCGACGTCGATCACCGCATCGTACGTGACGACGTTCTGCACGGTCTGCGCGGCATTGCGGATCTGGCCCACCGTGCCTTTGAAGGTTTGCCCAGGATACGCATCCACGGTGAACGTTGCGTCCATGTTCTCTGCCAGGCGCCCGACGTCACCCTCGGCCACGTTCGTGTGCACCTGCATCTTTCGCAGATCTTCCGCGATGGTGAAGAGAACCGGCGCCTGAAGCGACGAGGCCACGGTCTGCCCAACGTCGACGCTACGCGAGATCACCGTTCCGTCGATGGGCGAGAAGATGTCCGTGTACGAGAGATTGACCTGCGCCTGATGGAGCGAGGCATCCGCTTGCGCAAGGTTCGCAACGGCCAAGTCGGTCGACGCCTTGGCAACAGTCACGTTCGTTTCCGCGGTCTGGAGATCGGCGGCGGACGCAAGCGATTGCTCGGCGAGTGCCTGAGTACGCACCAGCACGAGCTCGGCATCCTTCTGTTTGGCCTTTGCGCTCGCGACGCCAGCCTTCCCTTGGACGTAATTTGCATTCGCTTGCTCGACCGCAGCCTGAAAAAGCTGTGGGTCGATCTTCGCGATGAGCTCGCCTTTCTTGACGATGGAGTTGTAATCCGCAGTCAGCTTCGCAACGCGGCCGCTGACTTGCGCGCCGACTTGAACCGTGACGGTGGCCGAGAGGGTGCCGCTTGCCGTGACGCGCGCGGAGATTTTGCGCTTCTCGACGGGCACCGTTTTCCACGTGATGTCCGGAGCGGCGCGCGCCTTCTGCCAACGAACGATGCCAAACACAATGCCCGCGACGACAACGAGAGCAACAATCCAACCGACATACTTTTTCATGAAGCACCAGTGCAGCGCGCGAGCGCAAAGAGCGCGGCGAGGCGGGCGCTCACAACGTCGAACTCGCGGAGCGCGAGCTCGATTTCCGCCTGCCGAAGCGACGAAGCAGCGATGACGAGTTCGAGGCTCGTCACCTGACCTACCTGATACGAAATTCGGGTTAGCTGGTCGACTTGCGACGCGAGATCCCGAGCCTGCCGAGCAACTTCGAGCGATGCTTCCGCAACACCGATGTTGCGGCGCGCCTGCTCGATCTGGATTGTGACCGAGCGCTGAGCGGCCTCGAGCGCATAGCCCGCTTCGTCGCGCAACGCGCGATTGTTGCGCAGCGCACCGTAACGCGCGCCGCCGTCCCAGATCTGGAACGACAAAACCCCTTGCACACTCCACGTGGTATTCGGAGCGGAACCCGTATTTTGGGTCGTTGTCGAGAGCGTGCTGCCGAGCGACAGCGTCGGCAAGAAGGAGAGCTCCACGTCGTGGACGTTGCGTTCAGCCACCTCCACGCGCTTTTTGGCGGCCGCAATGTCGGGCCGATCGTCCTGGTGTTCCAGCGCCGGACACGAGTGCACGGCGCCACCGAGAACGTCGTCGAGTTTCATCGTGGGCGGCACACCGATCGCCTCGGGCAAGCCGAGCGCGAGACCGAGTGCCTCGCGCGCTTTGCGGAGCGACTCGTCGCCGGTCACG
This sequence comes from Polyangiaceae bacterium, assembly GCA_009781005.1. Classification (GTDB taxonomy): domain Bacteria; phylum Myxococcota_A; class Polyangia; order Polyangiales; family Polyangiaceae; genus Labilithrix. The sequence continues at coordinate 22,022 of WQYX01000058.1, read as the reverse complement.
AGCGTGGCGCGCGCATTGGCGACGTCCTGATCGGCGCGTACGACGTCGAGGCCCGTTGCCGTTCCGAGGTTACGTTTGCGCGCGGTGATCTCACGCTGCTCGAGGGAGCTGCGCAGGCCAACGCGATTGAGTTCCGCGATACGCTCCGCTGCAACGACGCCGATGATCGACGTTGCGAGGTTCAGCGTGATCGTGCGCATCGTGTCGTCGGCGGAGAGTCCTTGAACCTCTTCGTTCTTCTTGGCCGTGCCGATCGCATGCCACGCTTGCACGTTGATGAGCGACTGCGAGAGCGTGATGTTGCCCGAAACGTAGTCGCTCTGCGGTGTTTTGAGCGTGCTCGTTTCGCTTGCGGCCGCGCCCGCGAAAGCCGCCGTCTCACGCGTGATGAATTGATGAGGGAGGCTTCCCGTCGCGTTGATGGTCGGCAGCACGGCGGAGAGCGCCGTGCGTGTCTGCGCTTCGGCGCGGCGCACCTCGGCGTACGCCGTCGCGAGATCCGTGGATCTTGCATGCATGAGTGCCAGCGCATCGCGCCAGTCGGAGAGTTGGCGCTTGGCTGCGGGCACGGGTGTGAGCATGTCATCCTTGACGTCGATCTTTGGAAGCGGCGGCAAGGTAGCCCCGGGAGCCGGCGTGGCAGGACGCGCAACCTGCGGAGCGACGGGCGGGTTCATCGTTGAAGGGGTAATGGGCGCCGGCTGTCCCGGCACCGGCGCGATCACGGGTGCCCCAGCCGACGCAGGCTGCGCAAGCGCAGTGCCCGAAATTCCAACGATGGCGAGCGCGGAGGCGGATGCCGCGAGGAAGAGCCGCAAAACACGTAAAGTCACGGCGCGATTGCCCCAGATTTCGCCCGCAAAGAAAGAGATGTCGAATTCATGCGGCGCCAGCCTAGCAGTCACGGGCCTTCCCCGCCTGCTGCGCACGAGAAGGCGGCGGAGCGAGCGCGCGGTTCGAACACCTTATGGTACAGTCGCTATCGTGAGTGATTTTCGGCGGCCTCCGGGCGGGCACGGCACGGAAGCAAGCCCCGTGTACCCCACGCAACCAGGAGGTTACTCCGCGGCGCAAGGACCAATCCCGACACCGCCCGCGAACACACAGCGCCTCGGCACGGGGACCATTCCAGCCATGCAGGTCGCGTTGCCGGTAGCGCCCGTGCCCGCGCCGCAAACGGCTGCGACCTTTCACGTGCCCTGCGCAGCCCCACGCATCATGGTGCAATATCCAAAAGTCGGCACCACGCTCACGAGCACGCGCGGCAGTTACGTGGTGCGCGACATCATCGGCTCGGGGGAGTTCGGCGCCGTTTACGAGTGCATCGGTCCGTTCGACCAGATCTACGCCTTGAAGATGGTGCGGCCGGCGAATCGGCCATATGCGGAAGTGCAAGCCGAATGGGCGCGCGAGGTGCAACGGCTCTCTTCGCTGAGGCACCCGAATGTTGTCTATATCTATGACTCCTTCGAACAAGGACATCTTTATTATCTCGCGCTCGAGCGCTGCGACCATGCGCTGAAAGATATGCTTGGTTCGCCCATGCAAGAGGGGCTCGTCATCGAGATCTCTCGGCAGCTTCTCGCCGCCGTGCAGTTTCTCCACGACAATGAGGTCGTGCACGACGACTTGCATGCAGGCAACGTCCTCATCACGCACAACGATCGCCCCACCGTAAAGATCAGCGATTTTGGTATTAGCCACGAACTTCGCGGGATGTCCGCAGTCCGCCCGAACGTGGTGCACCACGCGATTATGGCGCCGGAAATTCTCGCCACGGGATACACCAGTCGCCAGAGCGATCTCTACCAGGTAGGCCTTCTGCTCTATTGGATGCTTACGGGTGAACCCGCCATTCAGATGGACGTGCCTTACCAGGAGCTCGTTCGGCAGGTCGCGGAGGGAGAGCCGCGCCAGCGCGCCGAGGCGATCGGCACGCCACTCGGCAATCTGATTGCGAAGATGCTTCGAAGGCGCGAGGCCTTCCGCTACTCGAGCGCGCGCGAAGTGTGGGCTGATTTGCGGGAGTTGCCGGCCTGGCTACAGCGCCATTTGTTTCCGGCAAAGTAGACCGCTTTCGATTTGACGCGATCTCCTCGTTGGGGCCTGCGGTGCGGTCCTCAAAGCCAGAACAGGCTATTCCGGTCCGCTCCTCGGCCCCGCCTCGACCTCGCGTCAACTTGAAAGCGGTCCCGCGTGGCTTGAAAGCGATTTAGGCTTTTGCTGGCCGCTCCGGCGGCGCCATGAACTCGGGGCTCACCGGATCGCGGATCGTTTCGGCCAGCACCGCCTCGACGTGGGCACGGGCCTCGTCATCGAGACGGAATCGCATCACTTCGTGCAGGGGCGCGAGCTCCTTCGGGTGCCGTGCGCCCCAGAGCGCCACGGAAACACCGGGTTGATCGAGCACCCAACGCACCGCGAGAGCAAGCACCCCCGAGTGGTACCGATCGTGCGCGTACCGATCGAGGAGCTCGACGGCCCCGAGATATTGATCGAATCGTGGCGGCGAGAACTTTGGATCCACTCTCCTGAGATCGTCGCCGGAGAACTGGGTGTCCCGATGGATAGCGCCGCTCAAGAGCCCGCGGCAGAGCGCGCCGTACGTCAAGGTCGCGACATCGTGCTTCCGGCACCACGGGAGGATGTCGTGCTCGGCTTCCCTTTCGAAGAGGTTGAGCGGCGGCTGCGCCGAGGCGATCGGCGCGACGCGGCCGAAGCGTTCCATTGCCTCGATGCAATAGTTTGAGACGCCAATCGCTCGGATCTTCCCTTCCCGTTTCAAATCGAAAAGGGCCTCGGCCGTCTCCTCATAGGGGGTGAGCGGATCGGGCCAGTGGACCTGATAAAGATCGATGTAGTCCGTGCGGAGCCGCGACAGCGAGAGTTCGACCTCTTCGAGGATCTGCTTTCGTGTTCCATTCCTGAACAGCGCATCGCCACGACGCTCGAGACCGACTTTGGTGGCGAGGATGACACGATCGCGCTGGCCTCGCTCTGCGATGGCCCGTCCGACGACCTCCTCGGAGTGTCCGAAGCCATAAGCCGGCGCCGTGTCGAGGAGGGTGATGCCGAGATCGAGCGCCGCGTGGATCGTTCGAACAGACTCGTCGTCGTTGCTGCCGCCCCACTGAAAGCCACCCATGGCCCACGTTCCGAGACCGACGCGACTGGCCAGAATCGGGAGATCCGGAATGCGTTTGGTTTCCATACCCATCCAACGAACTCCTCTCCTCTATCGTCTCTATCGTCTCATTCGACCGCTTGCGTCGCCGGCAGCCATGCGTTCGACCTCTTCGACGGAGACGTGATTGAAGTCGCCTACGATGGTCAGCTTGAGTGCTCCCGCCGCGATTGCGAACCTCAACGCATCTTCGGGCGACCGACCGTCGAGGATCGCGAAGATGAGCCCGGCAGCAAAGGCGTCACCGCCACCGATACGATCGACGAGCGTGACGAAGTACTTGGGTCCTCGATGCAGTGTCTTGGTCTGGGCATCGTAGAGGAGCGCGCTCCATCCGTTCTCGCTCGCCGACAAGCTTTCGCGCAGGGTGATCGCCACCTGCTCGATGCCGTATTCGGCAACGACGCGCGCCGCAGCGTCGCGCACCACCTCCTCGGGCACGTGCGCGGTGGGTTCAGGCGAACGTTCGATCGGCATACCGAGCAGCGTGAGCAGGTGCTCCTCGTTCGCGATCAAGACGTTCACGTGCTGCATGAGCGGCCGGAGGACCTGGCGTGCCTCCTCCTCGGTCCACAGCTTGCTCCGGTAATTGATGTCGAAGCTCACTCTGGCGCCGCATTTGCGCGCCGTTGCAAGCGCGATCCCCGTGAAGTCCGCCAGGTCCTTGCTGAGAGCCGGGGTGATGCCCGAGGTGTGAAACCAGCTTGCTCCGCGGAGTTCGTCCTCCCAGGCGACATCCAAATCCAAGGGTATGCTGCTTAGTTCGAGCTCGCTCAAAGCCGAATGGGCGCGATCGTAGACCACGAACGACGGACGCTGGCTCGCGCCGCTCTCGGCGAAGTAGATGCCGATGCGTTCGCCTTTGCGCCGGATGGAGTCCACGTTGACGGCCTCGGCTCGGAGCGCCCGCACCGCCGCATCGCCTATCGCGTTCGTTGGTAATCGAGTGATGAAATGGCTATCCAAACCAAACTGCGCCAGGCTGACGGCGACGTTCGCTTCCGCGCCGCCGAAGCTCGCCTGCAGCGTGGGCGACTGCATGAACCGCTCGTGTCCGGGCGGGCTCAGTCGGAGCAGGAGCTCGCCGAACGTGACGGCCTTCGGTTTCCCTTTCATCGCTTACCCCTCCTGTGGCTCGCGGACCGCGCGTACGAGGCGGCGAGCCTGCTCGGTGATGCGTGCGTAATCACCTCTCGCCACGGCATCGCGCTGGACGAGATCCCCGCCGGCACCAACGGCGAACGCCCCGGCCGCAAGATACGCGGCGGCATTGTCCGCAGTCACTCCTCCCGTTGGCACGAGCCGTAATTGAGGCAGCGGTCCCTGGAGAAGATCCTTCAGATAACGTGGGCCAAGGCTGCCGGCCGGAAATACCTTGACCAGATCGGCACCCGCCTCCCATGCCGCCACAATCTCCGTTGGCGTGTACGCCCCAGCGATCGCGAGGACATCGTAGCGATGACACAAGGAAAGGACGGCCGGGGAGAACGTTGGTCCGACCACGAACCGTGCGCCCGCGAGGATGGCCAGGCGCGCCGTCTCGGAGTCGAGCACGCTGCCCGCACCGACCACGACCCGCGAGTCGAGCTTGGACTTCATCCCCGCCATCGCTTCGAGCGCGCCCGGAATCGTCACCGTGACTTCGACGACGCAAACGTCGGCCGCGGCCAAAGCCTCGATCACGGGCAGAAGGCGCGCTGCGTCGTCCAAACGGACGACGGCAACGACGCGCTGTCTTTCGATCGCTTGGAGCGTGTCGACCCGCAAAGGGAGCCTCATGCGCTGTCCCTTTCAACGTCCTCCACGACGTTCACCGGGTAGCGCGGACGCTGCCCGGTCAGCACGCGCACGATCTCGCTCGCGGCGATGGTGCGCACCGCGTGAATCGACTCTTCGGAGTAATAAGCCGCGTGCGGCGTCACGATCACGTTGTCGAGCTGCAGCAGCGGATTGTCTGGCTTCCAGTCGCGTCGCTTTGCGGGCTCTTCTTCGAGATCGTCGAGCGCAGCTCCGGCGATCCAGCCTTCCTTGAGCGCGCGATAGAGCGCGTGGTCGGGGGTAATGGGCCCGCGCGCGGTGTTGACGAGGATCGCGCTTCGCTTCATGCGACGAAGCGTGTCCTCATCGAAGAGACCGCGTGTCTCCTCGGTGAGGGGCGACTGAATGATGAGATGGTCGGAGCCTTCCACGAGCTCCATGAAAGAGACCGGCCGGACACCTTCTGCGCGGAGTTTGTCGGGATCGACAAAGGGATCGTGCGCCCAGAGCTCGACGCCGAAGGGACGCACTCGATCGGCTATCGAGCGAGCGATCGCGCCGAACGAGAGCAGCCCAAACACGCTGCCGCGCAATCGATGGATCGGCTTGCCGGTCTGCCAGTGCCACTCGCCACGTCGCGTTGCCGCGTCGTACCTCGGGATCCTCCGTGCTGCCGCCAGCCACAGCGTCACTGCGTGGTCGGCGACCTCGTCGGAGCACCAGCTACTCGGCGCATTCGTGACCTGGATTCGATGCTTCGTGGCGGCCTCCACGTCGACGATGTCGACGCCGGTACCGTAGCGAGCGATGACAGAACAATGCGACAATGCCGCGATCGCGCGGGCGCTCACCTGTGCGTACTGGCAGAACACCCCGTACGCGTCGTGCGCCGCGGCGATGACCTCGTCATCGGTCTTGCACTGTGCCGCAACGAGGTCGAAACCCGCACCTTCGAGGATGGATCGTTCGATGTCGACGTCCCCGAAGTCGTAGTCGAGAACGACCACCTTGACGCGCTCCCCTCTGCGGCCCTTCGGAGCGCTGGGCGCGGCTGCCTTCGGAGCGGCCGGACGAGCCTCCTCCGGAGGTGTGCCGGGCGGCTGTGGCGACGGAAACATCCCGCCGGCGGAGGGCGGCGTCAGCGAGCCACCGTAAGAGGCCGCGGTCGCGACTCTCGAGTAAAGCCCCAAAATTCCCGAAGTGTGACGCGGAGGCGGAGGAGTCCAGCGCGCACGCCGTTCCCCGAGCGCGCGCGTGATCTCCGCTTCCGTGGCCTTACGTCCATGGAGCCCGACGATCGCGAGCCTGCGCTCGGGGATGTTGATCTCGATGAGATCCCCCTCCTCTACGAGACCGATCGGCCCTCCGTCGGCCGCCTCCGGTGACACGTGGCCGATGCATGGCCCCTTCATCGCGCCCGAGTAACGCCCGTCGGTGATGAGCGCCGTCGACTGACCAAGGACGGGATCGGCGTCGAGGACCGCAGAGGCAAAGTACATCTCCGGCATGCCGTTCGCGCGCGGACCCTCATACCGAATCACCATCACGTCGCCGGGCACGATGTCGTGCCGCTTCAGCGCGTCGAGGCATTCCGTCTCCCGATCGAAGACGCGCGCTGGGCCAACGTGGACGTGCATCTCCTTCGGTACCGTGAACGCTTTGATCATGGCTCCGGCGGGCGCAATGTTGCCTCGCAGGATGGCGAGGCCGCCCTCTCGGTAGAAAGGCTCGGCGCGCGGCCTGATGATCTCCGTTGCCGGAATGCGATAGTTGTGGAGGTAGCCAAGGCGCTCATCGAAGAAACTCGACTTCGCGATTTCGTCGAGGTTCTCCCCCAGCGTCTTGCCGGTCACCGTGATGCAGTCGAGGTGCAAGAGATCGCGCATCTCCAGCATGATCCTCGGGACTCCGCCTGCGTAGTAGAAGTACTCGACCGGGTACTTGCCCGTGGTCTTCACGTTCGCCAGGACGGGCACGCGCCTGTGGATCCGATCGAAGTCGTCGACGCTGATGTCGATCCCGAGTTCGTGCGCAATGGCTGGCACGTGGAGGAGCGCGTTCGTCGATCCGCCAATCGCGGCGTGAACGGCAATTGCGTTCTCGAACGCGTTGCGCGTGAGGATGTCGCGTGGCCGGAGGTTCTGCTGTACGAGCTTCAGGATCTGTTTGCCGGCAGCGCGCGCATAGCGCAGGAGCATCGTGAGCGGCGCCGGGATCAGCGCGGAGCCTGGCAGCGCGAGCCCGAGCGCCTCGGCGAGGACCTGACCCGTGGAGGCCGACCCCATGAACTGGCAGGCCCCGCAGGTTGGGCAAGCGTTTTTCTGTTTCTCGAACAACTCCTCTTTCGTGGCTTCGCGTTGCTGGACGTGCATTCCGAGCGGCCAGAGCCTGTTCGACGTGAAGTAATTGGGCGCGTTGAGCTGCGTGCCTCCCGGTACGTGAATCGCTGGCAGATTGCAGCGTGCGATCGCAACGAGGTGCGCGGGGACCGACTTGTCATTGCCCGAGAGAAGCACCATGCCGTCGTGGGGATGCCCGAGCGCGTGGATCTCGATCATCGCAGCCATGACGTCGCGAGACACGAGCGAGTAACTCATCCCGCTCGTCGCTTGCACGACGCCGTCGCAGATGTCGCTGACGGTAAATACGCCAGGCTTTCCTCCTGCTTCGAAGACGCCATTCGAAATCTCTTCGATGAGGGGCCGGAAGTGGAAGGTCCCCGGATGCCCCATGCCATACGCGCTGTCGACGAGGATCTGCGGCTTGCCGAGATCCTCCTCGGTCCAATTCATCCCCATGCGGAGCGCGTCCCCTTGGAAGTTGACGCCCCGGAGTTCCTGACTTCTGAGCTTCCACAATTCGCAGGTCATTTGCTCCCCCTCTCCGCATTCATCGCTTGCGCCGCGCGGCGGCGAAGAACGACCCGGGCGGGACCTCCATCCAGGCCTTCCAGACGCAGCGGCAGGCAGATGAGATCGTAGAAGCCGCCTTCAACCCGAGACAGATCCAATCCCTCGATGATGCAGATACCCACATCGAGGAGAGCCTTGTGCGTCTGTACGCCGGCTTCCGCACTTCCGATCGACAGGTAATCGATCCCAATCGTCCACACACCCCGCTCGGCCAAGAAGCGAGCCGCCTCCGTGGTCAAATACGTGAAGTCGGGGCGAAAGCCCTCCTCGCCCCAGTGACGCGAATTGCGTGTCTTGAACAGGATGCGATCGTTTGCGCGGATGTCGTCGAGGTCGCTCGGCTCGATCCGATCGACATCGCCGACGTCGACAACTCGAGCCGGTCCGATCAGCCGCTCGAAGCCAATACGATCCACGCCCGCACCATGGACGAAGAAATGAATCGGAGCATCCACGTGCGTTCCGGTGTGCGCCCCAAACGAGATGTCTGAGACCGTCGCGTCATCACCGCGCTCGAGGTGCTTCGTCTGGCGGATGGCGATCGCAGGATCGCCTGGCCAATGCAGCATTCCATTGCGAATCGGCACGGCGACGTCGATCCACGGTTCTTCCGTATTCATGGCGAACCCCGGGGGTGCATTTCGCGCGCCCACGGCCCCTGCCCGCTCACTCACGACGCGAGCACGACGACCTGCTTGATGCCGCTCGGGTGACGCAGGAGCTCGGGGACGTCCTCGAGCTTCGCTCGGTGTGTAATCAGGCCTCGTATGGCGGCAGGGAACAGTCCCATGAACTGCTCCAGCTTTTGGATCGCTGCTTCGAACGAGGCGCGGGATGCATTCACCGTCCCGAAGAGCACCTGATTCTTCAGCACGATGTCTCGCATGATGCCGTCGAGATCGATCTCGATGGTTTTGCCGCCAGCGGGGACGCCGCTCAAGATGAAGACGCCGTTCGGCGCCAGGCACGAGACGGCGCCGAACGCGACTTTCGCCGTCCCCACCGCCTCGAACACGACGTCCACCGCGCCGATGCGCGAGACGAGGTCGGCGACGGACGTGTCGCGAGCAGAGACGTACTCGGCTCCGATCGAGCGAGTGAGCTCGGCGCGATCACTGTTGGCCGGCTCGAGCGAGTACACGAATGTTTTAACGTTGCGCGCCACGAGCGTCATTGCCGCAAGCAAGCCGATGGGACCACCGCCCAGCACGAGCGCCCGAAGACCCATCGGCTCCCAGGGATAGCGCCGCAGGATCGTATCGAGATCAACGGCTGCCTTGGCAGCGATGGTGAGCGGCTCGACCAGGACCGCGACGTCAGCGAGCACGCGCGGCACGCGTACGACGTAATGCTCGTCTTCGACGACGAGCTCGGTCAAATACCCGTCGGCGCCGTGGATCCCTCGCTCGCTGAACTTCCCGGTGACGCAAAAATCCGAACGACCCGCGCGACAAGCCAGGCATTCAGGCACGTTGCACGGTCGACGAACCGTTAGCGCAACGAGATCGCCGGGCGCGAGCGTGCGAACGCTCGGACCAACCTCGACGACCTCGCCTAGCGCTTCGTGGCCGAGAACGAGCCGATCGGTTCCAGATGCGGGCGTTCCGTAGTGAAACTCGCTGATCTCGCGGTCCGTGCCGCAGATCCCGACCTCGCGGATCCGCACCATCACGTCGCGCTCACCCTGCCGGACGGGCACCGGGACATCGATGATCTTCAGCTCACGTCGATTGGGGAAGACCGCCATTGCTCGCATCGTCGACTCCTCGAAACGAGCACGAAGCATCGAGCGTACCGTCACACCATCACCGGAGATCGAAGGCTCATGCATCGATCCGCGCCGGTCCGCCTCATTGCGGCGAAGGAACGCGTGCCCATGATCCTCGCGCATGGCAGCCCTCATCGAAGACTACGGACTCATCGGCGACGCCACCACCGTTGCTCTGGTCTCGCGCCACGGTTCGATCGACTGGCTTTGTCTGCCGCGAATCGACTCCGATGCGTGTTTCGCAAAGCTGCTTGGCCTAGATCAGCACGGGTACTGGGCGATACGGCCCGCCGCGGCGATCCGGAGCATGGAGAGGCGTTATCGACCGGACACCTTGATCCTCGAGACCGAGATCGCATGCAACGGGGGACGTGTTCGCGTGATCGACTTCATGCCTCCGGGCAAATCAGGACACGACATCATCCGGGTTGTGGAGGGGCTCGAAGGAGAAGTGCCAATGCACGCCGACCTGAAGGTGCGTTTCGGGTACGGCGCCCATGTTCCGTGGATCAAGGTCGATGGAAATCGAGCCACGCTGACGTCGGGACCGAGTTCGCTCTTGTTCTGCAGCCCGGTGCCGCTCGAACCGGACTGGGACGCCGCGCGAATGGAGGCAAACTTCGTCGCTCGCGCGGGCGAGCGCCTCGCGTTCGCGCTCACGTTCTACCCATCGCACGAGCCTCCTCCTGCGTTTCCCATCGACGCAGATCAGGAGGTCGAACGGACGGAGCGCCACTGGCGAGATTGGACGGGTCGATGCTGCTATCAAGGCCGCTTTCGTGATGCCGTCGTGCGATCGCTGCTCACGCTGAAGGCGCTCACGCACGAGCCGACCGGCGGGATCGTTGCTGCGCCGACGACGTCGCTCCCCGAGGAGCTCGGCGGCGTTCGTAACTGGGACTATCGCTATTGCTGGCTGCGCGACGCGACCCTTACGCTCGACGCGCTCATGCGATGCGGCTTCCTCGACGAAGCAAGGCAATGGCGTGATTGGTTGATGCGAGCGGTCGCGGGTGCCCCGGCTCAACTCCAAATCATGTACGGCGTCGCTGGCGAGCACCGCCTCCACGAGATCGAGCTTCCGTGGCTCCCCGGCTACGAGGACTCCCGACCCGTGCGCATCGGCAACGGTGCCTACGATCAGTTTCAGCTCGACGTCTACGGCGAGGTGCTCAACACGCTGTACGATGCACATATCCACAATATCCCCGATTTACCCGACACCTGGGGGCCCATCCTCGCGATCGTCGACTTCGTGGAGCAGGCCTGGCAAAGGAAGGATGAAGGGATCTGGGAGGTCCGTGGTGGAGGTCATCGCCACTTCACGCACTCGAAGCTAATGACCTGGGTGGCGGTCGATCGGGCGGTGAGGATGATCGAGGACTTCGGTGTCGGAGGACAACACCGACTCGAGAAGCGGCTCCCTCGCTGGCGCGCGCTTCGTGAGCAGATTCGCAGCGATCTCCTCCAGAGAGGCTTCAACGAGCGCGTTGGTGCCTTCACTCAGTCGTACGGCTCAGAGGCCCTCGATGCGAGCGTTCTCTTGATCCCGCACATGGGTTTCTTGCCCGCCGATGATCCCCGGATGCTCTCCACCGTTGCGGCGATTGAGAAAGGCCTCACCTGGGACGGGCTCGTTCTTCGTTATTCGACCGAAACCGGCGTGGACGGACTGCCGGGCCACGAAGCAACATTTCTTATTTGCAGTTTCTGGCTCGCTGACAACTACGCGATGGTCGGCCGTCTCGATGAGGCCGAGGCCCTCCTCGAGCGCCTCATCTCTCTCTCCAGCAACCTTGGCCTTCTGGCCGAGGAGTACCACCCGGATTTGCATCGCCAGCTCGGGAACTTCCCCCAGGCCTTCTCGCACGTCGGGCTTATCAACACGGCATATCTCATCGCAGAAAAGCGAGCAGGCAGGGCAGTCGCGCATCCCGCATTGGCGCAGCTCCACCGATGATCCGCGCGGAACCGTTAGAGCGTGTTCGCCAGCCGTCGCGAGCGAATCGAGGCTAGGGCGGAGCGCGAGGAGCCCGCGTAAGCGTACTTTTCGTACGTGCGCAGGCACCGCAGCGCCCAACCGACGCATCGATTTGCGCAGCAGGCTGCCCTACACGCTCTTAGCCCGGAGAGACGACGCGGACACGCCGTCTCTCCGGATCACGATCACTCCTTCGCGAGCTCGGCTTCGATGGAGCTCAGACTGGACTTGTAGGTCGTCTTTGAGATCGAGGTCTCGGCTTTCTCCTCGAAATCGGCAGGCGTCGCGATGTCGGTGTCTGCGATCGCAGGCGCGACAGTGGGAGCAGTAGCGGCCGGCGCAGCGGCATCGACAGCAGCGGCCGTGTCGGCAGCCGCTGTCGTGGGCGCGGCGGCATCGACAGCGGCGGCGGCCGTGTCAGCAGGCGCTGTCGTGGGCGCGGCGGCATCGACAGCGGCGGCGGCGGCGCTGGACGCATCGCTCTCTGGCGTCGACTTTTTTTCGCACGCCGTGATCGCGAGGAGGCTGACTGTGAGGAGTGCAAGCAAACGTTTCATCGTCCACCTCTCGGGCCGTAGGTTCTCATCCATTTGTCGTGACGCATGTTTTCCTTGTCGATGAGCTGGGCCGCCTTGGCGGAGCTCACCCTGTCGTGTTCCATATCGGCGACCACCTTGATGCGTTCGAGGCGAGCGATCCGGTCGGCGTGAGTGCGCAGCTCTTGGCGCAGAGCGTCATTGGGAGGCCCCTTCCACTGAGTCGCGAGTCTCTGGCGCGCCTCGGCTTGCTCTTTGGCCCTGCGAGCGGCGCGCTCATCAATCCCACGACCTGGGGGTGCCATGGGACCCGGGGCGATGGCCCCACGACCCGGAGGTCCCATGGGACCCGGGGGCGCGACGGGCCCACGACCGGGGGGCGGGGGCGGCGGGACGGAGCCTCTCTTATTGTCTGGGTGGTTGTCTCTTGGTGGGTCGGCCCACGCTCCCGTCGCGAAAAGCGTGACCGCCGCGACGAAGAACGTCCGAACTGCAGTGCGAGAAAAATTCATCGCCCGATGATGATCGGATGACGCGCGCGGGTCAATGCTGCCTCCAATGATTCGACAATGAATTACAACTTGATGACATGTGTTTGGTGCTTTCTGGCGACGTCGAAAGACGAGCTTTGCGGACATGTGCGATACGGCGACTTCAGTGAGGCCCCGCAGACACTAGCCCGGGCGACCGCGGTAAACTGCCCTGCGATCCGACAGCGACGCCCGTGGGTCTGCCGATGCGCGTCACGCCGTTGGCGAGTTGGAACCCGCCGATGAAATCGGTCCGCTGGGTGTTCGGGTTCGTCCAATCGACGGCGTTGACCGGCGAATCGCCATTTATCGGGATGAGCACGACGCGCGGCGCGGCCACGAACTTGCCGTTCGTCTGGTGCCAGGATCCATGGGCGGCGAGGAAGAACCCTCGGCTCGAGGCCCGGAAATGCGTAAGCGCCTTTCGTGCCGCTCGTGCCGACGAGCAGATCGCCGTTCGGGAGGGCGACGATTTGGCGAGCCTCCCGTACGGCGGCGATCGCTCGACGGCAAAGCCCGCGGCGACTCGAAGCGTGGTGACGGCAACGGGAGCGGCGCCAGGATTCGCCGCGCTCCGAGCAGCGCCCGAACAGACTGAGAGCGTGTTCGACAGCCTGCTGCGCGAATCGATTCTGAACTCGCTCTCAAGCGCTGGACGTGTCAATCAAACGGGAGGTTCGTCACGGAGGCGGGGTGGCGAGGGCGAGCCAGGCTTCGGGAGTTGGATTTTCCAGCAATTTCTGCGCAAAAATCAGGGCACATTCGAGGGAGTTTTGAGCTGCCGCAGAAAGCCCTTCTCGAAGTCCAAAGTCTTCGCCCTTTAAACACAGCGTGAAGGAAGGACATGGCGGTTTTTGAGAAATACGTTCAAAGACAGCCAGCACGGACTCGGGTGGCATGGCGTGGGTGGTGTGCCACGGCTGTTTGAGGGGAAAAATGGGAGAGAAGGAGAAAGGCGCCGGGGTATCTTGACCTGCGTCGATATAGAGAGCCAGCGTTTTGCCCTCGAGGTTGAGGGCATGATCTATTTGCAATTGAAAGTCTAGAACCCACTCAAACCGCCCGGCCATCCCCGACGACAAAGCCCACGCCTCCAAGCGCTGAAAGAGACATGGGCCCAATGCGTCATCGCCTCGGCTGGTATTGCCCCAGGCAGTAAGAAGCGTTTCAGACATTCACGTCCGAGGTATGGAGGTTGCCGGTGGAGTCGCGGCGGAGGAGGCTCAGGCACTTGCCTTCAGCGTCGAGAAGCTCCACTTGCAGCGGCATTTTTCCAAGTGCGTGAGTGGCGCAGGAGAGGCAGGGATCATAAGCGCGGATGGCGCACTCGATGTGGTTGAGCAAGCCTTCGGAGATAACGCGGCGATCCAAGTGCTGCCTGGCGACGGAGCGGATGGCGGTATTCATGGCCTGATTGTTATTTGTCGTGGACACAATCAAATTGCACATGGTGACCTGGTCATCCTCGTTGACTTTATAGTGGTGGATGAGCACGCCGCGCGGCGCTTCAATGACGCCCACACCTTCTTCCTGGCGCTCGCCTTTGACAGTCAGGTCCTTGCCGAGCAAGTCCGGATCATCCAACAGGCTTTGAATGACTTCCAGACCATGAAGGACTTCGATGATTCTCGCCCAATGGTAAGCCAGCGTGGAATGCACGGGTTGGCCGTTACCGATGGCCAGCATGATTTTCCGCGCAGCTTCGGCCAGTGGCGAAGGAATGAAGTCACACGTCTGCACGCGGGCAAGCGGGCCGACTTTATACCAACCTTTCTCAGGCCCCAATTCTTCAATATAGGGGAATTTCATGTAGCTCCAAGGTTTCACTTCTTCCCGGAGCACCTGCGAATAGGTTTCGTAGTTGAAACGGTCGAGAATGGGGTTGCCCTTGGCGTCTTTGACGCGCAAATCGCCGTGATAGAGGTCCAAAGCTCCATCCTCGCGGACCATGCCCATCATATTGGATTCAAATAGGCCAAAACTGCGAAAGAAGGAGGGGTCCGCTTCAAAGAGACGCTGTACCAGCTCCACGCCGCCTTGGGCCCACTCAATGAGCTGCGGGAGGTCTTTCTTCAGCTCGTCGCGCTCGGCCGCAGTCAAGGCTTTGTTGACACCCCCGGGAATGGCGCCCGTGCCGTGAACGCGTTTGCCGGCCGTATGGCGGATGACCTCCTGGCCATATTTGCGCAGGAGGATGCCTTGTTTGGCGATGTCGGGGTATTTCATGGCGACACCGACAATGTTGCGCTGGGTCACCTCACTATCAAAACCCAGCAATAAGTCCGGCGAAGCCAGGTGATAGAAGTGCACGGCGTTGGACTGGACGATTTGCCCGTAGTGCATGAGGCGGCGGAGCTTTTCTGCCGTTGGCGTCAGCTGTTTGGCGCCAACGATGACGTCCATGGCCTTGCAGGCAGCCAGGTGGTGGCTAACAGGGCAAATGCCGCAAAGGCGTTGCACCGTGACGGGGACTTCCCAATAGGGGCGGCCTTTGATGAAGACCTCGAAGCCTCGAAATTCGACGATGTGCAGGCGCGCTTGGTGAACTCTGTTTTGCTCATCGAGCAACAGGGTGACTTTGCCGTGCCCTTCGACACGAGAGACGGGGTCGATAGCGATACGACGCAGACCCTGAGTCGTTTTGGCATTTTCAAGTTCAAACATGGTTTCTCTCCAGGCTAGTTTCCATCCGGGAACGTCGCGAGCGCCGCAAAGCTAGGAAGGCCGACTGAGGAATACTCGGAGTATTTTGAGGGAGGCCGACCGACGATGTGCGGCGCGCAGCAGTTTCCGGATGGAAACTGGCTAATCGAACCGCATTTGTTGGTAGTCCAAGCGCGGGGTGCGGCCGGCAATGAGGTCCGTCAAAAATTTAAAAATGGCATCCCCCGAGGGCGGACAACCCGGAATAAAATAGTCCACACGCACGACTTCGTTGATGGGGCGAGCCTTGTCGAGCAGCAGAGGCAATTCGACGTCGTTCGGGATGGTGTTGCTGACGACACCCGGCTGTTCGAAATAGACTTCACGCAAGACTTCGCGAACGTCCAGCTCGTTTCGCAAAGCGGGGAGCCCTCCATTGACGGCACAGGCGCCCAGCGAAATCAACGTGCGGCAACTGCGGCGAAACTCGCGCAGGACGTGGACGTTTTCAGAATTGCAGACGCTGCCTTCAATGATGCCGATGTCGCACGTGCCGCAGTGCTTGATGTCCGTGAGGGGGGAGCGGTCAAATTCCACCAGCTCAATCAATTCGAGCAGCTTTTCGTCCATATCCAAAAACGACATATGGCAACCGAAGCAACCTGACAAAGAAGTGGTAGCTACGCGCAATTTTCTCTTGGGAGTTTCTCGTGGACTCAGCATGTCAGGCCTTCCTCGTTGTCAGAAACTCGGTTTGGGAGCTGATGGGCAAATTGTCATAGATACGCTGGCCAATGGGAACGGAAAAACTACTGCGTTTGGGCAAAATGGCTCCAACGGGGCAAACACTGGCGGCCTTGTCGCTCAGAGCAAAGTTGCTGTCTCCCAGCTTTCCTGAAGGAGTGTTGACGACGATGCGTGCAGCCATACCCCTGCCGGAGATGGCAAAAATGTTTTTCTTGTCAACCTCGCAACTGGCCTGGACACACAAGCCACAATTGATGCAGCGATTCATATCCAGGAAAGCTTCGGGGTGAGAAGTATCTAATTTTCGGTTTGGAAAGAAATGGTTGAAGTGAGGCGTCATCATTTCCAACTCGTAGGCCAAGGCCTGAAGTTGGCAGTTGCCGCTCTTTTCGCAACCAGGACAAAAGTGGTTGCCTTCGACAAACAGCATTTGCAGCAGGAGTCTGCGCTTGTTGTTGAGCTCCGGCGTGTTGTTTTCGACTTCGATCCCTGAACGCGCAAGGGTGGTGCACGCGGACATGTGCCGGCCGTTGATGATGACGGTGCACAGCTTGCAATTGCCGTTGGGCTTCAGGCCCGGATAGTAGCAAAGGTGCGGAATGAAAACGTCCGCTTTGAGCGCCGCCTGAAGCACAGTTTGATCGGACTCGAAGGGGATGGGCGTGCCGTCGATGATAAAGGTGTTTTCCGAATTCATAGATCCGTTCCAAGATGAGCGTCAGCGTCATCTCGCTCCGTGATTTCGCGTGCAGGAGCCAAGGCGGCATCCAGATCAAAGGCGGGTTCAAAGTCTTTTTGGCTAAGCCTTCTATCGTAAGAGGGGCGGAACTTCTGCAGGGTATCATTAACGGGGCGCCCGGCGCTTTGTCCAAGACCGCAATGGCTGGCGGTACTCAAAAGCTGGTGCAGACGGGACAACTCATTCATTTCATAGGCGGTGCCTTTGCCGTTGGCGATTTTGTCGAGGATATTGCACATCAACGTGGTGCCCACGCGGCACGGCGTGCAGAAACCGCAGCTCTCATGTTTGAAGAAATGCATGAAATTTCTGGCCACTTCAAACATGTCGCGGTTGTTGCCGAACACCATGAGCGCCCCCGAGGTGGAGACGTCTTCAAAGGCGATCTTACGGCCGAATTCATGCTGTGCGAGGCAAGTCCCTGCGGCGCCGCCGACTTGCACCGCCATGGCGTTGCGCGCGCCGCAATCCTCCAAAATTTGGGCAATGCGCACGCCAAAGGGATACTCATAAATGCCGGGACGATCGCAGTCCCCGGAGATGGACAGGAGCTTGGTCCCCGTGGAAAGCTTGGTGCCCAGACCGCGATACCAGGCGCCGCCGTTTTGGGCAATCAGCGACGCCTTGGCCAGGGTTTCAACATTGTTGACGACGGTAGGCTTGCCCAAATAGCCGTGGGTGACGGGGAACGGGGGGCGTATTCGGGGCCTGCCAGGTTTGCCTTCGAGCGATTCAATGAGCGCTGTCTCCTCCCCGCAGACATAGGCTCCTGCTCCCAGATGAATTTCAATGTCAAAGTCAAACCCCTTCTGGCCCAGAATGTCCTTGCCCAAGAGGTTGGCTTTGCGCCTGGCTTCAAGTGCGGCCTGAAGTTTCTCCAGCATGTAGCGGTATTCGGCGCGCAGATAAACAAGGCCTTTGGAAGCGCCGATGACGTAGCCCGCAATGGTCATCCCCTCAAAAACACGCTCTGAGAAGGAGGCCAGCAGCACCCTGTCTTTGAAAGTCCCCGGCTCGCCCTCGTCGGCATTGCAAATGACGTAGCGCGTTTCGCCGGATGCATTTCTGCACGCCTCCCATTTGACGCCCGTTGTGAAGCCTGCGCCGCCGCGACCGCGGAAATTGGAGACCTTCATTTCAGCCAGCATGCCCTGGGGGCCAAGCTCGACGGCGCGTTTGAGCGCCTGGCCGTTGACCATTTCCGTCGAGAGGAGCACGCCTTTGTAGCGGATGTTGTCTTCAACGCGGAAAAACTCTGCCGGCCATTCCTCTAGCGGAGTCCGCCCTTTGATAAGCTCGCATATTTGGTCGATGCGCTGCGAAGAAAGCCGCGTGACGGGATAGCTGTTGACCAGAAGGGCGGGCCCCTGATCGCACATGCCCGTGCAGGAGGTGGTGTCGATGCTAACCAGTCCGTCTCCTGAAACCTGCCCCTGGGCCAGGCCGAACTTCGACAACATGCGCGAAAGCAAAGCCGTGTTGCCTTGCATCCGATCCGTCACGTTGTCAGAGAAGAGGACGCGGTATTTGCCGCGCGGACTACCATAGAAGAAGGCATAGAAGTCGATGACGGCCTGGACTTGTGTGCGCGCCAAAGCGAGGGCCTCGGCGAGATGATCCACAGCCCACGCGGGGATGAAATCCAGACGCTCCTGGGTTTCTCGAAGAATTTGCATGAGGTGGCGCGGATTTCGGGAATAGCGCTCCAGAATGGGCTCCAACACCTCCCCGGCAGAAGAATGAACAAGGCTCAAAGCACACTCCTTCTTTGAAAGTGACGGCCTTCAGCAAAAGTATCCGGTGCGATGGAGCAACAGGCCCAGAAATTTGTCAAGGGCGGTTTCGATTTCCCAATTGTGAGAGTTTTTAGTCCGATGAGACTCTCGGCTTTGCGTCAAATCCACGCCTTCCTGAGGAGCGTCACCTTCACCCACTGAGTGAGCAGGCAGTAGAGCAAGAGCGTTGCGACGAGGAGCGGCCAGAACGGGCCGGGCAGCATCGCGAACCCCAGGGCCTTGGCGAACGGCGAGAACGGCAGCCAGATGCCGATGGCCATGATCGCCAAGCTCGTGAGCATCAGCGGCCAGCTCGCCCGGCTCTGGATGAAGGGCACCTTATTGGTCCGAATGATGTGGATGATCAGCGTCTGAGTGAGCAGCGACTCCACGAACCAGCCGGTCTGGAAGAGCGCGGCGTGTTGGGCGGCGTTCGCTTTGAAGATGAACCACATCATCAGGTACGTCGTGTAATCGAAGATCGAGCTGCACGGTCCGACGAAGACGATGAACTTCGTGATCTCCTTCATCGACCACGGCCTGGGGCGGGCGATCTGCTCGGGATCGACGTCGTCGGTAGGGATTGGGATCTGCGAGACGTCGTAGAGCAGGTTGTTGGTCAGGATCTGCAGCGGCGCCATCGGCAAAAAGGGCAGGAACGCGCTCGCCCCGAGCACGCTGAACATGTTGCCGAAGTTCGAGCTCGCGCCCATGCGGATGTACTTCAAGATGTTCGCGAAGACCTTTCGGCCCTCGAGGAGTCCCTCTTCCAGGACCATCAGGCTCTTCTCGAGCAAGATGAGATCGGCCGACTCCTTGGCGATGTCGGCAGCCGTGTCGACCGAGATCCCTACGTCCGCGGCTCGAAGCGCGGGCCCGTCGTTGATGCCGTCGCCCAGGAACCCGACGACGTGGCCTTTGCTCTGCAAGGCAGCGACGACCCGCTGCTTGTGGTTCGGCGCCAGGCGGGCAAACAGGGGCGCGTTCTCCGACGCCTCGGCCAGCTCCGCGTCCGACATCGTCTCTACCTGGCTGCCGAGGATGACCTGGTCGACGGGGATGCCCACGTCGCGAGCGATCTTCCGCGTCACCGCCTCGTTGTCGCCGGTGAGCACCTTGACCGCCACGCCGTGCTCGCGCAACGCCTGGATCGCAGGCCGCGCGCTGTCCTTGGGGGGATCGAAGAACGCGACGTATCCGCGGAGCACGAGATCCGCCTCGTCTTCCTTGGAGTAGGTCTCCTTTGGCGTGAAGTCTCGATAGCCGATGGCCAGGACGCGGAACCCGTCGACGCTCAGGCGGTCGTACTCGATCCGAAGGTCCTCCATCAGCATCGGCTCCATCGGGAGCCGCTCGCCATCCAGCTCGAAGCTCGTACAGCGGCTGAAGATCGCCTCCGGCGCGCCTTTGCAGATGAGGCGATGGCTTCCATCGAGTTGCTTCACGACCACGGACATGAGCCGGCGGCTGAAGTCGAACGGGATCTCGTCCACCTTGGAGAGCTCCGGGACCCGGAACTGCTCGTGGATCTCAGGGTGCGCGAGGATGGCCCGATCCAGGACGTTCTTGAGCCCGGTCTGGAAGTGGCTGTTGAGGTACGCCATGGCCAGCACTTCGTCGTCTTCTTCGAGTTGGACGTCGCAATGCCTCTCGAGGACGACCTGGTCAGCGGTGAGGGTCCCGGTCTTGTCGGTGCAGAGTACATCCATCGCGCCGATGTTCTGGATGGAGTGGAGCCGCTTGACGATGACCTTCTTGCGCGCCATGAGCATCGCGCCCTTGGTGAGGCAGACGGTGACGATCATCGGGAGCATCTCGGGCGTCAGGCCCACCGCGACCGCGACCGCGAAGAAAAAGGCTTCGCTCCAGTTGCCCTTCGTGAACCCGTTGATGAAGAAGACGAGCGGCACCATGACGAAGATGAATCGGATCATCAGCCAGGTGAACTTGCCGACGCCCTTGTCAAAGGCGGTCTCGACCTGTTGACCCACGATGGCGCGGGCGATCGATCCGAGGTAGGTGCGCTCGCCGGTGGAGACGACGACGGCCGTCCCGCTGCCGCTCTCGACGCTGGTCCCGAGGAAACAAATGTTGCTCGCCTCCAGCGCGGAGGCCTTGCCCGACGTATCCGGGACCGCGAACTTCTCGACCGGCATCGCTTCGCCGGTGAGACTCGCCTGGACGATGAAGAGATCCTTTGCCGCCACCAGGCGCACGTCGGCGGGGATCATGTCCCCCGAGGCAAGCTGGATCACGTCCCCGGGGACGAGCTCCGCGAGCGGCACCTCGGTCGCAACTCCGTCCCGGAGAGTCGTCGCCGTCACTTTGATCATCGCCTGGAGCTTCTTGGCCGCGGAGTCCGCGCGCGCCTCTTGAACGAATCGCAGGATGACGCCGAGAAGCACCATCGTCGTCATCACGGTCCCCGCCTCCACGTCCCCGGTCGCGAACGAGATGGTGGCCAGAACCGAGAGGAGGATGACCAGGGGGTTGAACAGAGCTTTGAGAAATAGCTTGAGCCGAGTGTGGCCCTCGCCCTTGGCGACTGCGTTGGGTCCGTACTTCTCCAGCCGCTCCTCGACCTCGGTTGAAGTCAGGCCCGTGGGGCGCGTGTTCAGAGCCTCCATGACCGCCGGTGAATCCTCGCGGACGACGCCGAGAAGCTGCTCCGACAGGTTCTGCACCTTACCGGCGCTTCGAGTGACACCCAGCCGCTTGGGGAGAATATTGGCGATCGGTCTCATGGCATCTCCTTGAGGCTGGCGTCTTCATAAGCGAAGAATTGGCAGATGCTATTCGATCAGAGCGTTTCGATCAGAGCGCGTAGGGCAGCCGTCGCGAGCGAACCGAGGCTAGCCCGGAGCGCGAGCACCGGCGGACTCGAACTGTACGGAGTCCAGCGTGCTGGACGGAGCACAGTGAGAGCGACGGAGCCGAAGGCGAAGTGCACAGGCTTAACACTCTTGCCGGAAGTATTCCGGCAGGAGTGCAAGCAAAGCCGCGGGAGCGGCTTTTCGGAGGGGTGAATTGCCCGCGAAAGCGGGCAAGAGGGGGGCCCGCGCCCTCTTGAGACAAGGGAACACGACGGGTTTCCGCGTAGCGGAAACGCGTAGCCCGGAACGAAGTTCCGGCAGTCGTGTTAACCCGGATCATTCATGACGCGATTTCTGCAGACGGCCGAGACCGCAGCGAGAAGGGCGCACGCCGCATCGCAGGACCGAGGCGTACTGTACGTACGCCGCAGGCTCGAGGAGCGCCGTACGACCTTTGCAGCAAAGGGATCGGCTCGTCTTAGTGGAGTCGTCATGAATTATCCGGGCTAAAGCCAATGCCGCTCATTTAGCGAGAGGAGCGGTCCGTCGTTTGCGAGGGTAGTTGCTCATTTTGAGCTTCACGGCGCGTGGGAAACGTCGTTTGGAACGACGTTCAGGCAGGACGAAGTCGAGGAT
>WQYX01000057.1 GCA_009781005.1 Polyangiaceae bacterium | reverse complement strand
GCGCGAATCGATTCGTCGGTTGGGCGCTGCGGTGCCTGCGCACGTACGACAAGTACGTTTACGCGGGCTCCTCGCGCTCCGCCCTAGCCTCGATTCGCTCGCGACGGCTGCCCTACACGCTCTGAGAGGGGTTCGTTGCCGTCGCCGATCAGGTCAACGTCAACGACTACGAAAGACGTTTCATGAGCGCTGGGCGCGAAAGAGCCATCGTGTGCGTCGTTCGTTGACGGCGGTATTTGCAACGGCCGCGTTCGATTCGCGAACGCGGCCAATCGTGCTTTTGAGCAGGGCTATTCTGTTGTGAGAGGCGACGCCACGTAGAAAAAACGCGCGGTGCGGACGCCTTCAAACATGTGAAAAACCGGGCTGGCAAACGGCGAGAAGATCTCTCCGCCCATTGCCGTTCACCGGACGCACGAAGGCGCAGGGCACACACACAATTTGAGAATGCGTGGTCTTTGGCCTTGAGAAGACTGGCCATGTCAGGCACGCTTTAGCGCCCGCTAGCACGCCCCGTCGAACAACCGGACAACAACTCCGGGACGGTGTGCGTCGACAGCGCCTCCGCCCGGACTGGTTCCGTCGCGGCGACGCCGGGCACTAACTCCAGCATGACAAAACCCTCTATTAAATGGTTCATCGCAAGTGCCGTTGTCTCCACTCTGACGGCAGCCTGCCACCGGTCACCGACACCCACCGCGCGCATCGCATCACGTAGCAATGTCCGCGACCTTTCAGCCGCCGCGGCGAACGCCGTCGACACTCGGCCCGTCCTCGGTGGGGATTTCGCCGATCCGTTCGTCCTTCGTGCGAACGGCGCATACTACGCGTTCGCGACGAACGCGAACGGCAAGAACGTCCACGCCGCGCGATCGACCGATCTCGCAACGTGGAGTGAAATACCCGATCCACTGCCTACTCTGCCATCTTGGGCAAAGGCAAACGAAGGACTGACGTGGGCACCGAGCGTCCTTCAACGCGACAACGGCTTCGTTCTCTATTACACGGCGCGAAGCAAGACGTCGGATCTGCAGTGCATTGGTCGAGCCACGTCGACGTCACCGGAGGGCCCGTACGTCGATGACTCCACCGAACCTTTCATCTGTCAGGTCACCGCGCCGCAAGCGTTCTGCGGATCGATCGACCCGAGTCCCTTCGTGGACGACGATGGCGAGCCGTACCTCGTGTGGAAGAGCGACGAGAATGCAGCGCCCTGCCACGGCGCGTCCAGGCTCTGGAGCCAGCGCCTCGCGCATGACGGTCGCACGCTTCTCGGTACAGCCACCGAACTCTTACGGCGCGATCGTGCGTGGGAGGCGCCGCTCATCGAAGGCCCGAGCATGGTCAAGGCGGCAGGCAACTACTTCCTCTTTTACTCGGCGAACTGGTGGGAGAGCGCGAACTACTCCGTTGGATACGCCGTATGTCGAGGACCGCTCGGTCCATGTGAAAAGCGCACACTCGATCGCCCTCTTGCTGCATCGAGCGGCGAAACACTCGGTCCAGGCGGCCAGGAGTTCGTCACCGACGAGAAGGGCCAGATGTGGATGACATACCATGCGTGGTCGAACCCCACAGTTGGCTATGAGAAAGGCGGCGCACGGTCGCTGCACATGACCCCCGTCTCCTTCACGAACGGTGTTCCTACGCTCGGGACCGCTCCGGCGACCCCGGAGGTCGCAACGGGCGCAGATCCATCCAACGTAAACAAGACATAAAAGAAGAAGCCCTCCCGAGAGAGGGCTTCCTTTTGTGCACTCAACTAGGCAGGCAGACGGCTCAGAGCGTGTTTACCAGCCGCATCGATTCCGCGCAGCAGGCTGGGTTCATGCCTTTTTGCGCATGCTGCCCGTGTCGAGGAAGCGCTGATGCCATGAGAGTGCTTCCGGCAAGAGATGTGGCGTGTGCTTGCCGTAGGACTCACGACATGCGCGATCGAAGTAGTCGGACAGCATGTCGCGGAAGTCCGGATGCACGCATTTGTCAATCATCTTGCGCGCGCGCTGCTTGGGGCTCAGACCGCGCAGGTCGGCCAGGCCCTGCTCGGTCACGACCACGGCCACGTCGTGCTCGGTGTGATCGACGTGGCTCACCATGGGTACGATGCAACTGATCTTGCCACCCTTGGCCATGCTTGGCGTGAGGAACATCGAGATATAGGCATTGCGTGCAAAGTCGCCCGAACCGCCAATGCCATTCTGAATGCGACTTCCCATCATGTGCGTGGAATTGATGTTGCCGTAAAGGTCGGCCTCCACAATCCCATTCATCGAGAGACAGCCAAGGCGCCGAATGAGCTCGGGGTGGTTGGAAATCTCTTGTGGTCGCAAGATGATGCGCTCACGGTAGAAGTCGATGTTGTCGAGGAACTCCTGCATTCCGTCCGGGCTCAGCGAGAAGGACGTGGCAGAAGCCATGCGCAGCACTCCGCTCTTGAGCAGTTCCATCATTCCGTCCTGAATCACTTCCGTGTAGGACGTCAGGTCCCGGTACTTGCTGTTGCCCAGCCCCGCAAGCACCGCATTGGCGATGTTGCCTACGCCCGACTGCAAGGGCAGCAAGTTCTTTGGCAGCCGTCCTTGCGCAACTTCGTTGTCCAGGAAGTCAATGACGTGTTCTGCAATACGCTTCGATGCGTCGTCGAGTGGCGAGAAAGGCGTATTGCGGTCCGCAGCATTGGTTTCGACGATGGCGACAATCTTTTTCGGATCGCACAGAAGTGCCTTCTCGCCAATGCGGTCATCCGGGTTTACGAGCGGAATGGGCTTGCGATTGGGCGGCAGCGCAGTGCCGTAATAGATGTCGTGCATGCCGTACAGCTTCTCAGGCTGCCACTGGTTGACCTCCAGGATCACCTCCTTGGCCTGGTCGATCCACGTCTTGTTGTTTCCCACGGATGACGAAGGAATGAGCCGACCATCGGGCAGAATGCCCGCGACCTCGATGAGCGCCAGGTCGACGTCGCCGTAGAACCCAAACCACGTGTGCTGCGCCACGTGACTCAAGTGCATGTCGAAATAGTCCAAGTCTCCGGCGTTGATGCGATCGCGCAAGATGGGATCGGACTGGTAGGGCGTGCGCATGGAGATGCCATTGACCCTTGCCAACACGCCGTCGAGCTCAGGTGCCGTCGAGGCGCCCGTGAGCACGCGAATTTGAAAAGGTTGACCTTTGGCTTGCGATGCTTCGATGTACTTGGCCAACGCTGTAGGAACGGCTTTTGGATAGCCAGCTCCCGTGAATCCGCTCATGCCCACGGTCATCCCGTTCTTGATGAACGTCGCCGCCTGGTCCGCGGTCATGACGCGCTGACGTAACTCTTCTGCCTGCACTCGGGTATTCGTCATGACTATCCTTTTTTGGATTAGAGCTAATCGCTTTTAGGGTGGATCTGGGACTGGAACACCGAACAGATTGCGGACCGAGTCTTTGCTAGGTTCCGAGCGGCTCCGTGTTCCAAGACATAGGTCGATTACTAGAGCACACTGCGCGCGCGACAAGCAAAATCAGCACGACGCGTGCGTGACGCGATGCGCCCTCGCGCTCCGACAGTTTCGCGGATTGCGCAACCCGCGCTCTCAAGAATGCTACTGTCATTGCCCGCCACCGCGTCGGCGCTCGAGATCGATCGCGGTTGCAAGCAGCAAAAGCGATCCCAGCGATCCCGAGTAACGGGACATTCGCACGCCATGATTCGTCGTGATGTGATCGCCGGGCGCGCGCGTCCTGCCGGTTGCGTCACGTCCGTAGGCGTCTGGTCTCCGAGAACGAAAACGGGTAAAGCGCTTGTCCACTCGCGGCAGTACCACCCCATAACCCACTATACTTGCCGTTGCTGAAGCGGACGCATGAGTGAAACGAAGCTGACCGAAAACGCGATGAGTACCGTGGAGACCAACGTCCCACCCGCCGAGAGTGACGAGAGCCCCGTGAGCAAAGAGGCGCCTGCAAACGCCGATGCGCCGAGGAGCGATCAGGGAATCGGCGCGGACAAGGAGGTGGCCTCTCTCGGCGACACCGAGGATCCCGCGAGCCTCGTTCCGCGCGGCAACCCGCTGCGAAAAAAGCGCG
This sequence comes from Polyangiaceae bacterium, assembly GCA_009781005.1. Lineage (GTDB taxonomy): Bacteria > Myxococcota_A > Polyangia > Polyangiales > Polyangiaceae > Labilithrix. The sequence goes on along the minus strand of WQYX01000057.1, from coordinate 24,244 downwards.
GGCTCATCACCCTCGTCGCCGGCGGCATTCCGGCTTTTCTCTTGATGGCGAAAAACGGTCAGAACGCGTGGGGCGTACCGGCCGGCTTCTTCTTCGTCGCGGTGTGCGCGTTCGGCGTGATGGACTTCATGGGTTCGTTCGACGATACGAACGAAGAACCCGCCGCGCGGACAACACTCGCGAACCTGGCAAGTCCGCTCGTTCGCACGTTGCTCTTCGCACTCGCCTTTGCCGGTTCACTCGCCGCCGCTCAATCGGCGATGGGGCCTTGGTGGGTCGGGTCGATCACCGTTACCGCAACGTTCATCGGCGTCGTCGCGAGCGTCTTTTCGCTCGGCGAAAAACTCGGACCGTGGGCAAAAGACGAACTTCTACAAGAACGCTCGCTCCTTCGTCGCCACGGCTTCTGGGTGCTCGTCATCGGTGCGCTGCTCTACTTCCCCGCCATGGGCGTGGCGTCGCTCTGGGATCCGTGGGAGACGCATTACGGCGAAGTTGCCCGTGAGATCCTTGCCCGTGACGATTGGATCTCGCTCTGGTGGGCGCAGGACGGTTGGTTCTGGTCGAAGCCGATCTTGAATTTTTGGATCCAGTCGCTCGCGATGGCGACGCTCGGCACGCACTACCAGCCCGATCAGATGCTCCTGGTGGGCAACCTTCCGGTTGCGCACCCAGAGTGGGTGCTGCGTACGCCGAACGTGCTCATGACGCTCGGCGCGATGTACCTTCTCTACAAAGGCGTCGCGAGAGTCTTCGGCCGGCGCGCAGGCTTGCTCGGCGCCATCGTGCTCGCAACGATGCCGGACTGGTACTTCCTCGCGCACCAGACCATGACGGACATGCCCTTCGTCGCGGCCATGACAGCGGCGATGGGCCTGCTCCTTCTCGGTCTCAACACGGACGAAGAAGCGCGCGTGAAGCTCTACGAGCTCAACGTGTTCGGCATGCGCCTCCGCCTGTCGCTCTGGCATCTCGTGTTCGGCGCCGTGCTCCTCTGTACCGTCCCGCAAATCTTGTATCTCCTCTCGCGCAACATCGAGTTTGTCGTCTTCGGCAACGGTCCCAAGGGTTTTCGAATTCATTGGGACGAATTCCAGAGCGGCTCGGCGGGCAACTGCGGCCTGCCCGGCAACGAAGCGTGCGCGTCACGGATGCCCGCCATCATTCCTAAGTCCGTGGGCGGAGCCCCAGAGGGTGTGTGGCCGAGCCTCGTGCGCTACTTCGGCGCGTTCGAACCATCGCTTCAAGCCGTGGTGTGGAGCGCCATCACCGGCGGCCTGCTCTATTTGAATTGGGGTGAGCGCCGCGCGCGCCGGCTCATCTACATCGCCGCGTGGTTGTGCGCTGCCATCGCAACCATGGCGAAGGGTCCGGCCGGCTTCGCGCTGCCGATCATCTGCGCCTTCGCGTACGTGGCCACGAAGAAGCGATGGGGCGAGCTATTGCGGCTCGAGATGGCGAGCGGTCTGCTCGTGATCCTCGCGGTGGCCCTCCCTTGGTACGTCGCGATGTACGTGAGGCACGGCTCACCGTTCACAGACCGCCTCATCTTCCATGACATGTTCAATCGCGCTTTCAGTCACGTGCACGACACGAACGAAGGCGACGACACGGGCATCCGGTATTACATCTGGCAGTTCGGCTACGCGATCTTCCCGTGGGTGGGGCTTGCGCCGCTTGCGCTCCTCTGGGGCTTTCGTCGAAGCGACTCGGCGCTCTCGAAGATGGTCGCGCGCATGTTCGCGAGCGCGTCGGGCAAAGACGTGAACAAGGGCACGGCGGTCGGCGACGCGTCCGTCATGCTCGTGATGTGGTTCTTGTTTGCCTTTGCGCTCTTCACGTTCATGGGCACCAAATTCCATCACTACATTTTCCCGGCCGTGCCGCCGGTGGCAATGCTCCTGGGCATCGTGCTCGACGACGCGCTGTCGTTGGGCGAGGCAAGCCAAACGAGCGAGACCGAGGAAGGCGCGCGCACGCGCATGCACGAGGGCATGATGATCGCCGCCGCGGCCATCGCGGGCGCCCTCGTCGTGGTGCTCGTCGGGCGCGATCTCGTCATCAAACCAGAAGGCACCGAACAGCCCGGGGCGATCCGGCTGCTTCAACTCTTCACGTACAACTACAAACGCCCGTGGCCCAGCGACATCCGTTTTTCGAGGGAGCTCGCGATTTTCACGGGCGCAGGCGCGCTTCTGTGTCTCACGCTGAGCATCGAGAAGATCCGCAAGATCGGCGTGCGTTTGCTCTCGGGCTTCGCGATCGTCTGGGCGATCTGGGGCCTCAATGTGTACATGGTGAAGCTGTCGCCGCATTGGGGTCAGCACGACGTGATCGAAGCTTACTATCGCGATCGCCAGAGCCCGGACGAAGTGCTCGTTGCCTATCAGATGAACTGGAAGGGCGAGAACATCTACACGGGGAACCACGTCCCTGCGTTCGTTTCGACCGGCTCCACGTTTCAGAACTGGCTGAAGCAACAGCGTGAGAAAGGCACGAAGGTCATGTACTTCATCACGGAGCACAGTCGCCTCGGCGGGCTCCGCACGGAAGTGGCAGCCAAGTCGTACAAGGAGCTCACCGACAAAAGGCTCAATAACAAGTTCGTTCTCGTACGCGCCGAGCTCTGAATGGCGATTCAGTTTCGCCTTGACGCGTCGTGACACGGACCGCAGGATGGCGATGAAATTGCTATCTGTTGCACTTGTTCGAAGGAGCGTGCCGTGACGAAGCCGATCCAGACCGTCAACCGCTACAAGGCCGATCTGCGCGAGTATTTCTTTCTCTTGTTCGAGCAGTTCAAGCTCGGCGAGGTGCTCGGTCAAGAGCCGTTCGAAGGATGGGGTGAGGAGGAGGTTCGTACGTCGCTCGCGGAGTGTTATCGCTTCGCGCGCGAAGTCTTGGGGCCGCTCAACGTCGTGGGCGACATGACCGGTTGCAGACTAGAAAATGGTCAGGTCATAACTCCCAAAGGCTTCAAGGAGGCTTGGAAGAAAATCACCGAAGCGGGCTGGAAATCCATCGGCGTCTCGCCGGAGCAAGGCGGCGCGGGTGCGCCCCGATCGGTGCACGTGCTCGTCGAAGAGATTCTTTCGGGCGCGAACGTGGCCTTCAACATGTACACCGGTCTTGCGTACGGTGCGGCCGAAGTCATCGAACAGTTCGGCACTGCCGAGCAGGTGAAGATGTGGGCAGAGAGAATGCACTCGGGCCAATGGGGCGGCACGATGTGCTTGACCGAGGCGCAAGCGGGCAGCGACGTCGGCGCTGCAACAACGGCCGCATCGCGCAACCCGGACGGTAGCTACGGCATCCGCGGCACGAAGATCTTCATCTCCGCCGGCGACCATGATCTCACGGAGAACATTGTCCATCTCGTGCTCGCGCGCGTCGATGGTGCTCCGGTCGGCACGAAGGGTCTTACGCTCTTCATCGTCCCGAAAATTCGTGCGAACGCCGACGGTACCCTCACCGCACCGAACGACGTCTCGGTCGGCGCCATCGAACACAAGATGGGCATCAACGGTTCGTCCACGTGCGTGCTCAACTTCGGCGACAACGGCAAGTGCATCGGCTGGCCAGTGGGCGGCGAAGAGAAGCTGAATCAAGGCATGTCCCAGATGTTCAGACTCATGAACGCTGCACGCATCTCCGTCGGCGTCCAAGGCGTCGCCGTTGCGTCGAGCGCGTACCTGAACGCGCTCGAGTACGCCAAGGAGCGCAAGCAAGGTGCAAGCATCACGCAGTGGAAAGACGCAAATGCCCCGCGCGTGCCGATCATCGAACATCCCGATGTTCGTCGCATGCTCCTTCAGATGAAGGCGGTCACCGAAGGCATTCGCGCCCTCATCATCAAGCTTTCCCATCACTTCGACCAAGTTGCGGTCAACAAAGAAAAAGACGCGGCGAAGGTCGCCTATCACACCGGCCAGGTCGACTTGCTCGTGCCGCTCGTCAAGGCGTACGGGTCCGATCAAGCCTTCCGCGTGTGCGAAACCGCCATTCAGACGTACGGCGGCGCCGGCTACACGCGTGATTATCCCGTTGAGCAGTATTGCCGCGATGCGAAGATCTTCAGCATTTACGAAGGGACGAATCACATCCAGGCCATGGATCTCGTCGGCCGCAAGCTTGGTCAGGCAGGCGGCGCGAACCTTCGGGCATTCCTCGGCGACATTGCAAAATTCGTCGCAGCGCATCAAGGCCACCCCAAGTTCGGCGCCGTCATCAAGAAGCTCGGTACGGCGCAGGAAGCTCTCGGCGGCGCGGCCATGCGCCTCCTCATGTGGTTCCAGAGCGGACAGCCCGCGCTCGTTCCGCTGAGCGCGAACCGCTTCGCGGAGATGATGAGCGAGCTCACGGTCTCATGGCTGCTCCTCGAAGGCGCGCTCGTGGCGGAGGCCGCGCAGCAAAAGATCGACCCGAGCCACCCAGACCACGCCTTCTACGCCGGGAAGATCCAGGCAGCGATGTATTATGCACACAATTATCTGCCTGGCGTCGAGCACAAGGCGCAGCTTCTTGCGGAAGAAGACAGGTCGCCGCTCGAAATCTCGAACGAGGCATTCGCGACAGTGTGAGCAGACCGCAGCGCCCAACCGACGCATCGGCCCGCCGTCGCGAGGCGGCCGCAGCAGGTGTGCAGGCATGCCCTAAGAGCGTGTAGGGCAGCCGTCGCGAGCGAATCGAGGCTAGCCCGGAGAATTCACGACGACTCCACTCAGACGAGCCGATCCACTTGCTGCGAAGGACGTACGGCGCTTTTCGGACCTGCGGCGTACGTACAGTACGCCTCGGTCCTGCGATGCGGCGTGCGCCCTTCTCGCTGCGGTCTCGGCCGTCTGCAGAAATCGCGTCGTGAATTCTCCGGGCTAGGGCGGAGCGCGAGGAGCCCGCGAAAGCGTACTTGTCGTACGTGCGCAGGCACCGCAGCGCCCAACCGACGTATCGATTCGCGCAGCAGGCTGCCCTACACGTTCTGAGATATATCGAAAATATTACCTAAGACTGACACGCATTCGTCAGATTCTGGGCTCTATTGTTTGGTCGCCGCAGCTAGAAGCTGCCGCGACGAAATCCGAGAAAGAGCCCATGATCAAATCTCCTTTTTCGCCCTTACGCCTGCGTGGCAAGGAACTCCTTCCTGTCGTCCAAGGCGGCATGGGCGTGGGTATCTCTGCGCACAAACTTGCCGGCACGGTCGCATCGCTCGGAGGTGTCGGTACGATTGCCAGCATCGACCTGCGCCGCTTGCATCCCGATCTCGAAGTGCCAACCGCGAAGAGTCGTGATCGCACCGAAATCGAAAAGGCGAATTTAACTGCGCTCGATCGCGAAATCGTGGCGGCTCGCAAGCTCGCCAAAGGCGCTGGTGCGATCGCCGTGAACGTGATGCGCGCAGTCAGTCAATATGCCGACTACGTAAAACAATCCTGCAAGAGTGGTGCGGACGCCATTGTCATGGGGGCCGGCTTGCCGCTTGATTTGCCTGATTTAACTGCGGACTACCCAAATATTGCTCTTCTTCCGATCCTTTCGGAAGCACGGGGTGTTTCGGTCGTACTCCGACGCTGGATGAAGAAAAAGCGCCTGCCTGATGGAATCGTGCTCGAACATCCAGGCTGGGCGGGCGGCCATTTGGGAGCAGCCAGCGTGGCGGAGACATCCGATCCCAAGTTCGATTTCCGGAATGTGATTCCAGAGTCCCTCGAGGTGCTCAAAAAACTCGGCATCGAACGCGAGAATATCCCATTGATTCCTGCCGGCGGAATCAACAGCTACGTCAAGATCCGGGAAGTCATGGATTATGGCGCGTCCGCGGTTCAGATCGGGACACCCTTCGCGGTCACGAAAGAGGGCGACGCGTCACCCGAATTCAAACGTATCCTCATGGAGGCTGGAGAGGACGACATCGTCGAATTTACGAGCGTGGCTGGCCTGCCCGCGCGCGCAGTACGCACGCGCTGGCTGACCAACTACCTCAAACGCGAGAGTCACCTTCTGGTCGCGGTGCAGCGTGAAGGCATCTGCCGACGCTGCACTCTGAGTTGGGATTGCTTGATTCAGTGTGGTTTGCGCGACAAGGTTGCCAACTTTGGCCAATTCTGTATCGACAGCCAACTTGATTATGCACTCAAAGGCGACATTTCCCGGGGCCTGTTTTTTCGTGGCAAAGGGAAATTACCCTTCGGCACAGAATGCCGCTCGGTACGCGAGCTCATGGAATATCTATTCTCGAGCCCCGCAACGTGAAGGGGACGCGCTCAACGAGGGAGTGTCTGCAAAGCGGCTTCGAGCTCCTCGGCCGAATAGAGTAAGCCGCTCGTCTTGGCCGCTTTCACCCTTGGGGCGGAACCCGTCACGAGTGCGCTGCTCGCGACCCGAAAGAGCACGTCGGCCGATCGCCTCCGAAGCACCTCGGCAAACTCCGTTACACTCAACGGCTCTCTGCGTCGTCCTTTTGCGCGTCGTGCACGCACCTCGATCACGGCGCCATAAGAGACCGTTGCAATCACCGCGTCCGCCGCCGCCTGCAGGCGAAGGCGAGCGCCGTTGCGTTCGTGACCCGCGAGCAGCACGTTCGTAAGGTATGCGAACTCCTCCATGCGCTCGCCGAAGAGGAGCGGCTCTCCCCGACCGAGTTCGCGCATGGCATCCATGAATGCACCCATGGCGGTGGTGTGCGAGGTTGAGCCCTTGATCATGAGGCCGGCGGACTCCGCCTCATCGAGTTCCCTCTGGATCGCGGGTGGCAGCGCACGGCTATCGAAAACGCTCTGAGCGCGAGGCGCCGCCCTTCGCTCTACGACGAGGCGATGTCGTTCGACGCCGCGGAGGTACGCGCGGGTTAGCGGATCATGGCCGGCCGAACGTTCCTCGTGCTCGATCGGTTTTCGTGCGAGCGTCAAGAAGGCGCGGGCCGCCTGCGCCTCCACGTGCCCCTGTTGGCTGCGGCGCTCTTCGCGCGCGGCTTCGACGTCCTCTGCAAGCGACTCACCCTCGGAGAGCACCGTTGAGAGCTCCTCGAGATCGTCGAGGGAGCTCTCGCCCACCCGTGCCAAGCGCTCCAGCAGCCGAACGAGCAGCGCGCGGTGGTTGCGATCCAGCGCGAGGATCAGCGTCAATGCGGCATCCCAGCCGTCGTGTCGTTTGGCGACGAGAATATAGCCGTCCATGTCTTCCATGAGCGTGCTCTGGAGCGCCTTATCGACTCGATTGAATGCATCCTCGTCGATCTCACTGAGACGTTCTCGGAGCGCCTCCTCGTCCAGCACCAGCAGGATGCCGGACAGCGCATGGGCCACGAAGTCCTCGTCCAACTCGGCAATGCGATCGGCCGCGGCCTCGTCACCAACATCGAGGAGAACCTCGAGCCACACGACGAATCGACCCACGTCGAGAGTCTCGCGTTCACCGGCGTGATCGCTCATGAACAGGTCCTCGTCGAACGCCTGCACGAGTTGCGCTGTCGTTGCTAGAGCAATGAGCTCGCCTGCGTCCTCGACTCCAACCTCACGGACCAGAGCTGCAAAGGTTTGAACCGGGAGCGCCTGGATCGTGCGCGCGAGATCGGGCAACTCGATCAGACGATTCAAGAGCGATCGCGTCTTCGTGAGTCCGTGGGAACTACGTTTGGCCAACGTCATCGTGGGGACACCCGTGTCTTCGATTTCTGCCACGCCTCGAGAGCGGACCGAAGTGCTTGAGAAACCCTCCCTGTCGCACGATGTGGCTCGCCCCATGCTATCCTTCGAGGATGTCGAACACGCTGTGCGCTTGCGTGAGAGGAGGCCGGCTCGTCCTCGATGAGCCGAGTTCGCTTCCTGAGGGGACCAAGGTCGAGCTCATCCCCGCGGAGGACCTCGATGACCTAGACCCAGTGGAGCGCGCCCGCCTTCATGGTTTCCTCGTCGAGTCGATCCGGGAGCACGTCCCCGGCACGGGCGTTCCCGCGGACGAGGTTCTCGCGAGGGTTCGAGCGAGGCATTGAGCTTTCGGGTCGAGTTCACCAGTGGGGCGACGGCTCAAGCCGAGGTCGCCTATGCCTGGTGGCGCGCGAATCGGCCGTCGGCAGCGGAGCTCTTCGAAGAGGAGCTCACATACGCGCTCGAGCTCCTCACGGCCTTGCCGCCAAAGACCCAGGTTTGGGGCGATGTCGATGGCAAGCCCGTGCGCAAGGTGCGTCTCTCCCGAACTCGGTACGCGCTCTACTTCACCATCGAGGACGACCTCGTCACCGTGCATGCACTATGGCATGGCGCACGCGGGAACGAACCGCCGCTTCCGTAGGGTGGGGAGAATGCCGCGGAGCCGTTGATCGGCTACTGAGGCTTGGTCGACGCGGCAACCGCGCACGCACTAAACGACGACAAAAGGGCTGCTGTCATGTCTTCAATGCTATATTTGGGCCGATCTGAGGCGACCAAGATGTCGACGTCATCCTCCCATCGACCGAGACCGTTTACTTCGGCTACGATATGGGCGCGACGGGAGTTTACGTCTCTGCCGGGAGAGAGCTTCACGGATACGATCCGCTCCACGCAGCGCAGCGGAGTTGACGATGTGCCATCGTCGTCGACGTAGGGGACCGATGCGAGTCGCATCGCTTCGAGAGCCACGGCACGCTCAAAGAAAGGTGTATCTCCCAACTCGACGAAGTGGCGGCGAACAAGACTTCCCCAGAGAGGATCTCCGATCAATTCGCCTGGTTCGGTCGAAAGAGCGATCATGAAGATCTGCGGCAACCGCTCTCGACCTCGGAGAGTTCTTCCGAAACCGTCGTTGTCGACTGAGATATCCTCACCAATGTGGTCCACGTGAGTCCGCTCGAAGCGTGGTGCCACGGTGGCCTGTACCAACCAGCCAGCACCCTTGCGGGTGAAGCGTGGCGGAGCCGTCAAGAGGCGGCCTTCACCATGTCGTTCGAGCGTGACGTGCCGTTCATGCGAACGTAGCTGGTCGAACCCATCAGTCAGGCGCAGAAGCGCCTGCTCGTCGCCAACAATGAAACGATCGATCTCCATCGACCAATTTTGGCCGACGGCCTCGATCAACTCCCCCTCGCCGATCACGTCTGAGCCAAGTGCGATGAGCTGGCGTGAAGTCGACCCCATCGACTCTCGTAGCTCGCTTAGCTCGGCACTGACCGCGGCGAGATCATCGTGTCGGGCCTCTCGATCCTGAGCCGTCATTTTCGCAACGACGGCACGCCACTTCCCCGGCGCAGGGAGATCGATGTTCGGAACAGGCGGGTGTCGCGTAAGCGCCCACGCGATCACGCGGCCGAGACTGTAGATATCGGCTCGGCGATCGACGTCATGGCCGACGGTCCACGTTTCAGGCGCAGCAAATCCCTCCGTACCGAGCCCGCCCTTCGTCACAAAATCGCCGGTCTCACCGGGTGGGCGCTGAACGAGCCCCCAATCGGCGACGACCCAACGCACACCGTCATGATCTCGAATGCGCAGGATGTTGTTCGGCGTGATGTCACGATGGACAAACCCGGCAGCGTGCGCGTGGGCAAGGCCCGCGGCAACTTGGAGGAAGCACTCTTCGAGGGCAGGCTCATCAAGCGCCCTGACGAGATTTGTCAGGCAGTCGTCGGCGAGGGGCATGACGTACCACTGCTCATTCTTGTCTGCGTCGAGGAGCGGCATGATGTTGGGGTGCGACAGGTGCCGCATGACCTCGATCTCACGCTTGAACCGCTCTTTCGCGTGGCGAATACCGTCCCGGAGCTTCTTGAACGCGATGCGTTTACCGGTCGGCTTGTGCTTCGCCACATGAACGTCTGCAAAACCTCCGCTTCCGATCGGATACGCGTCGAGCGCATAGTCCTTTCGGTTCCCCGTCATCTTGGTAGCCATGGACTCGCCATGCTAACAGCGAATGCGGCTGTCCGGCTTCATCGCGTCCACACCACTCCGGCCCGCAGCCACACCACCACCCGAAGCGTCGGAAACGACCAACTGATCTCGTAGGTGTTGAGCGGGAAAAGGGATTCGCTCTTTCCTGTACGAGTCCGCTGCGAAGCGGCCAACGGCCGCGAAGCTGGACGAGTACACGGGAAGACAGAAGCCCTGAAAATGACGAAAGGCCAGCGACGCTGGCCTTCTTGTAATTGAGCGGGAAAAGGGATTCGAACCCTCGACGTCCACCTTGGCAAGGTGGCACTCTACCACTGAGTTATTCCCGCGAAGACAACGCAACGGCCTATAGCTCGCGGTCTTATCGATGGTCAACCCGTTTCGTAAAACCCCATGGCCGCGTGGCTGACAATGGATCCTTCCTCGGGATCCACGTTCTGTTCGTAGTGCGCGAGCGCTCCACGCGCCGCCTCGCTCACCGTGCGAAGGAGTGAATAGACTGGCGCGAGCCCGCAGACGCGACGTGTGTCGAGATCTCGTGCGACGTGCCGAAAGAAACCCTCGGCGTCGCGGCGCGCAGCATGATCGAGCGACTCGTGATCGATTCTGTCGAGCGCGTCGCGTTCGTGATCTGCGAGCGCTCGCTCGTCACCGAAACGCGGTCCCACGTGCGCGAGATCAGCACCGGCAACGACGACCGCACGCTTGTCGCGAACCACGCCGCGGACGGCCTCGAAGAAGCGCTCGACGCCGCGGCTCGCCGACGGGCTCTCTCCCCTCGCCTGGTGCTCGCTGAGGCCCGCAAGGATCGGGATGATGCGCATGGGTCGATCGCCGAGCAGATGCCGCAAAAAGACGATCTGAAACTCGAGCGAGTGTTCACGTTTGTGATTGAACTCGTCAGCGTACGGATCGAAGTCGCACGCGCGTGCGATGGCGTCGATGCTCTCGTGGTCGGCAGCGACGCGTCCGAAGGGAGTGGCAAACGCCTTGCGGCAGAGCGCGAAGGGCATCGTCATCGGCGCATGCGAAGTGCCAAAAATGACGAACGTGTCGACGTCTTTCGGGATGCTCCGTCCGATGACGCCGTAGGCCTCGCCATAGCAACGTGCGCCGCGCCACGGATCGATGTGGGGAGCGACCAGACCAACGAGCTTGCCCTCGCGCAGCTTGCCGGTTGCCACACCGAAGCAGTCCTTTTCTATGTATGATGCAAGTTTTTGCGGATCCCCGTAGTACGCGCTCCCGGCGTGTGTGGCGTCGCGCACGGGCGCGCTGGCAAACGCGCCTTTGATCCGCGCACGTGCTGCGTGAAAGGGCGCACCGAACACGAATGAGCGTTCTTCGAGATCACGAGCAAGGCCGATGACGAGATCGGTCGTGACGGGCTCTCTCCTCTCCACGGACACCTGCTCGGCGATTTCTTCGCACGTGAGCTCGCCGGCGAAGCGAAAAAGAATCGGAGCGAGCGCAATCGAGACGGCGCAATCGCTCGACGCAATCCGCTCTGCATCGTGAAGGACGATGATCCGACCGAGCCGGACATCGCGCACGACGGTCACTTCGACCGAGCGCAAACGCGGACGTGAATGGATGGAGACCACGTCCTCGAGGTTATCGACGATTTCGCTGCCACGCCTCTTTGCCTTGCTCGCGCTAAGCGATTATGTGCTCGCGCCGTGCGACATGATCCCAACGTGGACGAGGCCGCGAGCGTCTCGGAGCTCGAGCGCGCCATACGCGACGAGATTGCCCGGCTTGGGCGCAACGTTGCGGATCTGTCTGCGCGCCACGCGCCGGCGAACCCGGGACCGCGGCCTCTTTCACGCGCGGCAGCCAACTGGACCGCGTCGAAGAGCCATCGCAAACGCGAATGAGAGATGGGCTCTACGACAGAAACATGTGATGATCCATATTCTGAATAGGCAAAAAAAGACGGGGCAGAAGGTTTTGCGTGGAGTGTGCTCGATCCTCACGGCGCCCCCCGTCGTCGGGGCGGCCTACGTTCTCGGGCTTGCCGCGTGGGCGGGCCAGCGGAGCGATCAAGACGACACGGATCTCGGAGGCGTCGCGCGCGCCGATGCGATGACGACGTTCATCGAGCACCGCTTTGGCGCCGAGATCGGGCGCATGAGAATTGGAATTATCGCAACCGCCATGGCGCTCGGACTCACCATTGGCATTCTCGCCGATATCCTTCTTCGCTTGCGGCTCTCTCAGGCGCGCCGCGCGCGCCGTTCGTTCGTGCGCGCCTTCGCAGATAGCGCGGTGATGTGTGCTCTGCTTCATGCGCTGCTCGTTCTCTGGGCGATGGCGAAGAGCCCTCAGCTCTACGCAACGCGCTGGTACGGCCAGGGCGGGCTCGCGCGCACCGTGCAAGTGCTTGCGACCGACGTGCTTGGCCCAAACGGCATCCTCGTCGTCTCCTGCGTCCTCGTAGGGCTCTGCGTGAAACGCGATCGCGTCGTGATGGCGTTGCGCGTCGCGCGCCGCCTCTCGATGAATCGCGTGCGCGATCTCGCGCGACGAATCGGAGGCCGCACCGCAATCCTCTTGTTGATCATCGGCCTCGCGGCCGCGGCCCTTCGCTCGAGGGAGAGCGTGGCTGCCTCTTCTTCTGCGCGGCCTCTTCTGCCGTCGAAGGATCTGCCGAACGTGCTCATCCTCGCTGCCGACTCGCTCCGTGCGGACAGGCTCGATCCGCGCATTGCGCCGAATTTGACGGCGCTCGCTGCAAGAGCAACGCGCTTCGACCGTGCGTACGTCTCGTTGCCGCGCACGTTCCCGTCGTGGGTCACGATCTTGACCGGGCGCCACGGTCATCATCACGGCATTCGCTCGATGTTTCCAACATGGGACGAGCGCGCGAAAGACTTCGATGCGCTGCCCGAACGTCTCGCCCGCGCCGGCTTTCGAACCGGCGTGGTCAGCGACTATGCGGGCGACATCTTTGGCCGGATCGATCTCGGCTTTCAGAGGGTCGACACTCCTTCTTTCGACTTCCGTCAGCTCATACGCCAGCGCGCGCTCGAGCGCGAAACGCCGCTCATGCCACTTTTGCACTCGCAGCTCGGGCGGAAGCTCTTTCCGGTGATGCGCGAGCTCAATGCCGCTGCCGATCCCATGCTGCTCGAAAAGGACGTGGAGGCAGCGCTCGACGCGTTCACCTCGGGCAAGAATCCGTTCTTCCTCACCGTCTTCTTCTCGACCGCGCACTTCCCTTACGCCGCGCCGGCACCCTACTATGCAAAATACACGGATTCGGCGTACCGAGGGCGGTTCAAGTACCACAAGCCGGTGGGACTCGGTCACGAGTCCGAACCGGACGAGGCCGACGTACGGCAGATCCGCGCGCTCTACGATGGCGCGGTGACGGCCATCGACGACGCCGTGGCGTGTGTGATCTCGTCACTCGAACGGCGCGGTCTCGCGGAGAACACGATCATCGTCGTGACGGCCGATCACGGTGAAGCCCTCTTCGATCACGGTCACGGCCAAGGACACGGCGATCATCTCTTCGGTGACGAAGTCACGCACGTGCCGCTCGTCATCTACGATCCGCGCGCAGCAGCAGCAGCATCGAAAGGCGGCGGCCGAAGGGAAGCGAGCATCGTGCGCGACGTGGACATCGCCGCGACGCTCTACGAGCTCACGGGAGTCGAGCCCCCGCGCGATCTCGACGGTCAATCGCTCGCGGCCGCACTTCGAGGTGAGCCCGTCGATCGACGCTTCGCCTACGCCGAAACCGAGCTCTGGTTCACCGAGGACATCCCCGGCCTAAAGCCCGAGCTGCGCATCCCGTATCCAGGGATCATGGCGCTCACGGAGCTCGATACGAAGCACAATGCCGAGATCGTACTTCGGCGCGACATGGCGCCCATCACGCAGATGGCGCGGCACCGAATGATTCGCGACGAGCGCTTCAAACTCGTCTACATGCCGACGCGACAAGGTGCAAAATACATGCTTTTCGATACCAAGGAGGATCCCGGAGAGACGCGCGACGTTTCGGGAGAGAAGCCGGGCGAAGCCATGCGCCTGCGAGCCGAACTCTGGGCGTGGATGCTCAAGGATCCCGAGATGGAGCAAAAAGACGGCTTGCTCGTGCCGTCGCTCGCCATGCTCACGCACGCGACACGGACGGATCTCAGGTGAGCTTGGCAACGCCACCGCGTCTCCGCGCGAGTGCGGGCATTGCACTTGCTGCGTGCGCGGTAGCCCTCTTGGTTGCATGGCGATCGGGCGGAGGAGCAGATCCCCCGGCGCCGTCTCCACGCGCCGGCAGCGGAGTCACGGGAACAGTCGACAAGCAAGCCTCTGCGAGCGTGACGCGCAACTCGCCCGGGCGCGAGGGTTACGAGGTGTTCTTGCGGCTCGTCGAAGATCTTCGCGAGGCACGAATCGATGCGCCGACCGCTGCCCAGGGTCAGAGGATCCTGAGCGCGTACTGGCGCAAGATGAAACCGGCGTTCGTGCCCGCTCCGGGTGAGGCGTCGCGCTTCGTCACGAGCATCGCGCTTCGCACGAGCACCACGGAGACGCAGTGGTCCATGCCAACACGCGAAGGCACGCAATGGTCACCGGATGCGCGCGTCTGGAACATGAACGAAGGGAGCTTCGAGCAGCGCGAAGCACTCGTTGCGACCACGCCGACATCGTTCACGTTCCGCGTCGCCGTGCCCCCCGGTGCCAAACTCACGTTCGCCGAAGGCACCGTGAACGCGACGCGAGAGATCGCGGTGTTCGTCGTCACCGTGATCGACGGCAAGGGCGCTTCGCACGAAATCTATCGTCATCGTCTGCCACCAGGTCCGACGCGCAAATGGAACGAAGCATCGTGCGATCTGTCCGCGTTCGCAGGACAGAACGTCGATCTCAAACTCTCCACCGAAGGCGTATCCGGCGAGAAGGGCGGAGCCGATGCCGCGCTGCCCCCCGGTGCGGTCGTGGCGCTCTGGGGCAATCCCACGCTGCTTGCGCGCACCAAACCACGTGCACAATACAATTTGCTCTGGATCGTCATCGACGCGCTCCGAGCCGACGTGCTTGCGAGCTTCCATGACGATCGAGAGGACGCGGCGAAGCTTGCTGCACCCCTGCCCCCGCTCGAGGCGCTCTTGCCGAAGATCCCCGGTCTTACGCCGGCCATCGACGATCTCGCAAAGCGCGGCGTGCGCTTCACGCATGCGTACTCGGCGGCGTCGTGGACGCGCCCGGGCACGGTGGCCATGCTCTCGGGCGCGCGCTCGAGCGAACTCGGTGTCGACACGCAAGCGTGGGTATTGCCGCCGTCGGCCGCGAGCGGGTTCTACGCATCGGATCCGCCGCTTCTGCCTCTCATGCTTCGCCGGCAAGGCATGACCGTGCACGCCTTCGTGAACAACTTTTTCATGGTGGGCTACGCGCCCGTCGGAGTGGAGATGGGGTTCGAGCGCACCGACGATCATCGCTACCGCACGCGCGACACGCTCGAGATCACCGACGACGCCGTCCGATGGATCACCGCGAACAAGGACACGCGGTTCTTTGCATTCGTAAACTACAACTCACCGCACGAGCCCTACGAGCCGCCACAGAATTTTCTTGCGCGTATGCCGCCGCCGCCCGCCGGGCCAAAAGATAACATCGCGCGCCTGTACATGGCCGAGGCGGCAAAAGACGACGACGCCATTGGCGTGCTCATGCGCACGCTCGACGAGACGGATCTGCGCGACCACACGATCGTCGTCGTGACGGCCGATCACGGCGAGACCATGTCGAGCGCGCACGCAGGGACCTCCGGTCTCGAGAAGATGCCCATCCGCTACCACCACGCGGTCGGCAACTTCGAAGAGACCACGCACATTCCGGTGCTCATCGTCGCGCCAGGCCTTCTGCCTGCAGGAGCCGTGGTCAAAGAACGCGTGCGCAACACCGACATCGCACCGACGATTCTCGATCTCCTCGGGTTCGAACCGCATCCTCGCATGAGCGGATCGTCACTCACGCGCCTCGCGCGCGGCCAGAAAGAAGCGGACGAGCGCGTCGTCGTGAGCGAGAGCCGAGGCACGCGCGCCATCATGGTCGGGCGCTACCGGCTCATCGTTCGCGAAGGTGCTGCACGCACGACGTACTTCGGCGATCGCGGCGTCACGACGAGCGAGGAGCTCTTCGACCTCCAAGAAGATCCGGGCGAGCGCCATGATCTCGCGGCACGGAAACCCGAGATCGTCGCCGAGATGCGCGCACAGCTCGCCGCAGCATTCAAGAACGTAAGCGTCGCGAACGCGCAGGATGGCGCCCGCCCGGGGGGCGATCCCGCCAAGTCGAGAGCGATCCGCCTTCGTTTCTGCGGCGGGATCGAAGCGCGCCGCGTTTCAGGCCACCTCATCGTCGGCGACGCCAAGACGCGCGCAACGTCGATCGACGTAGAGCCCGTCGACCTCGGTGGCGATGCTTTCAAGATCAACGGAGACCGCGTCGAGGTCGCATTCACGACGAGCCCGTCGGCTCCCGCCGGCTTCGACATCGTCGTCGATCCTCCCGCAACCCCCGTTGCGTGGGAACTCTACCTCGACGACAAACCGTGGCCCGAGACGGCAATGTTCGGCGGCCCTTACGGCATCGTCGCGCCCGTTCTTCGTCACGGCCTCACCACCGCCGAGGCAAAGCTCGCGGCTCAGTCGCCCATGCTCCCGCCGCTCGATCCTCGCCGCGACGTGGGGCTCTTCGTAGTTCGCGACGTGAGCGACAAGCGCGGCGACGACGAGAGCCGGAGTGACGATGCCGAAGGCGCCAAGGAGATGGCGCGCCTGCTTCGCGAATGGGGCTATGCGCATGGCTCGAGCAGCGAAAAAAAGTAACGAAATCGCCATGAATTCAACGATCCCGGAGCGTCGCGCTTAGGGTAGTGTGCGCCGCCAATGCGGCTCGCGCGACTCCTTGGACCCGATCTGAAACAGATCCTGAAAGAGGATCCGGACGAGGTGCGCGAGTTGCTCGAGGAGATCCATCCCGAGGATCTCGCGGACATCGTCGGCGAGCTGGATCCGGACGAAGCAGCAAAGCTTCTCGCGCAACTGTCGGCCAAGGACGCGGCACCGATCTTCGAACGCCTCGAAGAAGACGAGCAAGGCGAGATCGCGCCGCTCATGCCGCCAGAGAGCATCGCGCACATCGCCAGCGAGATGGCGCCCGATGACCGCGCCGACTTCTTCAGCGGCCTGCCCGTGAGTGTCGGCGACGTCATTCTCGAGAAACTCGAGGTCGTCGATCCAGAGGCTGCCGAGGACGTTCGCGAGCTTGAAAAGTGGCCGGAAACGAGCGCCGGTCACCTCATGACGACCGCGTACGTGCACGTCTCGCCGGACGTCAACGTGCGCGAAGCGATCGAGGCCGTGCGCGCTCACGCCGAAGATCACCAAGAGAACGTCTACAACGTCTACGCGATCGATTCGAACGAGAAGCTCGTTGGCATCGCGTCGCTGCGGGACTTGCTGCTCGCCTCTCCGCTCCTCGGCCTGAGCGAAATCCTTCAGACGAACATCATCAGCGTGAAGCCAAACGACGATCAGGAAGACGTCGCGCGGCGAATGGCGCGCTACGATCTCAACGTCATCCCCGTCCTCGACGAACGAGACGTCATCCTCGGCGTCATCACGATCGACGACATCATCGACGTGCTCACGGCCGAGCAAACCGAAGACGTCCAGAAACTCGGCGGCGTCGAGCCTCTCGACGTGCCCTACTTCAAGACGAGTTTTCTGAGCTTCATCCGCAAACGCGGCATATGGCTCGTTGTCCTGTTCGTCGAGGAGTTCTTCACGCAGACGGCGCTTCGCTACTACGACCCAGTCTTCGAAGCGGTGAAGGGCGCGGCGTACTACGTGCCGCTCCTCATCTCAACGGGCGGAAACTCGGGTTCGCAGTCCTCCACACTCATCATCCGCGGACTTGCCGTTGGCGAGATCAAGCCGCGCGACTGGTGGCGCATCTTGGTCCGCGAGGCGGTCATGGGCCTCAGCCTCGGTGTCCTGCTCGGCACCATCGGCTTCGGGCGCGTGCTCATGTATCCCGAGCAGCACATCAACTTTGCGCTGACCGTCGCCCTCACACTCGTCGGGATCGTCATGACCGGGTGCACTGTCGGAGCCATGCTGCCGCTCGTACTCAAACGCGTCGGCGTCGATCCGGCAACGAGCTCGACGCCCTTCATCGCCAGCCTCGTCGACGTCATCGGCATCGTCATCTTCGTGCACGTCGCGAAGCTCGTGATGGCGAACGTCATCGCCGCCGCCGGCGTCCACTGACCTGCCAGCCATTGGTAAAGAGGAGCTCGATCGCATCGGACGGCGATAGATCTGACCGATCCGTGCGCATTGTGCGAGACTCGTCATTCTCGTCATTGCAGACTGCATCATGGTATGTCCACCCGGGTGCTCCCTTCGCGCGGGCTCCTCAGCGGTAAGGTTCGCTCGTCGACTTTTTTCGCAACCCCTCGCGTTGGTAGCGCATCCAGTGTCAACAAGAGACGAAGATGAGAGCCGACGCACCCTCTGCGTTGGCTGTTGTAAGAGGTTGATGCATGCAACACCCTTCGAGATCCATGAGGTCGACTACGAACCGCCGCGGCTTGCCCGCGGCGGCCGAAGGTTTGCAGGTCGACCATGATCTCTTCGTCCAGCTATCGAAACTCAAGAACACATTGAGATCGATGGTTGGCGGAGATCTCATTATCCATCTTGGCAACGAAGACTACGACTGACGGAGACGGAGACGTAAGCCGTGGGCAGCGACATCGACACTGCAGCGTCCGTCGCGTTGTGTGGCGCTCTTGCAGCCATCTTGGCCGTATTTGCAATCGTGTCCCTCATTTCTGGGCCGCGGAGTTTCGAGCGGCTCGAACGCGAGGCGCCGCTGCCGCTCATCGGCAAGGCCCCCATGGAAGCGGTTTACGCCGCCATCGGTCCTGTCGCGCGCGTGTTCGTCGCGCTCGGGGTGTCGGCCAACGCCATCACGGTTGCGTCGCTGCTCTTTGCGGCGGCTGCGGCGGTATCGCTAGGCTTGGGGCACTTCGGCCTCGGCGCAGCTTTCGGTGCGATCGCCGCGTTGGCCGACGCGCTGGATGGCCTCGTCGCACGTGAGAGCGGCACCGCAAGCCGCTTCGGACAGGTGCTCGACACCACGGTGGACCGGTACGTCGAAGCTCTCTTCATCGGCGGCATCGCGGTCTTCGTTCGCGACGACTTGCTCCTTCTCTTGCTTGCACTCGGCGCACTCGTTGGCAGCTTCATGGTGAGCTACGCGTCGTCGGTTTTGCGCGAGCTCGCCGTTGCCGATGTTCGTGCACCCATGCGCCGTATCGAAAGGCTCACGTGTCTGCTCGGCGGCACGCTGCTCGTGCCGCTCGTCGCGTCCGCGAAACCCAACTTGTCGTTTCGCGTCGAGCTCGCGCCCGTTGTCATCGCCCTTGCGCTCATCGCCGTTGTCGGCAACGTGAGCGCGCTCCGGCGCCTCATGCGCGGAGCCCGCATCGCCTGCAAAGACGCAAACCCGAAGACCGCCCCGGCACCAGTCCAGCAAGCACCGGTGCGCACCACGGCCATCAAAGGCTCCACCGCAGCATCCACGAGCGAACAACGCCTCCGCCACCCCTGACAACGCCATGAACCGTCATACCGCTTTCAAGTTGACGCGAGGTCGAGGCGGGGCCGAGCAGCGGACCGGAACAGCCTGTTCTGGCTTTGAGGACCGCAGCGCAGGCCCCAACGAGGAGATCGCGGCAAATCGAAAGCGGTTCGATCTACGCATGCTGGGTCGCCATCAGATTGCGGCGGCCCTCGCAACGGCGCTTGACTTCGGATCGATGGTGGCGCTCGTCGAACTTCTCCGCGCGCCACCCGCCATCGCCACCGTTCTTTCGGCTACGGCCGGCGGCATCGCGAACTTCACCATCGCGCGCCTTTGGGCCTTTCGTAAAAGACACGGAGGCTCGATGCGATCGCAAGCGCGCCGCTACGCGGCGGTGTCGTTCGGTGGCGCGATGCTCAACGCGATCCTCCTGCAGATCATGCTCTTCCTCGCGCCCGTGCCGTACGTCATCGCACGCGTCTTCGTATCCGTCGCCGTCAGCCTCGCGTACGCCTACCCCATGCACACGCGCGTCGTCTTCCGCGTTCTGCGCGAGCCCATCAAGCCCATCGAACCCATCGACCAAACGGGCGGAGAAGCGTGACCGATCCGGTGCGCGGGCACGTACAAGCGTTCCTGGCGCATGCACGCACGCTGTGGCCGAAGTTCTGGCCTGCGCCAGTGCTCCCGTTCGTACTCTTCGCCATCTACCAGAGCGTGCGCGGCGAGCTCCGTATCGACCATGTGCTGCTCATCCTCGTGAGTGCAATGCTCGCGTACGTTGGGCCGCGAACGAAGGAGCTCTTGATCGGGCTCTACCCGATGGCACTCGTTGGTGTCTTTTACGATGCAATGCGCCCGCTCCAGAGCCTGGGCGTGACCGCCGAGCGCCTGCACCTCTGTGATCTACGGCAACTCGAGCTCGCGCTCTTCGGCTTCGAATCGGGCGGACAGCGGATCACGTTCCATGATTGGTTTGTCGTACACCACGCTCCTGCGCTCGATCTGTTTGCCGCGGTGCCGTACGGGACGTTCATCGCCGCATGCGTCTTTACGGCGATCTATCTCTACTTCAAAGATCGCTCGGCCATGCGTCGTTTCGCGATGGGCTTTCTCGTTCTCAACGTCCTCGGCTTCATCACGTATCACGTCTTGCCGGCGGCCCCGCCGTGGTACTTCCACGCGCACGGCTGCACGATCGATCTCGCCACGCGCGCGACGGAAGGTCCTGCGCTCAGCCGCGTCGACGCCATGCTGGGCATCTCGTACTTCCACGGGATGTATGGGCGCGCAAGCAGCGTCTTCGGCGCGCTGCCGTCGCTGCATTGCGCTTACCCCGTGCTCATCGTGCTCATCGGCTGGCGACACTTCGGCATCGTGTTGCGCGCCGCCTCGATCGGCTTCGCATGCTGGATGATCTTTTCTGCCGTGTATCTCGATCATCACTGGCTGCTCGACGCCGTGCTCGGTGTCTCGTACGCCGTCGTCACGGCACTCGCCCTCGGCGCGATCGATCGCTATCGCGCCCGCAGGAAGCACGAAGCAACCAATAAGTTGCATTCCGCCGCGCCTGCCGCCGTTGCGTCGGGAGGCGGTACGTGAGGGATCTCGGGGGGCGGGTTGCATACGTCCTCGGGATCTGGTTTGGCTGCGGCCTCTCTCCGGTCGCACCAGGCACGGTCGGCTCGCTCGGCGCGCTGCCGCTCTACTTCGCCGTGCGCGCGTACGGCCCTCTCGGCGTGCTTGGCGCGGCGATCATCACCGGCGTCGTCGGGATCTGGGCCGCGGACGTCGTCGCAAAGCAGGCGAATACAAAAGATCCGCAGATCGTCGTCATCGACGAGGTATGCGGAGTTCTCATCACGCTCGCCGCTGCGCCACCGAACCTCGCAGGCGCTGCCACGGCATTTGCACTCTTTCGACTGTTCGACATGTCGAAGCCTTTTCCGGCGCGGCACGCGGAGCGACTAAAGGGTGGTCTGGGCATCGTCCTCGACGATGTCGTCGCGGGAATTCAGGGTGCTCTCGTCGTGCTGCTCCTCCGTCGCCTGGGGATCTTGCCGTGAGGGGATCTTGCCGTGACGCATAGCTTCTTTCCGAACGCCACAGGGCCGTCGTCGCTCACGCGGCGTTGGGTCGCGTTCGTTCTCCGCCACGGCAAGATCATCTGGGCGGTGGCGCTGCTCCTCGGTGCGTTCGGCGCGTGGCGCACGCACTATGTGTATTCGCGCCTGAGGAGCGAGCTCGAGGAGCTTCTGCCGCGAAGCTCGAAGAGCGTGCTCGCGATCGACGAGCTGCGCGAGCGCGTATCCGGCTTGCAGTATCTCGGCGTCGTCGTCGACACCGTCACGGCGGAGAACGTCCCGGCCGCCGAGCGCATGCTGGACGATCTCGCCGCGCGCATACGCGGCTACCCGCCGGATCTCGTGCGCGCCGTTCGCACCGGCAACACGGAGGAGCGCGATTTTTTCGAGAAGCACGCGGCGCTCTACGTCGACGCAACCGATCTCGAACGGATCCTCGCGCGCATCGAAGCGCGGCGCGATTGGGAAGTGAGTCGCCAAGAAGGCTCGAACCTCGACGACGACAACGCCGCTCCACCATCGCTCGACTTCTCCGACATCCAGAAGAAGTACGAAGACAAAATCAAAGGTCGCGGCAAAACCGAAAACGGCAGGTTCGAGAGCTCGGAGCTTCACACGGCGCTGCTCTTGATCGAAGCCGCGTCCTTCTCGTCGGCGCAAGGCAAGGGCGCCGTACTCCTTCACCGCGTGGAGGCCGATCTCGCGGCGCTCGGCGGCCCGGAGCATTACGCGCCCGGCATGCGCGTCGGATATTCGGGCGACATCGCGATCACGGTCGAAGAAACTTCGGCGCTCGTCTCCGATCTGTCGTTCTCGTCGATCCTCGTGGGCGTGCTCGTACTCGGATCCATCATTTATTTTTTTCGCTGGTGGCCGAGCATCATCATCCTGCTTTTGCCGCTCTCGATCGCGACGGTGCTCTCCTTCGGCATCGCATCGATGCCACCGTTCCACGTGACCGAGCTCAACTCGAACACGGCGTTCCTCGGTGCCATCATCGTCGGCAACGGCATCAACGTCGGCATCATGCTCTTGTCGCGTTACGTCGAAGAGCGACGGCGCGGCCTCGGCGTCGAGCCCGCGCTCGACCGCGCAGTCTGGGGCGTGCGCCCGGGGACGCTCTCCGCAGCGCTCGCAGCGAGCACGTCGTACGTGTCTCTCGTGCTCACGCAGTTCCGGGGCTTTCGTCAGTTCGGCATCATCGGCGGCCTCGGGATGGTGCTCGCGTGGATTTCTGCGTTCGTCCTCATCCCGCCGCTCACCGCGTGGCTCGATAGGAAAGGACATGCGCCAAAGCCCGTCACGCGCACTGGGCTCACTTCCTTGGTGGCGCACTTGGTGAAGAGGCGTTCGACGGCGCTCGTCGTCGTCGCAACGTTCTTCACGATCGGAGCAGTGCTGCTCATCGTCCGCATTGGTGACAACCAACTCGAGCACGATTTTTCGAAGTTGCGACGACGAGATACGTGGGAGGTTGGCGAGGGGTATTGGGGGCGCAAGATGGATGCCTTGCTCGGCGCGTACCTCACGCCCACGGCCATCCTCACGGACGATGCGGAGCATGCGCGACGCGCGGCGGCCGCCGTTCGCAAAGAACGCGACGAAGGCAAATTCGGCGATCTCGTCACGACGGTCCGCACGATCGACGACGTGCTCCCGCAGCATCAAGAAGAAAAAATCGCGCTGCTCGAGCGCATCGAAGACGCCATGACTCCTCGGATGCGCGCGTCCGTTCCCGAGGACAAGCGCAAAGAGGTCGAGCGCCTTCTCGACCGAGCGGAAACCAAGCCCGTGAGCGTCGAAGACTTGCCGCGCACGTTCACGACGGGCCTGCGCGAAAAAGACGGTCACGTGGACCGCATCGTCCTCGTCTACCCGAAGCCATCGAAGGCGCTCTGGGAAGGCAGAGCGCTCTCCGGTTACATCACGCGCCTGCGCGAGATTGCCCGAGACACGACGCCTCCCGGCGTTGCCCCCGCACGCGTTGCCGGAAGCCTCGCACTCTCCACCGACATCCTCGAATCCATCCGCCGCGACGGCCCGCGCGCAAGCCTCGCTGCGTTGGCCGGCGTCATGGTGATCGTCCTCGTGCTCTTCCGCTTCACGACGGCCACCGCGGAGGTGATTGGCTCCTTGCTCGTGGGAGTGGCGTGGATGCTGGGATTGTCTATCGGATTCAATATCAAAATCAACTTTGCCAACTTCATTGCATTCCCAATCACCTTCGGCATCGGTGTCGAATATGCCGTCAACGTCATGACGCGCTATATGCAAGATGGTGCGAAAGACACGAGTGCCGCCGTTCGCGCAACGGGGGGTGCGGTGGCATTGTGCTCGGCCACCACGATCATTGGTTATTCCTCCTTGCTCATGGCGCAAAACCGTGCGCTTTTCCTTTTCGGCCTGCTCGCTGTGATTGGCGAGATTACTTGTTTGACAGCGGCGGTGGTCGCCCTCCCCGCTTTTCTCGAGTGGCGAACCCGCAGATAAAACCGATTGCGTCCGACCGAGACTGAGAGCGTGTTCGACAGCCGTCGCGAGCGAATCGAGGCTAGCCCGGAGAATTCATGACGCGATTGCGGTAGAAGGCCGAGACCGCAGCGAGAAGGGCGCACGCCGTACCGCAGGACCGAGGCGTACTGTACGTACGCCGCAGGTCCGAGGAGCGCCGTACGCCCTTCGCAG
>WQYX01000056.1 GCA_009781005.1 Polyangiaceae bacterium | reverse complement strand
TGCGATGGCCTTGTCGGCTGCATAAGCCGCCGCGCGGCGCGCGCTTGCCTGCTCTGGGTTGCGCCCCTCGCGGCGCCTGGCTCAAGCTCCGTGCGCAATCTGGATGTAAAGTGCACATGATCCACGCTCGACGCACTTGCTGCTTTCCCTCCCATCCCCCTCGCCTGCTGCGCGTGGCCGCCAGGCTCTCATGAATGATCCGCCCTAGCCTCGATTCGCTCGCGACGGCTGTCGAACACGCTCTCAGGCACGGCGCCAACGCTCACGGATACGAGCGCCGCAACCGAGCATTCCAGGACTGACGATTTGCGAGGAGCTACGTCATGAGGACTTCTATCTTTTGTTCAGCGATGGCCGTGGCCTCGCTTGTCTGTCTTTCCGCGAGTGCAAAGTCGTTGGACCCACGAAGGGACCAAGCCGATGCTCTGGCGCTCGAAGCCAGCAAGTTGCACGGCCGAATGTTGGAGGCCGAAGCGTTAGCCATGTACGAGGAGGCCTATATCATTTATCCTTCCCCCAAAATTCTCTTCAACATCGCACTCGAGGAGAAGCTCACGGGGCAACGACTGCAAGCGATTCGTCATTTCCGCGAGGTCATGCGCAATCCGCTCCTGTCTCCGCGAGAGACGGAGCTCGGCAAGAAGTACGTGGCCGAGCTCGAGCGAAGTTTCGGGCGCATCGATGTGAAAGGCCCCCATGGAATGGTGGTGTCGCTCGATGGTGAGCAAGTCACGCTGCCGTTGCCTGAGCCTCTCGACGTAAAGCCAGGAGCCATTACGGCGAGCGGAGAGATGGATGGGCAACACTACGACGGGGCCGTCACGGCGGAAGCGGGAAAGACCGTCACCCTGCAGATGAAGTCACCGCATGCGCCGGCGAGCCATGCTGCAAGGACGCCGTTGCCAACGGAGGAACACAACAACACTCGGTACGTCGTCTCGGGCTCGCTGGCGGTGCTGGGGCTCGCTGGCGTGGGGTTGGGGATTGGATTCACGGCGGCCGCCAATAGCTCCGCCAACGATGTCGGGAACGCCAAGGCGAGGACGGGAACAACGGCCTGCGCCGGTGTCACGAGCGGAGACTGTGATGCAAGAGGACAGTCGGCCGCTTCGCGCGCGAGAAATTCAAATCTTGCCGTTGGAAGCTACGTGGGCGGAGGGATTTTGCTGGCTGCGGGGGTAGTGACCTACTTCGTATGGCCCAAGCCGTCCAAAGAGTCGGCGGCGGCCGTGGTGCCGTGGATTGGCAAAGATGGGGCAGGTTTGTCTTATGGAAAGGAATTTTGAGATGCGCTCGATACTTTGGACGCTGGGTGCTGTCGTAGGTGCGGTCGTTGCTCAGACCGCTTGTTATGGGACGACCTGTGAAGATTATGGGACGTGCACTCCTGCAGGGACGGCAGGGACGGAAGGAGAAGCGGGCGTACCCATCGACTGCGACCCCACCACAGATCCGAAAGACTCCCCCGCATGCCTGGATGACTCGTACGCGGTATTTATCGACTCCGCCAATGGCGATGACGCAGCGGACGGTACCAAGGACTCTCCGGTCAAGACCATCGCCCATGCCTTGACCCTTCTCGGCAACAGGTCCCGCATCTACATCTGCGGGACGGGCACGTTGACGGAGCACGTTTCGCTGACGAGCGCCGTCTCGGTCTACGGAGGCTTCGTGTGCTCGAGTTGGGAGTACGATGGCGGAATGCCTACGATCAAGCCTCTGGATGCCGGGGTTGCCCTCGAAATCACCTCCTCTTCCAGCGTCCTCTCGGACCTTGCTTTTGAATCGCAAGCCGGTACGAACGCGGGAGATTCCAGCATTGCCGTGTTTGCATCGGGCGCCGACGTGACCTTCCGCAGGTGCTCCTTGACAGCGCAGACCGGTGCTTCCGGTAGTGCTGGAGCCAATGGCGCCGACGGCGCGTGGAGCAACCCCACAGCAGGCGGCGCAGGCATCCAGTGTACGTGTACGACCGGAGGGAGTATAACGGGAGGTGCGGGCGGCAACTCGGGTAGGAATGGTCAGCCTGGGCTACCAAGCATCGATGGAAATGCAACAGAGAGCGATGGTGCTGCGGGTGCCGGCGGCCAATCCTGCGGCAGTAATGGGAGTGGCGCTGGCCACAACGGTGGTGATGCTAACCCAGGCACGAACGCCGCCACCAACCCCTCACTCGGCCAGTTAGGTGCTTCCGGCTGGACTCCTGGCGATGGCCTAGACGGCGCGGACGGCCAGCCTGGGCAAGGCGGAGGAGGAGGTGGAGGCCGTGCAGGCGTAGGAGGAGGAGGCGGGTGCGGAGGCTGTGGAGGCACGAAGGGAGCCGCCGGACAGGGCGGTGGCGCAAGCGTGGCGCTACTTTCCTACCAAAGCACTGTGCAACTCATTGGTTGCACTCTTACCACCAACCAAGCCGGCAACGGCGGCTCAGGCGGCAACGGTGGAGATGCGAGCAAAGGAGCCAATGGCGTCCAAGCCAACTATGGCTGCCCCGGCGGCAATGGCGGCCAAGGAGGCGCAGGAGGAGCGGGCAGCGGAGGAGCCGGAGGCATCTCCGCGGGCGTTCTCTACTCAGGCGCGGTGCCCACACTCGACACCGAGACGACCTTCGCGGCCAGTGTTGCAAACCCGGAAGGTCAGTATGGCGCTGCGGGCAAGTCCGGTGCGCCATCGGTTACAGCTGGCAATCCAGGCCTTTCAGGCCTCTCTGGCACGATGGTGAGTGCTGACGATTGGACGGTGACACCCTAAACAACAACCTTCCATTTGGTGCTGGGGTGACGGACGGGATCAGGGCCTCACCTCTCCACAGTGGCAACTCGTCGGCGTGATCGTCTCCGAAAAAACGCGTTCTCGCCGCCTCGGTCCGGAATCCAGGGACATGCTCTAAGCGGCGCGGGGGGAGATGTTGGCGGCAATGACGCGCGGGGTGGGCAGCCGATCGATCCGCAAGAGCGTACCGTCGGAGAGCTCGCGCCACGGCTCGTCGGTGATCTTTTCGGACGCGATGAACACCGCGCGGCGGCGCACCGTCCACTTGGTCACCAGATCGGCTCCGGGTGCCACCGAGCGCCGCTCGCGTACGGGATCGCGCGGATCACGCTCGAGGAGATAGAGCGACCGACCCGAGCGATGCGCGAACGACGTTGCACCGTCGGAGAGCACGAAGTTGAACGCACCGATGGCCGCGGCCCTGAGTTGTGCCGTGGTTCTGCCGATCAACGCGGTTGCCGACGCCCGCGCTGCCTCACTGTTCAGTCGGAGAAGTCCGCACTCGTCGAGCCGCGTGAGCAGGTAGGCGAAGAGTAGCTCGCTGTCGGTGTCGCCCTCGATTTCCGCGAGGCGAGCCTCCGAGCATCCTTCGCGCAGGATGCTTGTATTCTGCACTGTTCCGTTGTGCGCGAACACCCACCCATCGCGCGCGAACGGGTGCGTGTTTTCGAGACGCGTGCGTCCCACGGTCTTCTGACGTATGTGGGCCACGAGTACGTGCCCGCGACTTCGCGCGGCAATCTCGAGGAAGCGTCGATCTTCGCCGGCACGCTCGATCCCCTTGTGCACGCGCCACGTGCCGTCGACGAGCTTCACCGACGGCGGCGCTCCGTCCGCGTCGTGGATAGCAATTCCCCAGCCATCCGGGTGCTCACGCGAGAGCGTGGCGAGGCAGCGCGGTGCCTCCGTGAGAACCAATCCAAACTCCGTCGATTCCGACGCAACAATCCCGAGTAAACGACACATGGTGAAAGAATTGAGACTAAGAAAACGCCCCCTTAGCCCTTAAAGAAGTATGCGCCTAGTCACGCCGCGCGTCGACCTTTCCGATGCGGCGTCGATGCGTGTCTGCGTAGGAGGAGTGCATATGCGCACATCATTCGAGGGGCAAGTTCTTGCTTTTCCACTCGCGAAAACCTCCGACCATGGACGCGACGTTCGTGTAACCCATGCGCCCCAGATTCTCTGCGGCGATGGCGGAGCGGAAGCCGCCTCCGCAGTAAAGAACGATGTCCGCACCAGGATCCGCGATGGTCTTCTCGATGTCGCGTTCCAGGACACCTTTGCCGATATGGATGGCGCCGGCAATGCGGTCACTTGCAAACTCACTCTCTTCACGCACGTCAACGAGATAAAAGGTCTCCGCGCGAGCTATACGCGCTGCGACTTCGTTGGTCGAGACTTCTTTGATGTGCGGTCGGATCGCTTCGCAGAGCTTTAGGAAACGGGGCGAGTGTTCCATGGCGTCATTCTCTTCGGACGTCTTTCAAGCTGAAGAACGGTGGCTTCTGCTCTGCCGCGCCCATGTCTTCGGCGCCATAGTACGCGAGGACCATCTCGCGCTGGCCGTCGCGCGTGTACACGTCCGCGCGCGGATGCTCGATGACACCGGCGATGATCTCCGCAACTTCTTCTTTCGATTGCGCGCCAGGCAGCAAGCGTGAATCAACACCTCCGTATTTGGCATTGAAGCCGAAGTCGGTCGCGACGCCGCCGGGGTGCACGCTCGAGACGTGGATATCCGGGTATTGTGCACGTATCTCCATGCGCAGACTCGCCGTGAGCGCGTTCAACGCATGCTTTGCGGCAGCGTACGCCGAGCGGAACGGCGTGAGCGGCAGGCGCCCGAGCATGGACGAAACGTTGATGATGTGGCCACGACCGCGCGCGCGAAAGTGCGGGAGCACGGTCTGCATCCCGTAGAGGGCCGATTTGACGTTCACCGTGATCATGTCGTCGATGTCTTCGTCGGTGAGCTCCGAGACGTTGCGCGAGATGCCGCGCCCCGCGTTGTTCACCCACACGTCCACGTGACCGAAGCGCGTGACGGCGGCCGCGAATGCTCTCTCGACATCGGATCGACGCGTGACGTCCGCGACAACGGGGAGCGCGTGCGATCCGGATCTCGATGCGGCGTCAGCGAGCTCGCGCTCCCGGCGCGCAACGAGCACAGGGTACGCTCCGCGCGCGCCGACGAGCTCTGCCAAAGCCGCGCCGATGCCGCTGCTCGCTCCCGTGATGACGATGACACTTTCTTTCATAATCTCGGCTCTCCGCCTTCAATACAAAATCCGCGTTTTGATCGACGTCTCTAGCGCCGCGATGGCTTTGCGGACGTCGCTCGCAACTTCCTTGTCGAGGTCCATCACGAGGTAGCCCACCGCCGGATCGGTCGCGAGCTGCTGCGCGATGACGTTTGCGTTGCGGTCCGAGATGAGCCTGTGGATGTCGCGCAGAACACCGGGCACGTTGCGATGCACGTTGAGCACGCGGTGCGCGCCATCGGCCATGGGCAACTCGACGACCGGGAAGTTCACCGCGCCCGTCGTGGCACCCGTGTTCGTGAAACGCGAAAGCACGTTGGCAACTTCGCGACCGATGGCCTCCTGCGCTTCGGCCGTGGAGCCGCCGATGTGCGGCGTGAGCACCACGTTCGGCAGTCCGCGCACGACGCTTGCGAAGTCATCCGAGTTTTTTTCTGGCTCTTGGGGATAAACGTCGAGAGCCGCGCCTGCGAGTTTCTTCGACGTGATCGCTCGAGCGAGCGCGTCGACGTCGACGACGGTGCCGCGGCTCAAATTGAGGAGGTAAGCGCCGTCCTTCATCTTGGACAGTTCGCTCTCGCCGATCATGTTCTTCGTCTGCGGAGTCTCCGGCACGTGCAGCGTGACGAAGTCGCTCGTGCGAAGCAGGGCCTCGAGCGAGTCGACCGCTTTGTTGTTGCCCATGGGCAGCGTCGGCCGGATGTCGTGCGAGATCACGCGCATGCCCATCGCCTCGGCGAGCACGCCGACCTGCGAGCCGATGTGGCCGTAGCCGATGATGCCGAGAGTTTTCCCGCGGACCTCGTACGAGCTCGTTGCCGTCTTGCGCCACTTGCCTTCGTGGACTTCGCGCGAGCGATCACCGAGCTGACGGGAGAGCATCACGATCTCGCCGATGATGAGCTCCGCGACGCTGCGCGTGTTGCTGAAGGGCGCATTGAAGACCGGCACGCCATGAATCTTGGCGGCCTCGAGATCGATCTGGTTCGTACCAATGCAGAATGCACCGACCGACAAGAGACGCTTGCCTGCCTCGAGCACGCGCTTGGTTACGTGCGTCTTGCTGCGGATGCCGAGCAAGTGCACGCCGCCCGCGAGTTTCTCGACGAGCTCGTCTTCCGACAGAGCGCGGCTCATGGCCTCGACGTGGAAGCCTTCGCGACGGAAGATCTCATGTGCGCTTTCGTGCACATTCTCGAGCAGAAGAATTTTGATCTCGCTCTTTGGAAAAGACGTGGCTGAGGCCGAATCGGTCATGGGGGCGCGCACCATAGCACGCTGTACCGCTTTCAAGTTGACGCGACGTCCGGGCGGGGGCGGTCGCAGCGTGTGCTCACGGCTGCCACCATACTTGGCGCAACTCTGTACCAGTGGGGCGTCGCGCGGCATGCTGTGCACGTTTCATGGAGGGTACACAGTTCGAGCTCATCGCCGATGCTCGTGCATCGGCACTTTCATCGTTCTTACGCGGAGCGCGCGCTCTTTTTTCGCGCCTCGATCGCCGTCTCGTCCTCGCCGTCGCTGCGATCTGGCTTCTCTGGGGATCGACCTACCTCGCGATGCGCGTCGCCGTTGCCGAGATGCCTCCCTTTGGGTTGGCGGGCGCGCGCTTCGTCGTCGCCGGCCTCGTGGTTCTCGGCTACGCGAAGGTGCGCGGCGAGCCGTGGCCGAGATGGCGCACGTGGCTCGTCGCGATCCCCGCCGGCATGCTCCTTTTTCTCGGCGGCAACGGCTTCATCGTGATGGCAGAGGAGAAGCTGCCGTCGAGCATCGCCGCCGTCATCTGTGCGACGACGCCGCTCATCGTGGCGCTTTTGTCGGCCCTTCGCGGAGACAAACCGCATCGCGGTGAGATCGCCGGCATGGGGCTCGGGATGCTCGGCGTCGCCGCGCTCGGGTGGGGTTCGTCGCTGTCCGGCGCGGGGATCCGAGGCTTGCTCCTCGTGCTATCACCCGTGACGTTTGCGGTCGGATCGCTCCTCGTTCAGACGGAGGGCAGCGACGCCGGCTTCGCGAGCTCCGGGGCTCAAATGCTCGCGGGCGGTCTCTCCACGCTCGGCGTGAGTGCGCTGCGCGGCGAACATTTTCCCGTGCACGTCAGCCCTAGCGCCATCTTCGCGTGGCTCTGGCTCGTGGTGTTTGGGTCCGTCGTCGGCTTCTGCGCGTACGTGTGGCTCCTGCGCAATCAACGAACCTCACTCGCGATGAGCCACGCGTACGTCAACCCGGTGGTCGCCGTTCTGCTCGGTGCCCTGTTCGCCGGCGAACCGCTCGGGTTCGGAACGGTCTGCGCGACGGCCCTCATCGCCGCGGGCGTCATGTGCGCGGCGCTCCTTCGTCCTCGGAACGTTTCCAATTCAGGCGCGGAGGATGCGCTTCGCGATCCTCGAAACCAATTGGACAACAGCGAAGTTGCGTTGGCGCTCATGTGCGGCCGCGACGTCGACGGCGAGAACGAATGGAGATCAGTGCCGAAGAGCCGAAACCACTTCAATGAGAATGAGCACGATGACGATGATCTCCAGAAATTGCGCGCGCGAAGTCTCGACGTCCGTTTTGAGAAGCTCGTAGACGCGCGCTACTAGCCGTAGCTTCGTCTCCACGCTCTCGCGCCAATCTGGAACACGGAATCGCCCGATTGCGGAGAGATACACGCGAGCAAGATAGAAATCACCGACGACCTTGATGGTATTGTCGATGCGCTCCGTAAACTCGGTGAGCTCGAGGAATCGCTTCATCACGTTGCGCGTCAGCGACCTGTAAGGGCTGCGAAGCATCGAAGGGCCAGGCTTTCCAACGTGCTCGTAGAGGCGCGCGAGTTCGATATCGAGCAATTTATCGTAATAGCGAAACTCGAGTAATTGCGATGTGGCGAGTTCGAGGATGAAGGGGACGATACGCGATCCGTTCGGTTCGATGACGAGCGCGCTATTCCAATCGACGACGACGACGTCGTCGCGCAGATACGAAAAGGTGTGGCGCACCACGTCTTCACGCTCGGCGCGGCCGAGCGGCACTTGGCTCGTTTCGCCGAGCAGGAGCTTGGCAACGATCTCCGAGCGCGCGAGAACTTCGAGGGACGGTTTCTGTTCTTGTTCGCCGAGCGTCTCGACGAAGATCACCGTGTACGTCTCGGCTTCCGACCAGTCGTGAGGCTTCTCCACGCTGTCGCCGAGTCTCCGGAGCAGATCGCTTCGGTGCTCGGAGCCGTGCTCGTCGAGCTCGGCGGCTTCGTAGAGCGCATCGCACAGCGGCACGAGCTCGTCGAACGTCGTTCCCGGTTGGAGCGAAATCTCGTAGACGAACGACACGACGCCGAAGTCGAACACGTGCGCGGTGACGTAGCCCGATAGCCGCGCGGCGAGGAACGGCACGACGATGTCGCAGGCGCCGAGCGCGATCTCGAGCGGACGCGCCGGAATGACGAGGCCGGCCGGTCCGCCCGTCTCGAATCGCCTGGCCGTGGGCACGCGCTTCTCGACGGCGTCGAGCGCGATCGTGGCGCCGACGTCGAAGATTCGGTATGCGAGAATGCTTCCCCGCTCGACGACCACGCGTTGAGGCTCACTCCGCCCGGGCTCATTGGTCATCGTGAGCCCCCAGACTAGCACTTGCGAATGGGAGAGCTCGTCGTGTTGTGGTCAAGTGATGTACGCTGATGGCCGCGTGTCCCGTCCCCGCCGCACCCCAAGCTATCGCACGGACTACGGCGCCCAGTGGAGCGAGTCCAAGTACGGCCGCGTGTGCCCCCGCTGTCGCCAAAATGCTCCGCTCATCTATCGCGGCATGAACGCCTTTTGCACGGCATGTGGAGCACCACGAATGCCGCTCGCGTCGAGCTCGCTCAACTTGGCAGGTCAACCGTCGAAAGTCGGCGGCACAGTCGCGCGCGTATTTGGATGGATCGTTCTTCTAGGTGGTTTGCTCCTTGGGTTTGGAACGCTCGCCGCGTGCGGTGCTCTCGTCGGCTTTGCGAGCGCCGCACCGTATCTCTTCGGAATCCCAATCACGCTCGTATCCGTCCTTGCGGGCTACTTCCTCCTCAAGAGCGGCAAAGAAATGAGCGACGCCGGCGCGCAGACGGCGAAGGCCACGCAGCTCCAGGCACTCTTCGCGCTCGCGAACGCGCGCGGCGGAGTCCTGACGCCGCTCGACGTCGCGCGGGCGCACAATCTTTCGCTCGAGAACGCCGATAACCTCCTCACCACGCTCGCGAAGGAGAATCCCGACCACGTAGCCGTCGACATCGACGACAATGGCAATTTGCTTTACCGATTCGTTGATGCATTCCGCGCTCGCGTCGACGTGGTGCCCAATACGCGCGTCGCGAGCAGCGCGGACGTGAATGCGCCCGTCGAAGAGAGCGAGCTACTCGACGACGAACGATCCTCCAAGTGGCGGAGGCGCGGCGGGTAGCGCGGTGACGCGAACAATCTTCTTCGATTTCCAACAGATTCGGGCGACATAACGATTGAGAGCGTGTAGGGCAGCCGTCGCGAGCGAATCGAGGCTAGGGCGGAGCGCGAGGAGCCCGCGTAAGCGTACTTATCGTACGTGCGCAGGCACCGCAGCGCCCAACCGACGCATCGATTCGCGCAGCAGGCTGTAGAACACGCTCTGAGGTCGGCTGGCATGCTCGTTCCTATCAAGAGTCGGGCGCGACGTCGAAGCGATCCACCTTACGCA
The DNA here is from genome assembly GCA_009781005.1 of Polyangiaceae bacterium. Classification (GTDB taxonomy): domain Bacteria; phylum Myxococcota_A; class Polyangia; order Polyangiales; family Polyangiaceae; genus Labilithrix. Next base: position 18,699 of record WQYX01000056.1, on the reverse strand, counting down.
AATCGGGAAAAGCGAGCGACCATGTGATCACCACCAGGAGTGTGCCGATGCCACCCGCGACGACCGCCCACACCGGCCCGAGCCATGCGGCTGTGAGGCCTGATTCGAATTCACCGAGTTCGTTCGATGCTCCAATGAAGACTTGATTTACTGCTCCCACGCGCCCTCGCATCTCGTCCGGTGTGCGTATTTGAATGAGCGACGCGCGGATGACGACGCTGAACATGTCGAATGCGCCCAGAATGACCAGGGTCACGAGTGACAGACCGAAATTCTTGGATGTGCCGAAGACGATGGTGGCGATGCCGTAGAAAGCCACGCAACCGAGCATGACGGCCCCCGCGTGGCGGCGAAGCGGGTGATACGCGAGGATGAGGGCCACAGTCGCGGCGCCAACCGCGGGTGCACTTCGGAGTATGCCGAACCCCCACACGTCGACGTGGAGCACTTTGTCGGCGAATATCGGCAGGAGCGCGGTGGCCCCTCCGAGCAAGACCGCGAACAGATCGAGCGAAATAGCGCCGAGGATCGGTTTGTTCGACCAGATGTAGCGGATGCCGGCAAAGAGCGTTGCGAGGGAAGCGGGCGGTCTCGCGGTCGTGGATGTCTCGCGTTTCGGAAGGGCGCCAACGCCGAACATGGTCGCGAAAGCGATGAGCGCCATCGCGCTGCACGTAAAATACACGGCGCCTGCGCCGCCCGTTGCGGCGTAAAGTACGCCGGCGAGCGACGGCCCGGCAATCATCGCGAGCTGCCACGATGACGAGCTCAGTGCAACGGCGCGCTCGAGCTCGTTCCGCTCGACGAGATTTGGCATGAGCGCCTGGCCCGCCGGGGAGCTGAAGGCGCGGACGACTCCGATCACGACGAGCACGGCGTAGATCGCCGCAACGCGACGAACGTTCGTGAAGGCCATCACGCCGAGCAGCGCCGAAGCCGCAGCAAAGCCAAGATGGCAGACAAGCAAGATTTTGCGCCGATCGAACACGTCCGCGACGTGACCGCCAACCAGCGTAAGAAGGAAGATGGGAAGGAAAAGCACGAGGCCCGAAATCCCGAGCGCCGAGGCCTTGCCCGTGATCTTCCAGACCTGCTGGCCCACGGCAACGGACAGCATTTGCGTTGCGATGACGAGTGACACCCGCGACGCGAGATAGAGCACGTAGCGCCGGTTCGAGAGCAACGTGCGTACGGAAGGAGCCGACACCCCACAGCCTTCTAGGAGAATTGCCGCACAAACACGAGACCGCTTTCGTACGAGATGTGGCGGTACCCTGACCATTTCATGACGGGCTCGCCCTTAGAGTGCGCGAGCCATGGCATTAAAGAAGCGCTTTGGATGGCTCGTGAGCGTTCCGTTTCTTGGCGTCCAGATCGCAGCGATCATCGGCGTGGCGCTCCTCGGTTTTTCCTGGAAAGGCCTGGGTCTCGCCGCCGCTCTCTTCTTCGGTCGCCTCTTCTTCGTGACGGCGGGCTACCACCGTTACTTCTCGCATCGAACGTACAAGACGAGCCGTTGGTTCCAGTTTCTCCTCGCGCTCGGCGCGCAGACCAGCGTGCAGAAGGGCGTGCTCTGGTGGTCTGCGCATCACAGGGCCCACCACAAGTATTCGGACACGCCGCAAGATCCGCATTCTTATCGCGACTACGGCTTCTTCTATGCGCACATGGGTTGGATCATCAACCGCGAAACGGAGAACACCGACGAGAAGTGGATTGGCGATCTGGTGCGTTATCCCGAGCTTCGTTGGCTAAACAAATATCATGTCGTGCCGGGCGTCGTGCTCGCCGTCGTGCTCTGGCTCGCCGGCGGTTGGTTCGCGTTCGTCTGGGGTTTCCTCGTCTCCACCACGCTGCTCTGGCACGGCACGTTCACGATTAATTCGCTCTCGCACGTGTGGGGGTATCGCCGTTACGAGACAACCGACGAAAGCAAGAACAACCCGCTCCTTGCCATTCTCACGTTGGGTGAAGGCTGGCACAATAACCACCATTACTACCAGCGTTCGGCGCGCCAGGGTTTCCTCTGGTGGCAATACGATATTACGTATTATATTCTTCTTCTCCTCTCGGCCGTGGGTCTCGTTCGGGATTTGCATACGCCGTCGGCAGACGTCATCGCTGGCAACTTCGTGGATCCGGCGAGCAGGCGTCGAAAGTCTGCGGCTCTTGCCGCCATCGACATCGCGAACCAAGAACCCGCAAGACCAACCCTCGAAGCGGACGCACACGCCGAATAGACCGCTTTCGATTTGACGTGCAAACGTTTTTGGCGAAGTCTTCTTCGTCGCCGTCGCCGACAACGATCAGGTCAACGTCAACGAAACGCGGAGCGTGGTCGTTGACCGCGACGGCGACGAACTCGGCACGTCTTACGTGGAGTCGTCGTGAATGATCCGGCCTGCATCGAGTCGGAATTTCTCAAGTAGTCGAATGTAGTCGATTGGACTACTTGACTGCGATTCTCAATGCTGTGACCAAAGGGTCTGGACACCGCGCCTCAGACATTAGATCCTGGTCGCCGATTGTCAGAGCGTCGTTGCCGATAAGGGGGTTTCGTTGTGAAGGGACCGACACCCGAGTATCCAAATCCACCGACGCCTATACCGGCCCCAGCGCCAAGGCCGATCGATGTTCCCGCGGTTCCCACGCTCACGGCATCGGATCCAACGTCGCCGCTTCTGCCCATGGTCCCGCCCACCGTCGACTCTGTCGACGATGAAACGGCGACCCGTAGGAACGCGGATATTGCGACGGCGGCGTCGGACGTAATCCCTTCGAGCGGAGTGGCGGCCGCGGTGCGTCGGCGCATGTCGATCACGTCCTCGGCTTCGACCGTCATCCACGCCACCTACTCTCCTGTGCGGCCCGCGCCCCCTCCTGCGCCGCCCGCAGAACTTGACCGCGCGTGCATCGACGTCGTGGAGCTAGCACCTTATCGACCGACGCCGACGACGACGATGCAGGTACCAATCCCGCGCCGCGTACCCGTCACCGTCGCCATGGCGAGTCCCATGCAGCAGCCACAGCCAACGGGCTATTCAGCAACGTATGCGCTGGATCCGCAGGTGCAGCCAGCCGCGCGCCCGCAGGTGCCGTCCTACACGGGGCCGCCGCCGATGCAGGGGCACTCCTACAGTCCGCCACCCTACGTGCATCCAATGAATCCGGGGAACGTCGCGGGGGCATGGCCGCCGAACGCAAACGCGCAGCCCGTCGCAGAGCCGTGGAAGAAGCGACCCATCTTGTGCATGGTTGTTGCGGGTGTCGGGGCAATCGCCATCACGGGTGTCGTGCTCCTCGTCGTTGGGCTCCTCGAACGGGTCGATCGGCTCGAAAAACAGCTTGCGGTCTTGGTGGCTTCGTCGGTCGTGACCGCGCAACCTCCTGCTCCGCCTCCGGTCGTCACGCCGCCGCCGTCGAACACGCCCGCGAAGGCGCCGAAGCCACGATGAGATCTGTGCGAAAGCGGTCTATTCGTCACGCGCAACGGCGCGTCGCGCGGCCTTCTTGGCGCCGATCCTCTTCTTGGTCGTGACGCGTCGGATCTTCGAGCCCTTGGTTGGCTTGGTGGGCCTGCGCGTTTTGGGTACGAAGAGGGCCTTGAGGACGATCTGGCGTAGCTTATCGCGTGCATCCACGAGGTTTTTTGCCTGGTCGCGCGTTTTTTTGCTCGTGATGAAAATGCGGCCCTCGGCGTCCAAGAGATTTTTGGCGAGGGCACGAAGGCGTGCTTTGGCCGCATCCGAGAGTGCAACGGTGGATTCGAAGTCGAATGACAATTCAATCTTCGATGAAACCTTATTCACGTTTTGCCCGCCCGGCCCCGAGCTGCGCACGGCGGTCCATTCGATATCACTGCCGGGCAACGTGATCTTGTCATTGATAACGAGCGGCATACCCATGACTCGAGCGTATCGCTCGCCTGGCCCCCGTCCACCTTTTTCGGGAGTGATCGAGTAGGGGCGCAGCATGCTGCGCCCTTACGGCTTTGTGGAAACCTGCTGGTCCGTCTGCTCTCAGCGGCGGCCGCCGTGGCCACCTCCACGGAATCCTCCTCCTCCACGAAATCCGCCGTGGACCCCGCCACGGAAACCGCCATGGTATGCCCCGCCTGCGTAGCCGCGCGGCACGACGCGCGGGCCACGAAAGACGCGCGGCCCCATCCACCGAGATCCAACCCACACCCGCGGCGCGCCCCACGGACGATGCACCCACGGGCCGACGAAGAACGGTCCCCAGCCCCACGGTGACGCGTACCACGTCCACCCATACGAGGGTGTGTAAAGGTAGACGTACGGTTGTGCCCCGACCTCGTACGTGTTTGTGCCCCCCGGCACCCAAATCCAACCGTAAGCGTCCGTGTAAAGCCACTGCCCTTCCGCTACTGGAGTAGCGGGAGCGACCGGCGGCTGCGGCGAGGCTGGCGGCGGGGGCGGCTCTGCAGGCGGCGGCCCGGCTGTTTCCGCGTTTTGCGCTATGGCCTGAGTTGGAAAGGAAAGTGCGAGCGCGAGCGCGATCTTCGATAGTAGCTTTTTCATGGCCGATAACCTCACGTGTCGCATCATAAACACTGGGCGACGAAGCGTCCTCCGGGTCGCACCTATCTTTCCGTAGATGTAAGGGCTCGACCGCACGTAGCAGAATTATCCTGTCGTGTTGCGCGCTTTCTTTTGCCTCGAGCCTTGACGCTCGACGCACGCAAGGTCTGCTAAGACTCGAGCTGTGACGACCTACGAAGTGCGGACAATGACGCGGGCCGATCTCGAGGCGGTTGGCAGACTCGCAGGCAGCCTCGTACGCATGCACCATGATTTCGACGAGAGCCGCTTCCTCCATCTCGCGAATCCCGAAGCCGGCTATGCGCGCTACTTCGCGTCCGAGATCGATCGCAACGAAGTCGTCTTGCTCGTCGCCGTTGCGAAGCCAGCCGCGGGAGCCGAAGAGATCGTGGGCTACGCGTACGCGCGGCTCGAGCCGCGCAACTACAACGAACTGCTCGATGCGTGCGGCAGGCTCCACGACGTCTACGTCGACGAGCCCGCGCGCAGTCACGGACTCGGCGAACGGCTCGCGCGCGAGGCCATCGCAAGGCTCGAATCAATGGGCGCACCGCGTGTCGTGCTGCTCACCGCGGTTCAGAACACCGTGGCGCAGAAGATGTTCGCGCGCCTCGGGTTTCGCGCGACCATGCTCGAGATGACGTGCGAGCGCGTTTCATGAGTTTGACGGCGGCCCCTTGCGTCTCGGCTTGGGTGCCGACCCCTCATCGTGTAGGCTCCGAGACCGCTGATCTCGCGTAGGTTGGGGTGAACTTGCTAGTTGCGAGACTCGTAGACTTTCATGGTGGGCAACTCCAACGCGGTGAGAAACCCACCCTTGCCGCACCCTGTGTCAACGACCACCACGTTCTCGCGCACCCACATGTCGAGCGGATCCTCAGGGGTGAAACTGGAGAGCTCGGGCGGCAGAACGTCCGTTGAGGTGTGACCGCACACGACGCGCTTTCCTCGGTAGCCGTCGAAGAAGCGCATCGTGCGCACCCACAGCATCTGCGCAGGGTCTTGGACGTCGGCGGGATGAATCCATTGCCCATCTTTCTCGAGGAGGCCCGCGTGCACGTAGATCGCGTGTTCGTCTTCGTAGAAGAAGGGAAGCGATTTCATCCACTCGACGACGTCGGCCGGGAAGAATGCCCCGGTCTGCAACGCCGTGAGCTCGGCGCGCGTCGGCAGCAGATCGTTTTCGCGCGTTGGGTCATGGTTGAAGGAGCGCAGCGTTGCGAGACACCCATTCGCCGAGGGCATGACGAACTCGGACCAGCCAAACGAGAGGACGCGGAGCCATCCATCTTCGTGGTTGCCGCGAAGGCATACGAGCTTGCCCGGCACTCGTTTTGGTAGCTCGGTCCGGATAAACTCGATGACCTGTGCGCTCTCCGGGCCGCGATCGACGTAGTCGCCCATCAACACGAGGGTGTCTTGTGCGTCGAGCGGCGGCAGCAGGGCGAGCGTCTTTTTGAGAGACACGAGGTCCCCGTGAATATCGCCGATCGCAAAGGTACGCTGCGCCATCGGACACTAAGATACCCGTCCTTGATGAGTGAAAGCCACAGTTGCGACACTCGCGCGCGTCCTGCTCGCGCACGAAAGAACCTGCGTGATGAATTGTGCGAGGGAGCCTTCGCGTTGACGATGTCGTCTGGATTTTTCGGCTTCTTCGCGCATGCCGGGCTCATGACTGTGCTCGAAGATAAGGGACTCTTGCCAACACGAGTGTCGGGCTCGAGCGCGGGGGCGCTCGTGAGCGCTGCATGGGCTTCGGGGCTCGATGCCGCGGAGCTCGGTCGCGAGCTCTTACATCTCGAGCGCAAAGACTTCTGGGACCCGGGCTTCGGTGCTGGCCTCCTGCGCGGTCGACTCTTCCGCCGTCGCCTCGAGGCGCTTCTTCCCAAGCGAACCTTCGACGCTTGTCGAGTGCCGTGCGCCGTGTCGGTCTTCGACGTGCTTACGCAGAGAACGCGTGTCGTCGCCTCGGGCGATCTGCCGCGCGCCATCCATGCGTCGTGTGCGGTGCCGGGCTTGTTTCATCCCGTTTGGATCGATGGTCGCCCGTCCTACGACGGTGGCATTCTCGATCGACCGGGCCTCGAGGCGATGCCCGCCGAAGAGTCGCGGGTGCTGTTTCACCATCTCGCGTCGAAGTCTCCATGGCGCAGCGTTCTCGAGATGCCGCGGCGGCCGGGCATGGTGACGCTCGTCATCGAAGGATTGCCGCGTTCAGGACCATTCAGGCTTGCTGAGGGACGCCGCGCGTTCTCCGTCGCACGCGCTGCTGCAAAGCGTGCACTCGACAGACCCATCGAAGACGGCATCGTCGTCATTTAGAGCGCGGACGCAGCGGCGGACGTGTACACGAACGGGCGGGTGAACCGTGTGTACGTTCCACGCATGACATTCAGGACGTTGGCGATTCTCATTGGCTTAGGTGGATACGTTCTCGCGTGCTCGAGCAGCAGCGGGGATGACGGAGCAACGGGCAGCGCCGTCACCGGCGATGGCGGCCCGCAAGGCACCATCGACGCGAGTGGCGGAGACGCCGGAGGTTCGCCGGGCCTCGTCGACGCGAGCGGCACAGACAGTGGAACATCGCCGATTCAGGGCGGGGGGGATGAGGCCTCGGCCACCATTCACATCATCGGCCGCACGGACGAGCGGGATCCCGCGGGTCCTCGTTTCTCGTGGGGCACGCAGATCCGCACGCGGTTTTCCGGAACCGGCGTGACGATCACGCTCGCGGACAACGGCGCGAACTGGTTCGACGTCGCAATCGACGGCACCGCCGCTCCGGCGTTCGCGACCAGCGGACCCGCGCAGGACTATGTCCTCGCGCAGGACCTCGCGGACGGAGAACACGACCTCGTCGTCACTAGACGCACCGAAGCATTCGAAGGTGACGTGCAGTTTCTCGGCATCACGACGCCGGAGGGTCGCGACTTGATCGCGACCACGTTGCCGTTCGCACACCAGCTCGAGTTCGTGGGCGATTCTGTTGTGACCGGCTTCGGTGTCTTGGGCGTCGGGCCAGACTGTCTATTCAGTCTCGACACAGAGAGCGAGCCAGATGCATATCCGGCGTTCACGGCGGCAGCTCTCAATGCCTCGCACATCACAATTGGTTATTCTGGCATCGGCATCATTCGAGATTACAACAACGGCACGACCGAACAGATGCCCGAACGCTATCTGCGCACCCTCGTCAACGATCCCACGAGTGTTTGGGATTTCAGCTACGTGCCGGATGCCGTCATCCTCGATCTCGGGACGAACGACTTTACGTTTAGCGATCCCGGTGACGCGTTCGAGACCGCGTACGTAAGCTTCATGGAACTGGTGCGCTCGAAGTACCCGGCCGCGCACATCATGGTGACCGTCTCACCGATGATCGGCGACGGCGACCCCAGTTTCCCGGCGCGCACGCTGCTCAAAAATTACCTCTCGGATGCGGTCGCCACGCGGCAGGCCGCAGGTGATGCAAACGTATCGATGTTCGAGTTCGACGAGCAGACCGGCGCTCTCGGCTACGGGTGCGCCTATCACCCAAACGTCGCCGAACAGCAAGCGCTGAGCGACAAACTCGCGGCTGCCCTGCGCACGCAGCTTGGCTGGTGACTAGAACCGCTTTCAAGTTGGCGCGAGGCCGAGGCGGGGCCGAGGAGCGGACCGGAACAGCCTTGAAGGCTTTGAGGACCGCACCGCAGGCCCCAACGAAGGGATCGCGCCAAATCGAAAGCGGTCTGATCAGAGCTCGATATGCGTCGCGCGTTGCCGTAACCGAGCGACAATCAAGGCCGCCAGCGCCGATGGCTCCCGATCTATGACCTCACCCGGGATCACTGTTGTGACGAGTTTGATGCAACCGCCGCCGAGCGAGATGGAAAATGCCCCGCGCTTTGCGCGATCCATGAGGAGGGTACGTACATCCTTCGAGAGTAGAGGCCGCGCGAACGTCCGAGGCTAGAGTCGGTGCGAGGCTCAGGGCTTCGTCGAGCGCATGGACCAATGACTCACGTTGTTCGGCTGCCTGCGAGAGATCGGCGCGCGTCGCATCCTCGGCGATGGCGCTTGGTTCGAGTTCTTCGATACGGCGCGCGAGCGCTGACGGAAGCAGCCGGACGAGCGCCTCCGTCATACGCTTGCGACGCTGTTCGATGGCCGCATCGAGATCCCTCACGCGCTGGAAGATCCCGGTGCGCGCATCGCGATAGCCACCATCATCCATTTACGAATCACTTTGCTTTGCGGAAGATCTCCATGACGTCCTGCAGGAGCTTGATGGCTTCGGCCTTCGGGCGCTGGAAGGCGTTGCGGCCCATGATGGATCCGAACGCGCCGCCCTCGGCAAGACCGCGCACTTCCTCGAGCACGGCGGGTGTGTCTTTGGCTTCGCCGCCGGAGAAGATCACGATGCGCTTTCCATTGAATGCACTCTGCACACAATGACGGACGCGCTCGGCGAGCGTCTTGGTGGGGATCTTGTACTTGTCGAAGACCTTCTTCGCTTCGGGCTGCTCGATGTGCTCCTTCGGCGGCTTGATCTTGATGACGTGTGCGCCGAGCTGCGCGGCGATCTGCGCGGCATACGCGGCGACGTCGACGGCCGTTTCGCCTTCTTTCGAGAGTCCTGCGCCGCGCGGATATGCCCAGAGCACAGTGGGGAGGCCGACTTCTTTCGCCTCGAGAATGAGCTGGCGAAGGTTTTCATACATCGCGTTGCGCATACCGGAGCCCGGGTAAATCGTGTAGCCGATCGCCGCGCAACCGAGGCGGAGCGCGTCTTTCACCGAGCCCGTTTGCGCGCTGCACGGCTGATCGACCTTTGCGAGCGTGTCGGAGTTATTGAGTTTGAGAATGAGCGGGATTTGTCCGGCGTGGCTGCTTGCGATGGCTTCGATGAAACCGAGCGGCGCTGCATAGGCATTGCACCCCGCTTCGATGGCGAGCTCCACGTGGTAGTCGGGATCATAGCCTCCGGGGTTCGGCGCGAAGGATCGCGCGGGACCGTGCTCGAAGCCTTGGTCCACCGGAAGGATGACCATCTTGCCTGTTCCGCCGAGCGCACCGTGGTTCAACATGCGCGCGAGGTTGGCTTTTACTCCGGGGTTGTCCGAACCGTAAAAGGACAGGATCTGCTTCACGCGGTCGGTGGCATGCATGGTCATTTGCTCCTCATGTAATCCGCACATTGGCGGAAGGTGGCCGGAGGGTAATCGGCCATGTTCGACGAATCAACCTACGAAGACGTGCGGTCCATGGCGGCGTAGGTGCGCTCATAACCCGCACGCATCGCACGGATGCAATAGCGTCGAGCAACGAGAGCGCGCGCCTGCGTCCCGAGTGTGCGCCATGCCTCACGCCCGGCGCACATCGCCTGGCGCATGACACTCGCAAGCGACGCAACCGAATGGTTGCGAGCGAGCCAGCCCGTCTCGCCGTCGATGACGAACTCGGGGATCCCTCCCGTTGGCAGCGCCACGACCGCGCGTCCGAGCGCCATCGCTTCGAGCAGCGCGATGCCGAGTCCCTCGGCGCGCGCACTCGAGAGCGCGAGATCGGCGGCCGCCACACGGGCCCGCACGTCCTCGGTGAAACCGAAAAATTGCACGCGATCGGCGATGTGAAGCTCCGATGCGAGTGCCTCGAGCTTCTTGCGCTCTTCTCCTTCACCCACGACGTCGAGCACGGCGTTCGGCACGTGCACCATGGCAGAGAGCGCAACGTCGACGCCTTTGCGCGGCTCGAGCCGTCCCACCATGACGAAGCGCACGCGATCGCTCGGCGCTGCGTCCGGCCACGGTGCGGCGGCGAATTTGTCGAGATCCACGCCGTTCGGCACAATAAGCAACTTTTTGGTTGCCCATGGGGCACGCTCCATGGCCACGCGCCGGACGTGCTCGCTGATGCAGACGGCCGCGTCCGCGCGGCGAAGCGACCAGCGTGAAAACGGCCAGCAACTTGGATCTTCGTAGACGCGCGTGGAGTGCTCGGTCCGGATCACGCGCGCGCCGACGCGGCCTGCCGCGCGCGTGCCGAGCACCTGCGAGCCGAAGGTGTGAAGGTGCGCGATCTTCGCGCGCCGCGATGCCATCACGCTCGAGAGCCACGCCGCATCGCCCGGTCCGAGCGCCTGCGAGAGATACGCGAGGGGGCCTTCACGCACGGGCCCGCGATCGTCGACGTCGATACGTGCATCATACAACAAATCGCGCAGACGCGCGCTGGGCGTCATGAGGGCCACGGCGTGCACGCGATCGGTGTTGCCGTGCACCAGATCCACGAGCATGCGTTCGGCGCCGCCGACTTCACCGGCGACGACGACGTGGACGACGCGCGAGGGCTCGCTCACGCGGTCGCCTCGCTCCGGAGCACGCGCAGCCTGGATTCGAACCGAAACCAGAAGACGACGGCCACGGCTGCCTGTACGCACGACGTCGAGAGCGCGATCCCTTCGAGACCGATCGCCTCGAGGAGCACGACGTTGAAGACCGCGTTGCTCACCGTGTTGAAGATGCCCATGCCGAGCATGATCGAACTGTTTTTCAGAGCGACGTGCGCGCGCGCGAGCACGAGGAGCGCGCCGAACGGTGCCAGGCCTACGAGGTGATACGGCAAGAGATGGATCATGCGGTCCACGCCCGCTGCATCCATCTCGCCGCGCAGGAAGATGAAGCGGAGGAGCGGCGTGCGGACGGCGTAGAGCAGGACGGTTGCCGCGAGCAAAAGACCCATCACGCTCGCGAGCGCGCGTGTGACCGTTCGGCGAACACCATCGAGATGATTCGCTGCGAAGTCATCGGAGAGGTGCGAGAGCAAGACCGGCAAGAGCGAGGCTTGCAAAATGGAAGTGGGCAGACTCGCGACGTCGCCCGAGTAGCGAAGCATCGTCCCGCCGCCGACGACGAGCGACAGGCCCGCCATGAGCTGATCGACCACGGGGTTGACGCGCGTAACGGCGCTGCCGCCAACCTCGGCGCTGACGAGTTTCGCAAATCTCACGAGGGCAGGCGGCCGCGACAGACCGAGCTCGATACGAAGACCGACGACGCGAATCGCGAACCACGCGAGCACGAGGCACGCGACGATCTCCCCCGCGAGCGCGCTCACTGGAACGAGGCTCACGCCGAAGCGTGCGTGCGTCGTCGCGAGCAGCGTGATGTTGACGAGCATGCCGACGCCGCTCGCTACGGGCTGCACCATGAAGTGATGGGCCGAGGCGAGGATGGCGCCAAAGAACGTGCGCGTGGCAGTGGCCACGAGGTAGAGCGAAAATGGAATCACCATCTTTGCTGCGAGCGAGAAATCCGGACCCTCGTAGCGATACGCGAACCATCCGAGTGCGAGAGCGCCGACGACTGCGGCGACCGCGCTGCCGAGGAGCCACGCGTACGTGAGGAGCGATCCGGTAAGCTTCGGTACTTCGTCTTTGCGCGCGATGCGCTCCTCGGCGAGGATCGGAATGATTGCGGAGTCTTGAAATGCCGTGAACACGAGTGATCCCGCGAACGCGAAAACCGCCCATGCGAAGTAGTAGACGTCGGTGCTGCGGCTGCGGCCGAACCAGAACGCGAGCAAGAGCGGCAAGATCGCCTCGCCCACGCGAAAGATGATCTGTGCTGGCAGAACGAGGAGCGTCGTTCGGAGAACCGACTTCTTCGGCGATCGAACGATCGTGCTCACCGCCCGAGGATCTCCGGCACGTCACCGAGGCCGACGACCGACACGCCGTTGTTCGTCGCCCACGAGAGCAGACCGCGGAGCCGCGCGAGGATGCGGGCTGCCTGCTCCTCGGTGGCGGCGTACGGGCTCAGATTCGGGACGACTTCGACGTTGTGAAACATCGCGTTGAGGATGACTGGACGATGGGGCGCGTTGCGGCGCGCTTGCGCGATCTCGTCCTCTGCGAGCCCCACGAGCGCGTCCGCCGAGCCGCGCGTAGGCCGGAGCCAGCGAGGATCGATCCGCGAGCCAACGAACGGCAGCGCGTTGAGCCATCGCTTACGAATCGTGATGGGCACCTCGAGGATCCGTGCGTTGCCGGAGCGTCCGGGCTCCTTTGGGTCCGGCTCGTAGGGTTGCGTGGGTGCGTCGGGAAATGCGAGACCGGCCGCGCCGCAAGTCGTCCAATCCATATTTGGCGTCACGCTGGAGTCCACCGCATAACCGAACGACTCGAGGATTCCGATCGAATGAGCACCGATACCGTAACGCCCGGCGCGAAAGGACGCAGGCGGACGATCGAAGTTACGAATGAAAAGATTGGTAAGATAGGCAATTTTCTTTTGCTCGATTTCGAATGGATAATCGCGCTGAAATTCCTTCGTCACGTCCGGCTCGAACGCGCCCGGTTCGGCGTATTCGCCATGCAAATGCGTGCCGAGCTCGCATGAGGAGGCGATGGTGCGGAGAGCCTCGACGCACTTCGTTTCGCGCACAATCTCCGGCGAAAGTAAATATGTTGGTTTTGCGCCATACGAAGCAAAGAGCGGCTGAAGCCGTTTCATGACGCCGTCATGAATGCCGTTGAAGCTCATCGGGCGTTGCGACCGCCATCCCTTGCCTTTGTCGCACTCGGTGTCGATGGACACGCAGAGGTAGGCGCGGCTCATCATCAAAAACCGTGTATCACAGCCAGCGCGCGTACTCGCGGGCGAGCGGCACGGCGACTTTGGCGAAGTCCAGCTTGAATTGGGCAATGCTCCGTCGCTTGTCGTCGGTGTCGCTTTCGAGCGGGATGCCGCCCATGTCGAAGATCTCGCAGCCTCGTGCGTGCGCCCAACGAATGGCAGCGGCCATCGTCGGCGCCATCTTCGAAAAGGGCAGCGAGGCCGTGCTCGACGCGCCGATCACGAACGTCGCGATCTTGCCATGAAGACTCGCGTAAAGAGCGCTGACCGCCGCGCCATCGTAGAGCGAGAGAAAAATTGCTCCGCGGCCCTCTTCGACCATGTTGCCGAGCGCATCGAAGTACGATGAGGACTTGCCTGCACGGCCCTGGCTTTGCATGAGTTCGTTGTAGAGTGCAGCGAGATGGACGACGTCGGCTCGCGTGCCCTGCCGCGCAACGGCTCCGGCTCTGTCGGCCTGCCGGAGTTTTCGGCGGAGCGCTTCGCCTTGCTTTCCGGCGAAGATCGCGTCGCTGCTTTTGTCGCGAAGGTCGATGCGAAGCGTGCGCGCGTGCGCGCCGGATGCAGTCTGCACGCAGTTGAATCCTGCGTCTTCGAGGATGCGCTCGGCTTCTAGAGCCGCGTTTCCGGCCCAATACGGCATGACCGACAGGCGCGCGATACCAGCCGGGATCGTCGCGGAGCGGAGCGCCGCGAGCACCTCGCGCAGATCGGCGAGCGAATCGGTGACGGGACCTCGCTCGACGATGGCTGCGGGCAGCGGCAAGACGCCGAAGAGCATGGGGCGGAGGACGCCCGCTGCGCCGACGACGACGCCGCTTCGCCGGGCGAGAAACCAACGTGGAGCGAACGGGCGCCCCGCGACGGCGACCTGTGCCCACGCGCGATCTTGCGCATAAGAGCCGCCGCGCGCGGACCTGACGAACCGATCGTAATCGGCCGCATCGGCGGAAGAGAGCGCGGTCGTGAAAGTGACGTCGAGCCCGTGCAATCTGCGCGGCGCTCTACCACACGCAAGTCGTTCTCCGCATTGCCGAATTACCCTTGGTGGTGATACGGGAGGCTCCGATGTCTGTCGCTTTTTCGACCGCGGCCAGCGAGATCGATGCGCGCGACGCGGACGCGCCGAGTCCGGACGCGGTGCTCGCGGCTCGCCGAAAGGTTCGCGTCCTCTTCATCAACGACACCGCACGCAACGGCGGCCCGGGGCGCAGCCTCTTCTACATCCTGCAATTTCTCGACCCTGCCGTGGTTCACCGTGCGGTCGTGTTGCCGCGGCCCGGAGTGATTAGCGAGCTGTATGCGGATCACGGCGTCACCGAAGATCTCTTCTTCGAACCGGACCTCGTAGAAAATCCTATCGAGCCGTGGGATCGGCCGATGGCGCGCGAAGACTTCAACGCGTTCTTGCCTCTGCGGGGGTTGCGCGCGGCAGGCAATGTCGTGCGCGCGGGTCGAGCGATGGCGCGTCTTACGAGCGTGATCCGGCGCGGCGCCTTCGATTTGATTTATTGCAATGGGACGAATGCCGATTTTGCCGGAGGGCTCCTCGCGCGCACGTCGGGCACGCCGGCGCTCTGGCACGTTCGCTACACGTCCCTTCCTCGCATCGTTCGCGGCACGCACGATCGTCTCGCAGAGAGCAAAGGCGTCGCTCGCATCGTCTGCGTGTCGAAAGCGTCGGCGTCGCTCTTTTCGCATTGCCAGAGCAAAGTACGCGTCATTCACAACGCGCTCGACGTCGAGGAGTTCGACGTCCGCAAGATCACGCCGCGGCTAAAAACGGAGCTCGGGCTGTCACCGGGCGCAGTCGTGTTCGGCAGCCAGGGCCGCATTCTTCCGCGCAAGGGTTACGTCGAGATGGTCCAGGCGTCGAGCCGCGCCGTCGCTCAAATGACGCCCGAGGAGCGCGCAAAGGTTCACTTCGTCGTTCTCGGCGACACGCCTGAAGACATTCGTCCCGATCATCTCGCCGAGTGCCGCGTGCTCGTCAAAAGTCTCGGCCTGGATCGAAACTTCACGTTCCTTGGCTTCAAGGTCGACGTGAAACCCTACGTCGCGGATTTCGACGTCGCCGTCGTTCCGAGCGTCTATCCCGATCCGCTTCCGCGCGCCGTCATCGAGTCGATGGCTCTCGCCAAACCCGTCATCGCGTTCGACGTGGGCGGCGTCGCCGAGATGCTCGCCGGCGGCGAGACAGGCACGCTCGTGCGCGGTGAGCCGCCGGACGTCGAAGATCTCGCGAAACAGTTCCTCCGCTACCTGCGCGATCCGAATCTGCGGACATCGCAAGGTCGCGCCGGGCGCGCGCGCGTCGAGCGCGACTTCGATGGCCGCACGCAGGCGCAACGCATCCAAAATCAAATCGTCGAGGCTGCAGGTCTCGACGCGAGGCCGGGGCGCGTGACGTGAACGAGCTGCCCGAGGCCGAGGCTGGGAAGCGAAGCCACATCCGGCACGTCGTCGAGCACATCGTCGATTTTTCGATTCGTCGTCCGTGGATCGTCATCCTCGCGGCGATCGCGATTCTCGTCGCAGCGCGCTTCTACACGACGAAGCTCGAACTGCGCTCGGACTTCCTCGAGCTTCTGCCTCGCGACAGCCCGGGCTTCATTGCATTCGAACAGCAACTCGCTCGCGTTGGCGGCGGCGCGTCACTCATCGTGGTCAACGAATCCCCCGATCGCAAAGCGAACGAGCGCTTCATCGACGAACTGTCGAAGCGCGTCGTGGGCGAGTTCGAGGCGCGGAACAAATGTGTGCGTGATACATGCGAGGACGCCGCATCGTGTGTCGCGTCGTGCGGACCGGAGCTCATCTCGTACGTCGAGACGGGCACGAAGGAGGTTCGCAAGTTCTACGAAGACAACAAGTGGCTCTACGCGGATCTGAAAGATCTCGAGGACGCCGACAACACGCTGGATCACCAGATCGCCATTCGTAGCGGGCTCGTTGCCGATCTCGAGAGCGACGAGGACGGGGCAGCGCACGAGAACAAGGAAGGCGCAACGAACGCGGACGGCGCGCACGACGAGAAGGGCGCGAACGAGAAAAAGAGCGCGCTCGGCATGGATGATTTTCGTGATCGCTGGGAAGAGCGCGCGAAAAAATTCGACGATTTTCCTACGGGATATTTCGCGACGCCGGACGGCACGATGATGGGTATCCGCATCGTGTCGCCGACGACGGGCACCGGCGACAAGGGCGGCGACATGCTGCTCGCGAACATGCAGCGGATCGTCGCGGACTTGAACCCGAGCTCGTTCCATCCCGGCATGAAGGTGGGATTTGCCGGCGACATCCCGAACGCCATCGCCGAAAAAGATTCCATCGTCAGTGAGGCAGCGTTCGCCACGGGGATGGCGACGCTCCTCATCTTGCTCGGTGTCTTCACCTTCTTCCGGTCGTTCTCCGCGCTCATCGTGATGCTCTTGCCCGCGGCGGTGGGCATCGCGTGTGCGTACTCGTTCGCAACGGCAACGTTCGGATACGTCAACACGTCGGGTGCGTTCCTCGGCGCCATCATCCTCGGCAACGGCACGAACTATCCCATCGTGCTGCTCGGTCGTTACCGCGAGTTCGTTGCGCGAGGCATGGCGCCGGACGTCGCGAAGAAAGCGGCCGTGTGGAATGCGTTCCGCGCCGAGCTCGTCGGAGCAAGTGTCGCAGGCATCGCGTACGGCTCGCTCGTCATCACGCGCTTCCGCGGCTTCAGCCAGTTCGGCATGATCGGCTTCGTCGGGATGCTGCTCGTGTGGATCTCGATCATTCCCCTCGTGCCCGCGATCGTCACGGTCGTCGAACGCATGCGAACGTGGCCGGTCGTGCGATCGATCGTGCACGCACGTGACGCGCTCTTCGACATGCGTCCCTTGTCATGGATCCTCACGAGAGTCGACGAGTCAGGCACGAGCGGCCCCGTGGTCAAATTCATCTCGGAGCTCACGCGGCGCTACCCGTGGATCATCCTCGGTTTCGCCGCGATCGCGACGACGACGGCCGCCGTGAAGTTGCCTTCGTATCTGCACGATCCGTGGGAGTACAACTTCGACCATCTCGGCTCGCGCGGCTCGAAGAAAGGTGGGGCGGGTGAGTGGTCGGTGAAAGCCGAGAAAGTTTTTGGCGGCAAGATGAACATCGCCGGCGCGATGATGCTTGCCGACACGCCGGAGCAGGTGGACGCGGTCAAAGCCCAGATCCTCGCGAACGACGCGAAGGATTCTCAAGGCAAACTCGTGGACTCGATTGCCACCATCAGCGATCTGTTGCCTGGCGCGGTCTCGGAGCAGAAAAAAAAGCTCGAGGTGCTCGAGCGCATTCGCGACAGGCTTACTCCGCGCGTGCTGTCGGATATGAACGACGACGAACGCAAGCGCCTCATGGAACTCAAACCGCCCGAAACGCTGCGTGTTCTCGGCGCGAAGGACGTGCCGTCACTTCTGCGTCGTCGCTTCGAGGAGAAGAACGGCACGGTGGGCACGGTCTTCTACGTCAGGTTCGTCGACCTATCGTTCTCGGATGGGCACAACCTTCTTCGCATCGCAGAGACGACCGACAACGTAAGACTCCCGGATGGAACCGTGGTCAAAACCGCGAGCCGTTCGACGATCTTCGCGGAGATGATTCGTTCGATGGAGCGCGATGGTCCGCTCGCGAGTTTCGCGTCGCTCGCGGCCGTGACGATCGTCGTCGTGCTCGCAACTTCGAGCTTCCGCGGCGCCGTATGCGTGCTCACATCGCTCTTGCTCGGCGTCGTGTGGATGGTTGGCGGTGCCGCGTGGAGCGACATGAAGCTCAATTTCTTGAATTTCATTGCGCTGCCGATCACCTTCGGCATCGGAAGCGAGTACCCGTTCAACATCTTCGATCGCTCGCGGCTGCTCCACGGCGACGTGCCCATGGCCGTGCGTCGCGCGGGGGGTGCGGTTGCACTATGCAGCTTTACGACGACCGTCGGCTACGGCTCGCTCGTATTCGCGGACAATCAGGCGCTTCAGTCCTTCGGGCACCTGGCGATGACAGGCGAGATCGCGTGTCTCGTAGCGGCCATGCTGGTCTTGCCGTCCTTGCTTCATGTCTGGCGGAAAAAGGCCTGAGAGCGTGTAGGGCAGCCTGCTGCGCGAATCGATTCGCTTCGATGGCGCCTTCGGCGCTGCCCGGCCGCCTACGGCGGGACCTCAGGTGGGCGCTCGGGTGCCTGCGCACGTACGAAAAGTACGCTTGCGCGGGCTCCTGACTTCGCGGTGCGACGGCGTGTGCGTGTGCTACTTGCACACGCACCTCGCGCTCCGCCCTAGCCTCGATTCGCTCGCGACGGCTGTAGAACACGCTCTGAGAGGGTGTTTACCAGTTAAAGCGAGATTTCAGGGGGTTGCACTGTCGATGAGTGCATAATGCACACGTGCAATTCGTTCACGTCGCCGTCGCCGTCAACGACCACGTCAACGAAACGAGGGCACACGATGGCTCTTCGCGCCAGGCGCTCATGAATGTCCGTCGTAGTCGTTGACGTGGAC
>WQYX01000055.1 GCA_009781005.1 Polyangiaceae bacterium | reverse complement strand
GCACACGAACAATTCGGTATTGCAGAAGTTGCCGGCGGCGCAATCGCTGTCCACCGCGCAAGCTGGGACGCACAGATTCGTGGTCGGATCACATTCGTTGGAACGGCATTCCGTGTTCGCGGTACATGCGTGGCCGATATCGAAACCGCACACGTTGTCGGCGGTATCGCATACGCCACTCTGGCAAACGACTGCCCCCACAGCCGTTGTGCACGTTCCGTCCAGTTCAGGGATATGTCCTGGGATGGTGGGGATCGCCACCCCGTTGGCAAGCTGTGCTACGCACGCCGCTGTTTGGGTGTTGCAGAAGGTACCCGTGCCGCAATCGGTATCGAGCGAGCAGCCCGCACTTCCACTGATCGACACAATTTGGAGTCCTTGGACTTCCTCCACGTTGGTGACAACAAACTGGATGGTGTTGATCCCAGCACGGAAGAAATTCGTACCCGCCGGAATCACGAAACTGGACGGGGCTGTAGGAGCTGAGTAGTTCCGATTCGGGCTCACGACCCCTGTCGCCTGACCGTTCACGACGATGGAACAGTAATCGTCGCATGCCCATAAGCCGCTGATCGTCACGGTGGACGGTGGCACGCTGGCGGGCAGTGTGAATGTAGTCGTGTACGTATAGTCCGTGAACATCGCGCCGTGGTCATTGAGCATGCAACTGATCCACGTTGCGGGCGACACATTCCCAATCCAGGCAGGGTCCGGATTCGTGGCAAGTGCGTCTGGACCCGGACACGATGGATCCGCACTTGACAAGGTGTAGTGGGGATCGACGGCTCCGGGGGTAAGCTGTACCCCCAGATCATCCACGCCGGTTGGGAACAACCCCTTGATGGTGAGCGCATTGGACGTCGTTGCCGTCTGTTCCTTCGATGCGGGCGGTGACGACGAGCATGCGACCACTCCGCTGACGACCAGAATGGTCGCGAGGGACCCTCTCGCGAGGAGTGTTCGATGGAGAACCGACGAATTCATGGTTTTGATTCCTTCTTCGGCAACGATGGGCCGCGCACCAAAACCGCACCCGGCGGAATTCGACGTGTTCTGAAACGGAGCATGGCAGTGACGGATTGCCCTTCTGCGACCATGAAATGGCCGCACCCACCGTGAAGTGCAATGGCTCTGCCAGTGCGCGGATAGGGCACCACCACTCGCACGGCCGCACGCGCGTGCGCCGTCAAGTCCCGTATTCGCATCGACCTACGAACGAAACACCCAATGACACGCACACTCGGCACCGGCGCGCGACCGGAGGCGCGCAGCGGCGCAATCGTCGGCGAACACGACAAAGGCCTGTGGCGAGATCGATTCCCGACACATGCCCATGCCCGGTTAGAAGGTGTCAGTTCTTGGCAGTTGCCTTGAGACGATCCGTCGTCTCGCCCCATTCCCGCGAGAGGAGAGCGAGCGTTTGGCGCAGTCGTTCGAAACCCCGCGGCTCAAGCCCCCAAACGTTTTCCATGCCTTGATGCGTGGCTCGAACAAAGCCCGCATCTTCGAGCAAACGAAGATGCTTCGTCACTGCTTGCCGCGACATGCCGCTGTCGTTCGTAAGTGCCGCGATGGAGAGCGGACCTTCTTCGCAAAGGCGAAGGACGAGGCGAAGGCGAGTCTTGTTTCCGAGCGCCGCGAAGAGCGGTGCCGCAGTCTTCCAAAGTGCCGCCGTATTACTTCGCATGATAAGTGACTTTGTCACGCGCAACCTCCTGGTTGCAGAAGTAGAGCGGGAAACTGCCGCGGTTGCAAGTGGGCTCGCATGGCGACCCTCGCCGCTGGGGCTTAGGCCTGCTACCACGCCGCCGGTGGACGGGATCGCGTCTCCGGAGTTCGACGTCAAGACGCTCTTTGAGCGGCTCCGCGGCCGGCTCATGGAGCTTCACCCGCTCGTGGTCACCGACGTGGTGCGCGTCTTCCTCGAGATCTCGCTTTTGCCATGTGAAAAAAGACTCTGGTCTCTCGCGTTCGCGTTCGACGAAGACGAGGGCCGCGTCGCTCACCTCGAAGCGCGATTCGCGAGTCGTGGTGTCGTGACAGACAAGGACCTCGATCATCTTCAGGGCTATGACGTCGAGGTGCTTCTTCCAAAGTTCATCATGGCCATTGCGCCAACCAACGAAGACGACGCCGTCGTCCATCGTGCGGAGAGCGAACCATTGCCAGGAAGCCTCGTTGCGAAATTCGTTGACGCGCTTTCTGACCTTGGCGCCTATCGCACCATTGAGATGATCGAGGCTCACTCCGCCACGGTGTATCTCTTTTAAGGTGATCCCATCGCGTGACCGGGGCGACACAGATCTTTGTAGTCATCCGAATGGAGAGCCCGTAACCTGGGCTGCGCGGCCGCATCGGGCGTGTCGCAGTAAGGGGTGGAAGCCTACCCCTGCCGAAAAGAGGAGTTCTCCATGACGATGAAGAAGGAAGTGGACGCGGCGACGGGCAAAGCAGCCTTCGAGCGAGTGAAGTCCTCGCTTATGTCTCTCTCTCCAGAGAGACTCATGCAACCAAACATCGACCTCCAGAGCGCCGCGATGGCCGCACTCGTGTTGGTTGATCGCGCCAACATTCCGGACCGACGAGCACTCTTTTCGCTCTTGCCCGAGTCGCTCTTTATGAAGAATACCATCGAGGATCTCGAGACAATGGCAAATGCCATGATGCACGTGGAGCTGGAGTCGTTTCGTGAACGCGCGGTAAGCACCGATGCGAAGGTCGATGTTGCGGTAGTTCAGCAAGCAACGGAGGTGCGCGCGCGGATGCTCAAAACTGCCGATTACAACATCGGGCATCTCGAGATGGTGGCGAGGGAGATTGCTGATATTCGCCTCGGAGCTGGCTATCTCGATCTAGCGAATGACTGCACGCGTCTGGCTGTCCTTTATGCGTCACACAGGTCTGAGCTTGCGTTGGATAAGCGCCTCTATCGAGCTTCGGATGCCGAACTCGCGGCGTCGCTTGCGAACAAGATCCGCGCGGAATATCGCGCTTCGGCAACGCGATCCGGACCCTATGCCGAGCTTCGGCCTCGTGCGTTCACGGAGCTTACTCGGCTATACAACGACGTTCGCGCAGCCGCGCAATTCATCTTCCGCGCGGAACCCGCCGTGCTCAATGAATTCCCTCCGCTTCGGTCGGCCGTCGTCATGTTTGGACCTGCACGCACTTCGAAGAAGGCAGCCGAGGCGCCTGCCACCGATGGAGCTTCCCAGACGCCCATCGTTGCTGCGTCGGAGGAGCCGCCCATACCGGCATAGTTGCTCTCGAGAGCGATGCGGAGGCGGATCGATCTCCACAAAATGCTCTCGAGAGCGACGCGAAGCTGGTTCGTGGTCTTCGGAATGCTCTCGAGAGCGACGCAGAGGTAAGCGGGCGCCTCCCAAATGCTCTCGAGAGCGAATCGGAGGAGGGCGAAGGCTTTCCTCGTGCTCTCGAGGGCAATGCCGAGGCTCGCGAACAGCATTCAAATGCTCTCGAGAGCATTTGGCGTGGATTCCGGTCACGGCGCGTCTTGGCAGCAGCGAAGTCCCTGCTGATAAAAGACGTGTGCCTCGCCGTGAGCGCGGGTCGATGGTCGGCAGCGTGTGCGGACGGGGCCCCAGTAGCCGCCCTTTAGAATGGAAGGGCGCCCGGGCACGGACGACTTCGTCCACTCGTCGACGTTGCCAATCATGTCGTAAACGCCGAACACGCTCTTGCACCTTGGCTGCGAACCGGACGGAACGCCTTGCCAAAGTCGATCGAGTTCAACGACGAGCGTCTTCTTCTGACCGTATGCGCTGGGGTTGAACGGGCGCCATGGTTTGTCCGTAATGCATGCGTCCTTGTCGCGATCGAAACCGTACGGATAGGGCGACGCCTCTTCCCCCTCGCACGCGAAAGTCCACTCTTCCTCCGTGCAGAGACGCTTGCCGATGTTCTTGCAGATCGTCGTGGCCTCAACCCAATTGACGTAGACGAGTGGATATTCGCCCTTGCGGTTTGGATATTCGAACCGGTCGATACAAAAGTGCATGGGTTTGGTCGGTAGCTTGTCGCGCACGGCCGCCCAACGGGTCTTTGAAAATGACGCGCAGCGTTCAGGGAACGCTTTGTTGATCCAATTCGTGCACGTGGCCTTCTGAAGCTCGTCGCCCATGGAAGTCACGCGCATCTGGCCTTTGACTTCGACCATACCGGGCGAGCAAGCGCCGCGGGTGCCCTCGGCCTCGTCGGTGACGGCCGGATCTTCGCCCGTCGAGACGATCTGCCAGTGATTCTCCATCACCTCGCGCCAATCATGCGTGAGACTCTTCCCTCCGTCGGCCCCGGCCGCGGGAGTGAGTGTCATGATTGCGAGCATCCCTCCACACATCGCAAATAGGAAAGCTAAGAGCCGGGACCGCATGCGGCGTACACGCTAGCAGACGAGCGACCCGCTATCATGCAGCCAAAAAGCACGAGAGGCGGTGCTCATGGCGCAATGAGCGTGCGGATAGGCGCCCGAACGAGAACTGAAGGCCCGCAAGAACTGCGCGGCACATGCAGCTTTCGCACACAGAACACACACGCACACCAAAAAAACAGGACTCTCAAAGGTGGAACGAGCCTTGCGATGTCGGGACAAACTCGTATGTCAGCACTCCCCCTTGCATCAAAACGATCCGCGCCAACCGGCGCGCTCGGGGGAGCTACTTGCCTTCATTGCGGAACATCGTTCAATGCCGCGGATGGTAGTGAGTTTTGCTGCAAGGGTTGCGAGGCCGTTTATGCGCTGCTTCGCGCGCAGGATCTCGGTCGCTACTACGATTTAGGAGGAGGCAAGGGGCATCCCGTCGTGGAGGCTGCCTCGCCGGATCGCAAGTGGCTCGAACCCATTGCTTCCGGGCTGGCCGAGAGCCGCGGGATTTCGCGTGTGCTGCTCGACGTCCAGGGCGTGCATTGCTCGGCATGTGTGTGGCTGTTTGCGGAGCTGTTCCGCCGGCAGCCCGGTGCGTGCGGGATCGTCGTCAACCCGGGCATTGGCTCCGTCGACATCACCGCGAGCGCCGAATTTCCTCTCCAAACTTTCATCTCGGGCATCGAGTCCTTCGGTTACCGGTTTGGCCCGCCGCTGAAGGCGGCGCGTGCGCCCGCCTCGGACCTCGTCTGGCGCATGGGCGTCTCCATCGCCATCGCGATGAACACCATGCTCTTCGGCGTTGCGGTTTACGCCGGGCTGGACACGGGAGAGATCGCGCGCCTCTTTCACGCGCTCGATTTCGGTCTGTCCGCCGTCTCCGTAATCATTGGCGGGACCGTGTTTTTCCGTTCTGCGTGGCAAGCGGTTCGTGCGCGCGTGCTGCACCTCGATTTGCCCATCGCGCTCGGCATCCTCCTCGCGTTCGCGAGCTCCACGTACACGTACGCCACGCGCGGCGGCTCGAGCTCGTACTTCGACACGCTCACCATCTTCATCGCGCTCATGCTCGTCGGGCGCTACCTGCAAGAGCGCGCGCTCGCGAAGAACCGGGCCTACCTCCTCGCATCCGACGGCGCCTCGGGCTTGCTCACGCGGCGCATGGATGAAGAGGGGCGGGTTTCACTCGTTCGCTGCACGGAGATCAACGAGGGCGACGCCCTCCTTATTGGTCACCGTGATCTCGTCCCCGTCGATGCCGAGCTCACCACCGCGGAGCCAAGCCTCTTCTCCCTCGACTGGATCAACGGCGAGAGCGTTCCGCGCTCCTTCGCGCCGGCAGAGACCATTCCTGCCGGCGCGTTTTCGCATGATGAGCGCGTCGTGACCGTGCGCGCGAAGAACGCGTTCGATGCGTCCACCATCGTCACGCTCTTGTCGGCCTCGAATCGCCACGACGACGAGGTCGCCCGCGCCACACCGTGGTGGCGCCGGCTCACGCGCATCTACGTCGTCTCGGTCCTTGCACTTGCCGGTGCGGCTGCCATCGGTTGGTTTTTTGCCACGGGCGACGTGGCTCGCACGCTCGACGTGGTTGCCGCTGTGCTCATCGTCACCTGTCCGTGCGCGTTCGGCATCGCAACGCCGCTCGCCTACGAGCTCGCGCTCGCAGGGCTTCGCCGGCAGGGGCTCTTCGTGCGCACGCCGGGGTTTCTCGATCGGGCCGCGTCCGTCGAGCGCATCGTCTTCGACAAGACCGGAACGCTCACGACGGGCGCGCTCGCCGTCGCAACGCCTGCCGTGTTCGACTCGCTCGCACCGCGTGACAAAGCGATTCTCGCTGATCTCGCGCTTCGCAGTTCGCATCCGAAGTCGCGCGCCATTGCACATGCACTTTACAAGGAAGGTCTGTCCAGCGTAGATTCGGCCCGCGTCGTGCGCGAGGTCGCTGGAAAAGGTCTCGAGACGATTGTTGTCGAAGGTGGAGTAGAACACCTTTATAGGCTTGGTGCGCCCGCGTGGGCCGCGGCGCCCGCGAGGGTCGCCTCGCTCGCGAGTGCAAAGGCTGATCTGCTCTTTTCGCGCGACGGCGTTGCGCTTTGCTCGATTGCGCTCTGCGAAGAGCTCCGCGACGACGCAAAAGGCGAAGTCGCCTCGCTCGGCAGGGAGGGCTACGAGACCTTCGTTCTCTCTGGCGATTCGCCCGAAGCCACGCAGGCCATGGCTGCCGAGTGCGGGATTCCGGAGGCGCGGGCCTTTGGTGCTCGAAGCCCCGAGGGCAAAGCGAGCTGGCTCCAATCTCTCGGCGCTGCGAAGACGCTTTTCATCGGCGACGGCATCAACGACAGCCTCGTCGCCAATGAAGCCTCGTGCGCTGGCACGCCTGCCATCGATCGCCCCTTCATGGCGGCGCGCTGCGATTTCTATTTCGTCACGCCGGGGCTGCGCCCCATTCGGGCCGCGCTCGCCATGGCCCGCCGCCTCCATCGAGTTGTCAAAACGAACCTGACGATTGCTGTATTCTATAATGTCATTGCCGTGGCGCTCGCCTTGGCCGGACGCATGACACCACTCGTGTGCGCCGTGCTCATGCCGATAAGCTCGCTTTCCACGGTACTCGTCACCGTTTTGCGGATGCGGAGGTACGCATGGAAGTCCTGATTTTGCAGGTTTTTGGGAGCCTGTTGCTCGTCGCTGGCTCTATCCTGCTTTTCGTGTTCACCTGCCGGCAGCGTGACTTCGACCACGCCGACCGGCTCGCTCTATTACCAATCGCCGACGACGACGAGAATGAGGGAACGAAAAAATGACGACCGCATCTACATCCGCGGACGCCGACATCCAGCCCGCGGGCGAACGTGTCCAAATTACCTATGACGACGAGTGGCCCCGACGCTTCGTCATAGCATCGGTAGTCTGGGGTATCGTGGGCATGCTCGTTGGCGTCATCGTAGCTTTGCAGCTCGCATGGTGGCCGGCGAACGTGCACCCCATACTAAGTTTCGGGCGGCTCCGCCCGTTGCACACGAACGCGGTCATCTTCGCGTTCGTCGGCAATATGATCTTTGCGGGTGTCTACCACTCGACACAAAGACTGCTTCGAACGCGTACAGCTTCAGATGTGCTTACGAAGGTCCATTTCTGGGGCTGGCAGGCCATCATTGTCGCCGCTGCCATCACCCTGCCTCTGGGGTTCACGCAGGCCAAAGAGTACGCGGAGCTCGAATGGCCCATCGATATTGCCATTGCGCTCATCTGGGTGGTTTTCGCAATCAACTTCTTCTGGACGCTCGCCAAGCGCAACGAGAAACACCTATACGTCGCGCTCTGGTTCTACATCTCCACCATCGTGACGGTGGCGATGCTCCACATCTTTAACTCCCTCGCAATTCCAGTCTTCGCGGGGCTCAAGAGTTATTCGATTTACGCCGGTGCTCAGGACGCGCTCGTGCAGTGGTGGTACGGCCACAACGCCGTCGCCTTCTTCCTCACCACGCCCATCCTTGGCATCATGTATTACTACTTGCCGAAGGCGGCCGAACGGCCGGTCTATAGTTATCGCCTGAGCATCGTCCACTTCTGGGCACTCATCTTCGTTTATATCTGGGCCGGGCCGCACCATCTTTTGAATACGGCGCTGCCGAACTGGGCGCAGTCGCTCGGAATGCTCTTCAGCCTCATGCTCTGGGCACCCTCGTGGGGTGGCATGCTCAACGGCTTGCTCACGCTGCGCGGACGATGGAACCAGCTCCGGGTGGATCCGGTCCTCAAGTTCTTTGCGGCCGGCGTCACGTTCTACGGGATGGCCACGTTCGAGGGCCCGCTGCTCTCCATCAAGAGCGTCTCCGGACTCGGACACTACACGGACTGGATCATCGGCCACGTCCACGGCGGCGCGCTCGGGTGGAACGGCCTCATGGCCGCGGGCATGTTCTACTGGATGATCCCGAAGCTCTACGGCCGCGAGCTCTGGTCGAGACGCCTCGCTGACTTCCACTTTTGGATCAGCACCATCGGCATCCTCCTCTACATCGTGTCCATGTGGACCAGCGGTATCACGCAAGGCCTCATGTGGCGCGCGCTCAACCCGGACGGCTCGCTCACGTACCCCACGTTCATCGAGACCGTCATTGCCCTCAAGCCAATGTATTGGACGCGCCTGGTTGGCGGCACCCTCTACCTCGTTGGCATGTTCCTGATGGCCTACAACCTCCTGGCCACCATGCGCGCGGGCAAGCCCGTCACGACAACCATCGAGGTGGTCGTTCCGGTGAAACGCGAGCCCGAGGAGTCTTGGGTGGGAGTCCTCCTGTCCAAGCCCGTCATCATCACTTTCGTTGTCACTGCCATTGCCTGCGGGTCGTTCGTGATCAGTGGGTTTGCAAGCCCGCTGCTCATGATCATCGCCTTCGTGGTGGCGATGGCAGGGGCCATCGCGGCGCGGTCTGCCGTGCGCCAAGGCGGTGCGCCACATGCTTGGCACCGCATGCTCGAAGGACGCGCACTCGCCTTCGTCGTGCTCGCAGTGATTGCCGTTGCAACGGGAGGCATCGCCGAGATCGTGCCGCTCATTCTCGCCAGGCCGGCCGAGGCTGTCGTGAAGAACGAGGTGCATCCGTATCGCCCGCTCGAACTCGAGGGTCGCGATATCTACATCCGCGAGGGTTGCTACACCTGCCACTCGCAGATGATCCGAACGATGTACTTCGAGACACTCCGCTATGGCAAGGAGTCGACCATGGCCGAGTCGGCCTTCGACCATCCGTTCCAGTGGGGAAGCAAGCGTACGGGACCCGATCTCGCACGCGAGGGTGGCAAGTACCCGAACCTCTGGCACTACCGCCATATGATTGATCCGCGGGCCATCACGGAGAAATCCATCATGCCGCCTTATGCGCATCTCGAAAGCGCAACGGTCGACCTGACAAGGACGCCCATCAAGATGAATGCCCTCAAGACTATCGGCGTACCGTACACCCAGGCGGAGATCAACGCCGCGGCCGAGGACGCTCGCGCGCAGGGCGAGACCATTGCCCAGGATCTCAAAACTCAGGGTGTGAATACTGCACCCAATACCGAGCTCGTGGCGATGATTGCCTACCTGCAACGCCTTGGCAAGCAACCGGAAGCCACCAAGCCTGGCAACACGGTCGCTGCAACCGGAGGTGGACAATGAGAGCCGCTGCAACCGAGTTGCTCGCCAAGAGCCCGATGCTCGCGTTACCGCTCTTCGCGCTCTTTCTCTTCCTTGCCATGTTCGCCGTCATCCTCGTTGTCACCATGCGCAAGCGAGCCACGGCTTACGACTCGCTCTCGCGCATGCCGCTCGACGATGAGTGCCGCGCGGAAGGAGAAGTGCCATGAGTACGAAGAACACTGAGGTTGGGCAAGACGAAGTCATTCACTCCGTCGACGGCATCGAGGAATACGACAACAAGCTTCCGAATTGGTGGCTCTTCACCTTGTACGGAGCCATTGCGTTCTCCGCTGTCTATTGGATCGCCTACCACTCCTTCGACTTCCTCCCCAATCCAGACAAGGCGCTCAAGATCGAGCAGGAGGAGCAAGCCCGATTGCATGGTGGCGGTGGCGGTGGTGAAGCGGTTACCAACGAGACCCTGATAGCGGCCTCGAAGGATTCCGCGACCGCTGCTAAGGGCAAAGAGATCTTCATGCAGAACTGCGTTGCCTGTCACGCTGCGACGGGCGCCAGTACCCCCGGCGGTGTCGGTCCAAACCTCACCGACGAATATTGGATCCACGGTGGCGCGCCCACGGATATCCTCAACACCATCACCAAGGGCGTGCCCGACAAGGGCATGCTCACCTGGGGCCCAACCCTTGGCCCGGAGAAGACAAAAGCGGTTGCCGCTTATGTCCTCACTTTGCGGGACACCAACGTCAAAGGTGGCAAAGAGCCGCAAGGCGATCCCTACAAACCGTAACAAGCAATCCTCATGAGTTCTCCTCCGGAAGTTCCGGGGGAGAACTCGAGGCAACACCTAGTAACAGCAGTAGCAGCACTGATTTTTCATGCCCCGTAAGCTTCCCGTTCTCAGTGATATGGTCCCTGGCGAGGGTTCCCTCGGTCGCGATGGGACTCGCAGGTCGCCCTATCCGGCCGATCTCAGCGGTCGTTTCGTGCGTGCACGGCAGATCGTATGGATCGTGCTGCTCGCAATATGGTTGGTACTGCCGTGGATTCAAATCGGCGGCCACCCCGCGGTCTTCCTTGATGTCGCGGAGAGGCGGTTTTACCTCTTCGGCGCCACGTTCAACGCACAAGATGCGTGGCTTTTGTTCTTCTGCCTGACGGGAATGGGCTTTCTGCTCGTCGTCGCCACGGCACTCTTAGGGCGTGTGTGGTGCGGATGGGCATGCCCCCAAACCGTATTTCTCGAGGCGCTCTTTCGCCCCATCGAGCGCTTCATCAACGGTGCACGCAACGTCGCTCTCCGCCGCAAAGAACATGGTCCGGAATCCGAGCGGGTTTGGCGGGCCATTGCCACTCAAGGCGCGAACTTCATCGTCGCCCTCCTTGTCGCGCACGTCTTTCTCGCTTATTTCGTGTCGGCACCGCGTGCCCTCACGATGATGCATGCGGGACCGAGCGCACATCCGGAAGCCTTCGTGTGGCTGGTCGCCATGACCGTGCTCTTGTATGGCAACTTCGCTTTCTTTCGCGAGCAGCTCTGCGTCGTCATATGCCCTTACGGCAGGCTCCAATCGGTGCTTCTCGACGATGACTCGCTCGTGGTTGGTTACGACGAAAAGCGTGGCGAGCCCCGCACCCGAGGCAAGAAGCAGGCGGAAGGCGCAGGGGATTGCGTCGACTGCTTGCGGTGCGTCGTCGTTTGCCCCACGGCCATCGACATCCGCCAGGGATTGCAACTCGATTGCATTGCCTGCACGGCGTGCATCGACGCGTGCGATGACGTCATGGACAAGCTCGGTCGTCCGCGCGGGCTCGTACGTTACGACTCGCTGCGCGGTCTTCGCGGCGAAAAACGGAGAATCCTCCGGCCACGCCTCTTCATCTACGCCATCCTTTCGGTCGTGGGTGTGACCGCCGCAATCTTCGCATTCCGAGGACGCACGAGTTTTGAGGCCAACATCCTCCGCCTTCCGGAGGCGCCTTACTCGGTTCGGGATGGCAATGTGTACAATGGCTTCCGGCTCCATCTCGTCAACAAGGAAGGCCGTCGTCAGTCGTTCGTCATCCATCCGCCTGTCATGGAGGGATTCACCTTCGTGATGCCAGTCAAAGAGATCGAGCTCGATCCGCTTGCAGGTCGATTCGTGCCCTTCTTCGTCTCCGCCGATGAAAAAGCTTTTTCGGGGGACAAACCGTTCGTGTTGCACATTACCTCCGACGGAAAAGAGAGGGACGTGCGCGCTGTCTTCTTGGGTCCGCATCGATGAGCGTGACGGCCGAGACGCTCTCCATCCTCGTTGCCGCATTCTCCATGGGGCTCTTCGGCAGCAGCCATTGCATCGGCATGTGCGGCGGTGTTGTCTCGGTGGTGTGCTCGGCCACGGGTGGCCCCCGGAGCGAGGTCGACAGCCGTCGCGAGCGAATCGAGGCGAGGGCGGGCGCGAGCTCGCACTGGCTTGCGTACAATGCAGGCCGTATTGCATCTTACACGTTTCTTGGTGCCGTGTTTGGCACGATCGGGACGCTGTCCACGGGGATTTTTCCCATCGACGGCGTGCGTTTCGTGCTCCGATCGCTCGCGGTCATTGGCATGCTTGCCGTAGGCCTTCAGCTCGTGGGCCTGCCGTCGTTGATGCGTCCACTCGAGACCGCGGGTGCTCGCGTCTGGGCAAAATTCAGCCCATCGGTGTTGCGTTTTTTGCCGCTGCGCAGCCCCCTGCATGCCTTTGCACTTGGTGGGGCGTGGGGGTTCATGCCATGCGGCCTGCTCTACGGAGCTTTTGCGCTTGCAGCCTCCACGGAGTCGCCATCCACAGGAGCCATGACCATGGCTGCCTTTGCGGCGGGGACGTTGCCGGTCTTGCTCACCATGAGCGCCTTGGCCGATCGGGTTGCAAGGGCCCTCTCGCTCGGGTGGGTGAGAAAGACCGCCGGCTTGGTCGTTTTGCTCTTTGGCGCGTGGGGATCGGTGGGATTGATTACGCAGATGATGCCGGGCCGAACCGCCCACGCCTGCTGCACCGCACATCATTAAGAGCGAAGTTCGACAGCTGTCGCGAGCGAATCGAGGCGAGGGCGGAGCGCGAGGCGCCCGCGCAAGCGTACTTATCGTACGTGCGCAGGCACCGCAGCGCCCAACCGACGAATCGATTCGCGCAGCAGGCTGGCGAACTCGCTTTAAGCCGCGCCGCAAGGAGTAGCCCGAGGTCCTGGCTGGTCGTGCTAATAGGCGCGCCCACCGATGACCGATGCCCTGCTCACGCGCGAGGTGAAGCGCCGAAAAACGTTTGCCATCATTTCGCATCCAGACGCGGGCAAGACCACGCTCACGGAAAAGCTTTTGCTTTATGGAGGCGTCATCCAGCTTGCGGGCGCCGTGAAAGCCAAGCGAGGACGGGCCTCTGCGGTGAGCGACTGGATGGCGCTCGAGCGCGAGCGCGGGATCTCGATTACGACGAGCGTGATGCAGTTTCCGTATCGCGGATTGCAAATGAATCTGCTCGATACGCCGGGCCATGCGGACTTTAGCGAAGATACGTATCGCACGCTGCATGCCGTGGATGGTGCCGTCATGCTGCTCGACGCGGCCAAGGGCGTCGAGGCACAAACGAAAAAGCTATTTCGCGTTTGCCGGCAACGTCAGATTCCTATTTTCACGTTCGTGAACAAGATGGATCGCCCGGGCCGCGATCCGTTCGAACTCGTGGGCGAAGTGGAGAGTGTGCTCGGCATTGGTGTCTACCCCATTACCTGGCCCATCTTCACGGGTGGCACGTTTCGCGGTGTCTACCATCGCCTGATGCACCGCGTGTACCTGTTCGACGAGCAATTCGCCAAGTCGAGCCAAGCCGCGGGTGCCGAGGCTCCTCCCGTGAAGGTGAGCGGCTTGAGCGATCCGATGCTCGTTCGCGAGCTCGGCGACGAGGGCGTCAAGCGACTTCGCGACGAAGCCGAGCTCCTCGAAGCGGCCGGCGATTCGTTCGATGCCGAGCGATTCGCCGTGGGCGACGTTTCGCCAATGTTTTTCGGAAGCGCCATCAACAATTTCGGCCTCGAAGCATTCCTCGAGAGCTTTTGCGAAATGATGCCGCCCCCGCCGCCGCGCCAGACTTCGGAGGGCATGCTCGCCGCAGACGACGAGCGCTTCAGCGCCTTCGTCTTCAAGATCCAAGCGAATATGGATAAATCGCATCGCGACCGCATCGCGTTCGTGCGCATCTGCTCGGGCCGCTTCGATCGCGGAATGAAGATTCATCACGTGCGCACGAACCGCGATTTGCGCCTCGCGAACCCGACGCAATTTCTCGCGCAGGATCGATCCCTCGTGGAGCAGGCTTACGCGGGCGACGTCCTCGGCGTGTACGATCCGGGCGTCTTCGAAATCGGCGATACTTTGACCGACGGCGCGACCTTCCGCTTCGAAGACATTCCAAGTTTTGCGCCGGAACATTTCGCGCGCCTCGTCATGGCGGATCCGCTCAAGCGAAAGCAGCTTGCCAAAGGCATCGAGCAGCTCGCGCAGGAGGGCACCATCCAGCTCTATCGGCCACCGGACGCGCGCACGGGCGACGTCATCCTTGGCGCAGTCGGACAACTGCAGCTCGAGGTCGTCAAGTATCGCCTAAAAGACGAATACGGCGTCGAGATTCGTTATGAGGGTGTCAATTGCTCTTTCGCGCGCTGGATCTCTCGCAAGGACGGCGCACGCATCGATCTCCAAGCGCTCGTCCGCGAGCGAATCGGTACCGTTGCCGTCGACGTGCGCGGCAGGCCCGTCATGCTCTTTGCTGGCGAATGGCAAGTCAATACGGCTTTGCGCGAGCTCTCAGATCTCGTATTCGACGAAACCGCCCACGGCGTCATTGCCCATAAGTGATGATTTCGATTTATCAAAATGCTGCTTATCCAGTGACGCCTTCGTGCCGAAGAAGCCATTCTTTGCGCTCGATGCCGCCCGCATAACCAACCAATTTGCCATTTGCGCCGATCACTCGGTGACATGGGACAATCACGCTGAGTGGATTCAGGCCATTGATGCGTCCGACGGCGCGCGCGGCGCCTGTCCGTCCGATCCGCGAGGCGAGCTCGCCGTACGAGGTCGTTGTGCCGGTTGGGATCGTGCGCAGCGCCGTCCATACGCGGCGCTGCATGTCGCTACCACCCGGCGAGAGGACAAACTCGTCACCGAGTTCGTCGAGCGCATGAGCATCGCGCGCGAAATACCGTTCGAAGCGCGCGCGCAGCGGATGTGCCTTTCGCCGCAACACGAGCTCGAACGATCCGTATCGCCGCGCGAGATGCTCGTCTCGCCGTGCACCATGGTCTTCAAAGTCTGCGTACACGAGCGCGTCGCCTTCGTACGCGAGGAAAAACGATCCGATGGGCGTCGCGATAGTTTCGTATGCGATTCTCATAGAAGCTTCGTTTTACCGGTAGCCTTGAGATTCTCGATGACCATGCGCACGTCCTGAGCGCGATCGCGCGGCATGACGAGAATTGCGTCGTCGGTATCGACCACGACGAGATCGTTCACGCCGAGCAGGGCGATAACCTTCTTCGTTTTTCCGAGCGATCGCACCAAGTTGTCTTTGGCATCGATGGCGATGGTGTCCTGTTCGAGTGCGTTGCCGTGATGGTCTTTGTCTCCGAGCTCCCAAGCAGATTGCCAACTGCCAACGTCGCTCCAGCCGAAGTCCCCCGGCACAACGGCAAGATCCTTGGCTTTTTCCATCACGCCGTGATCGATCGACACGCTCGGCAGGGTGGGGAAGACGGTCTTGAGCATCGACGCAGCGTGGACGCTGCCCGATGCCTCGGCGATGCGTGCAATGCCTTGCGCGAGCTCGGGCAAGTGCTCGGCAACCGCCGCACGCATATCGCGCGCGCGGAAGAAGAACATGCCCGCGTTCCAGAGATGACGCTTGCCTTTCAAGAATTCCTCGGCGCGTTCGCGATTCGGCTTCTCCACGAAGCGCACGACGCCTCTTGCTCCGATCTCGTGACCTGCATCTGCAAGTGAAGCACCGAGCTCGATGTAGCCGTAGCCCGTCTCGGGTCGCGTCGGAACGATGCCGACGGTCGTGATGTAACCTATTTGCGCCGTCGCGAGCGCGCGCTCGAGCACGCGACGGAATTCGATCTCGTTCGTGATGAAGTGGTCGCTCGGCAAGACGGCGATGAGCGCATCGGGATCCCTCTCTGCGATCGTGGTGGTTGCCCACGCGATGCACGGCGCCGTGTTGCGCGGGGCGGGCTCGCAGAGGATCTGAGCGCGCGGAACGTCGGGCACGGCCGCGGCCGTTGCGTCGGCAATGTGCTCGCCCGTCACGATGACGACGCGCTCGGGCGTGATGAGTGGCACGAGCCTTCGCACGGTCGCGGCGAGCAATGGGTCGCCCGATCCTCCTGCGAGCGCGAGGAGCTGCTTGGGTCGGAGGAGCCGCGAAGCTGGCCAAAAACGGGTGCCCGCACCACCTGCCATGATGACTGCGTAGACCTTCGCCATGGCGCGCAGCATCGCAAAAAGAAGCCGAAAAGTCGCGTGATTCAGCCTTCTCTTCTATTCGATCGGGCGTGTCGTCTGCTCGTCCGCACCCCGTCCGTATCGCCTTCGTTGCGCTCACGCTCGCGCTCCTGACGCTTCTCGTGCTCGCGGGCTGCGATCGCGATCTTGCGCCTCCGCTCGTCGAAGTCATGGAGATCTCGCCGCGTGAGATCGAGGTCGGCGATCGTCTCGAGATCCGCGGCAGAGGCTTCCCACAAGGCCGCGCCGCGCACGTCACCTTCCGCGGCACGCTCCATCGCGCCGGTGAAAAAGCCAAGACCGGCGTGAGCATCGATCTGCAAGCCGTCGTGACGAACGACGAGCGCATCGATGCGATCCTCACCGAGGATCTCGAGGAACGCTTTTGCGGACGCAACGATGCGGCTTCGCACACCACGTTCCGGGGCAACGTAGAAGTTGCATTTGCGTCCAGCACCCCGGGGGCGCCGCCGCTCGTCGGCATCGCGCGCGGCATCGTGCTCGACGTGCGTCCGCCGTCGATTTCGAGCGACGTGGCGGACGCTCGCGCCAAGGAAGGTGCCCGCGTGCTCGACTTCCTCGGCATCACCCCGGGCGCTCCTTCTCCGCGCGGGCTGCCGATCGATGGGGTTCGTTCGCCCGCCGATCGCGCAGGCATTCAAGCGGGCGACGTGCTCGCGGAAGTCGACGGCGTTCGCGTTGCCAATGCCGCCGACGTGCTGCCCGCATCCTCTCGCGCGGTCACGCTCGTGGTGCGCCACGCAGACGGCGTCGGCGAAGAGACCAAAGTCCTGCCTATGGCGGGTTACGCTTCCGAGCGCATCCCGATCGAGTACGGCCCCGCGCTCTTCATCGTCGGACTCGCGCTCGCGTCGCTCGTACTTCTCGTCGTGCCGTCGCCGGCGCTTCTCAGCGTCGCCGAACTTCGCATGGCGCGTCGCCTCGAGCGCACGAGCATCGAGACCATGGTGCGTGCGCTGACGGGCAAGGGCCCTTTTGCGATCGCGTTCTCTCTCTCATCCATTCTCGTCGGCACCTTTGCGCTCGGGCCGCACGTGATCGCGGACGAAGTCGACGGCGCGCTGCTCTTCGTCGTTGCGATCGGCCTTCTGGCAACCGGACGCGCGATAGAAGACAAAGGCATTGTCGATCGTGTGCGCGCGGTGCTCGGCGTACTCGGCGTGTCCATCGTTCTCGTGCTGTCCCTCGCCGGGATCGTCTTGCTCGAAGGTGCGCTGTCCCTCGGCGAGCTCGTTCGCGTGCAGGGTGCTCTCCCGTGGGAGCTCACGGCGTTCCGTGAACCCGCGGCCTTCGTGCTCGCCCTCGTCTATTTCGGTGCAATCTTTTGGTTGCTTCGCCCGCGTGAAGGAAAGTCACGTCAAATCGAAAGCGGGCTCGATCGGGTTGGTGTGCTCTTCGCCTGCGCGCTCGGTGCTGCGGTGTTCTTCGGCGGCTGGCAGATCCCTGGTGTTGCCGTCGCGCGTTCGTTCGGGTGGCAACTCGTTGGTGCGTTCGTTTTCGTTGCGAAGAGCTGGTTGCTCGAAGCCATGCTCTTTGCGGCCCGGGCGATCGCTTGTCCGTGGGAGCGCCCCGAGGCGCTCTCGTTTGCATGGCGCCGGCTCTTGCCGCTCCTCGTTTTCGGATTCGCGCTGGCCCTGCTGTCGCGCAAACTCATGCCGATGAGTGCATCGCTTGGCATCGTGTGGGGCGCCGCGATCGTCTTCGCGCTCACGCTGCTCACGGCCCGTTCGGTCTTGCGCATCCGCAGCGCCATGCTGCGCCCCGATCCACGCGCAAGCCCGTTTTTGTAAGTGGTGCGTGTCGTGCGGCCACGTTAACGCTCGTGTCGACACTCACGGATAGACAGCGCCATGAACACCTACATTCTTAGCCAGGAAGGCGAGCGCGCGCTCGAGCGTGCCGAACCAGGCGAGCCCACTGTCGCGGACGATGGAGAACGAAACGAGTCTCGTGAGCGCAAGTTGATCGACAGAAGGCTTGTATATTTTGCCTGGTCCCATTTGCTTGGAGAGCCATTCCTTGACGCCGCGTATTTCGAAGTTTCCCTCGTAAGTCGTGCCTGCGCGGATCCCTAGACGCTGCAGTCCTCCGGGAGCCTCGAACGGCTTCCCCGCCATTTGGGCGATGCATGGCAAGAAGAGACTCTCATACTCGCGGTAGGCGAGAACGACGGCAGCGGGGAAAGGGAGTGCAAGCTTGCGCAGCACATCGCTATCATGTGGCCCGTCCTTGGATGGACATCCATCGTCGTCGTCCCTAAGGACGAGCAACGCCTCGGCATCCTTCCTCGCCCGTATTGCTTCCGCATGTCTTCGTAGGACCTCGGAATGTTGGATACCGGTTGCACGAAAAGGGGTGGAGAAATGGGGCATTTGGAGCTTGAGATCCAAAATCAATCGGGACAGCAGGTTAACGACGGCCTCTCTCTCTCCGTGGCCTTCAACCAAGACATATGCAGTCATGTCGCGTCCTCTTCGAGCGGGAGCGACAGTTGCGCGGGACGCAATCCTTCCGAGCGCATGATCTCGCCCAACGAGAACAGACCGCGTGTCACGACTTCGCGTTGTGACTCCTCGAGTGGGGCAACGGTCGTCTTGTTATCAACACGCTGGACAACGCGAACCTCGGACGCGTTGAGGAGTGTGAGAAGATCCGGACTATGGGTTGTGAGCAAGACCTGACCGGCGCTCGACCCTTCACGGATATAGTCACAAAGAAGACGCAATGCCCCTGGGTGCACCGTGAGCTCGGGTTCCTCGATAGCAATGAGCGCGGGACGGGGTTGTTGGAGGAGCGCCGTGAGGATGCCTGCAACTCGGAGGGTTCCGTCGGATTCTTGCCCTGCTTCGAACCACTGTTTGCGTTTCGCCTTTGCATCCTGCTCGTGTCTGAATTGCATGAACAGGAAGCCAGCGGCGTGCTCGAATTTCATGTCTACGATATCGCCGGTAAGTTTTCTAAGCACCGTGACGAGATCTGGTTTCCACGAATCCATTTCTTGGTCTTTGAGGATCGAGACCCAGTTCGTCCCGTGACGATCCATTGGCCGTTTAGGATCGTATTTGTGTAGCCGGCGGAGTTCGTCTGGGAAGACGCTGTAACTTGTCACGGACCGCAGGATCTCGGCGAGCGGGTTGAATCGTCGATCTCCGGCAAGCAATGGCAACGCGAGACTCGAGGCGTCTACTCTGGGTTGCAGATCTAATGGACCGTGGAGCCACGTTCCAGCCTCGACAACGAACTCGTTAGAGGTGTTTTTGCGGCGGACTTTTCCGCGCTCTCGTTTGACCCGGTATTGCTCGATGCTGTCGCCCGTGAGAATGATCTCATAGTCTGCTTCCACGTCGTCGCGGCAAACCTCCACGCGCAGAACGACGTCGAACGGTCGCCCCTGAGTACCAGCGTGGCGGATGGTTTGAATCCCTCCGCGTTTCGTGATGGCACCCTCGAGGCCAATCTGCATGCAGTCTGCAAGAAAGACGAGCGCATCGATCATGTTGCTTTTCCCCGCACCGTTCTGTCCTACGAGGACCGTGAGATCGCCAAGATCGAGGGTGACGTCTTTACCGAGGCTTCGGAAATGTGACGCGCAGATGCGGCGGATCATCAAGAAGGCTCCTTGTCGTCGGAACGCAATGGGAACGAGCCTAGAACACCGAGCGCATGGTGTTTAGCACCCGCGGAGGGGTCTACTTAAGGTACGGCAACAACCCGAAGAGATCTGGCAGCCACAGATCGGGGCCTGCAGCGCGCGCTTCCTCTTGGCGGCCGATGCCGGGCACGAGCACGGTGAAGACACCGGCCGCCTTCGCGGCTCGCACGTCCTGCGGACCATCGCCCACGAACCATGCCTCCCTTGGATGGATGTGGAGCGCCGCAAGTGCTGCAAGTACGCCGTCGGGTGCAGGTTTGAGCGGCCCGTCTGCGGCCCACACGGCCTCGAAGGCTCCGGCAACGCCGAGCGCTTCGAGCACGAGCAGCGTGATCTCGCGCGGCTTGTTCGTGACGAGGGCTCTTCGCATATCGCAAGCGAGTACTTCGCGAGCGCCAGGCAAGAGCACGGTGTGGACGCAGGGTTTGTCCTTGTAGAATCTCCGGAACACCTTCACGGACTCCGGGATCATGGGATCGTCTTCAGGGACACCGAAGATCCGCGCGACGAGCGTCTTTGCTCCGTCGCCGATCATCGTCACGATGGCATCGGCGTCGAGTGGAGGGCGCCCGTACTCTCGAAGCGTTTCGTTGCATGCTGCAGCAATGTCTCTTCGCGAGTCGATGAGCGTCCCATCGAGATCAAAGAGCACGGCGCGCGGACGAACGATGGCAGACATGGCGCAGCATCTTAGCCCGGACAATTCATGACGACTCCGCGTAGACGTTCCGATCCTCTTGCTGCGAAGGACGTACGGCGCTCCTCGGACCTGCGGCGTACGTACAGTACGCCTCGGTCCTGCGGTGCGGCGTGCGCCCTTCTCGCTGCGGTCTCGGCCGTCTATCGCAATCGCGTCATGAATTGTCCGGGCTAGTCGTGCTAATGCCACGGGCTCGATGTCTTCTCCGGTGCGCAGTTCTTCCTCGTCCGATCGCGAGCCGGTCTCCACGCGCCTGCTTCGCGTGCTCGGACGCACGCCGGGCGACAAGAAACCCATTGCAGCCCCCGAAATTTACGGTCGGAATGCCATCGCTCGCATTGCTCGGGCGCTCCCGCCGTTCGAGCGTGCATATGCCATCGCTCGCTTCTCGATCCTGCGGCCGAAACTTCTCAGCGCCATGGATCTGCTGTTGCCTGATGAAGGTCGCATTCTC
Source organism: Polyangiaceae bacterium (assembly GCA_009781005.1). Lineage (GTDB taxonomy): Bacteria > Myxococcota_A > Polyangia > Polyangiales > Polyangiaceae > Labilithrix. Next base: position 7,959 of record WQYX01000055.1, on the reverse strand, counting down.
GATATTGGCTGCGGCTTCGGGCTCTTCGCGGCGTATTTTGGCCAGACCCAGCCATCGCGGCGCATCGTCGGCGTCGATCCCGATGCTCGGCGTATCGAGATGGCCCGGCGCGTCTGTGAGCGAGTCGGCCTCCACGGTCACACGTTCCTTGCGGGCGACGCGCGCAGCGTCGAACTCGAAGGCACATTCGCCGGTGCCTACGTGCTCGACGTGATGCATCACATTCCACTCGCGGGACAGCTCCCCATGCTCCGGCGCCTGCGCGACCTGCTCATGCCGCGCGGTATTCTCGTCATCAAAGACATCACGACCGAGCCCGCGTTCGGCCTGAAATTCACCGAGCTCCTCGATCGTATGATGGTGGGCTGGGATGATCCACTCAGCTATCGCCATCATCGCGTTTGGGGCGAGATGCTCACGTCGCTCGGCTTTCACGTCCGCATGGTCCGCGTCCCCGACGTGCTGCCTTATCCGCATGTCGTGATTGCCGCCACAAAGCATTGAGGGTTATCGTCTTCGCGTGGCGCAGGATCCTGACGGCACTGGTGATCCCTCATTCGACCATGACGGCCGAGATACCCTCGTTGACGACGAAGAAGTTGCGGCAGAAGGCACCTCGCGCCTCTTGCTCGACGAGTACGGTCGGACGTTCACCCAGGGAGACGTTTTTTTTCACGAGGGCGACGCCGCAACGCATGCATACCTTCTGCACTCGGGTCGAGTGCGTTTATTGAAGCGCGTTCGTACGGTCGAGCGCAGCATCGAGATCCTCAAAGCGGGAGATCTGTTCGGTGAGGATGCGTGGCTCGAAGGCGAGCAGCGCATGGTGACGAGCGTGGCGCTCTCGGACGGCGTCGCCATGGTTCTCGACCGCAGCGGCCTTGCGCAGATCGCCGCGCGTTTTCCCGTGGTCTCCGAGCAGATCCTCATCCAGCTCGTGCGACGTCTGCGCGAAGCCGAGGATCGAGTCGACATCCTCATGCTCCGCGACGCACCGTCGAAAGTGATCAGCGCGCTTCTCAAACTGGCGCGAAGCCCCGCGGGGCGCGCCGAACTCTCCGTCTCACCCGCGCAACTCTCGAGCCGGGTCGGACTCGACGTCGACGCCGTTCGGCGTGTCGTCCAACGTCTGCGCGATCAGCAGTACATTCGCATCATCGGCGAGCGCATCGAGATCCCAGATCTCGATGCGCTTCGTCGGCTTTATGTCTTGCTCGGGTCCAAAGAAGATCTCCGCGACCGCTGACCGCTGAAAGCGGTCCGGGTAGTGTAAAACTTCAATGATTTCGTTGACTTGACTGTAGAGTGTTGACGATTGACGACAGTTCCCAAGCGGATTAGACACTTCGCGTCAAGGTCATGCGGTCGTGCGCAAACATTCCAGCCGCAGCACCCTCCGCAAGGGCGTGTCTGCTCGTGCTGGCCGCTGCGGCTCTCGGTTGTGCGAGCAAGGCAGGGGCGCAGCCGGGTCCTCAGAGTCCCGAGCGGCAGAGCGACGCGGAGTACGATCTCGCGCGCGATTTATTTGACAAGGGGCAACCGCGCGCCGCGCTCGACCACGCGCTCAAGGCCGTCTCGCTCAACGACGACAACGACAGAGCGCAGTACTTCGTCGCGGTGATCAATCTGTCGTTCTGCTCCACGAACCGTGGACTCGAAGCTCCTGATTGTCATCTGTCCGTGGTCGAAAAGCATGCGCGCGCAGCGCTGAAGGCGAACCCGCACTTCCGTGATGCGTCGAACATGCTCGGCCAAGTTCTCATCAACGAGAAAAAATACGCGGAAGCCATCGCGGTGCTCGAGCCGCTCACGCGCGATCTCGCGTACGTGAATCCGTATTTCGCGTGGGGGAATCTTGGTTGGGCGCAAGTCGAAGACGGCCAGATCGACGCCGGTATCGCTTCGCTCAAGAACGCCATTGCCGCCGAGCCGCGCTTCTGCGTTGGGCAATATCGTCTCGGCATGGCCTTCGAGAAGAAAGGTGATTTTGCGCTCGCCGAGCAAAGTTTCACGAGCGCGGTCACCTCTCCGGATCCGAATTGCGAAAGCTTGCAGGATGCATGGGAAGCGCGCGGTCGCGCCCGTCTCAAGCTCGGACGCGCGGCCGAGGCCCGGCAAGACTTCGAACGTTGCCGTCAGATTTCGACGGAAACCTCCACTGGCAAGAGCTGTATTCGCCAACTCGCGACGTTACCGGCCGCTTCGTCCGAGGCGCCCCCGAAACTCCAAAAGGGGGCCTCTCGTGAACTGGCAAAACCAACGATGATGAGGACGACGTGAGCACTGACACCGTCGGAACCGCTCTGCGGCAGCAGCGCGAAAAGAAGCGTATGGGCCTCGCGGAGGTCTCGCGCGTCACGCGGATCCCCGTCTGTACGCTCGAGGCTATCGAGCAAGATCACTTCGATGATCTTCCGGGCGAGGTCTTCGTTCGCGGTTTCTTGAAGTCGTACGCGCAGACCATTGGCCTCGTGCCGGACGACATCCTTGCTCGCTACGCTGCGAGCCGGCGCGTCGCCGTCGTCACGCCCATGCCCGTAGCGTCGCCGGTTCATGCCGCGCGCGAAGGTCACGGGCGAAGGTTTGGCGTGGCCATCGCGCTCGTTCTTTTGCTCATCCTCTTCACGCTCGCTTTGTCGATCGTGCTCAAGCCGCGCGGACGCGATCTGCCTCCCGAGCTCTCGTGCAGGGATATCGCCTCTCACGTGATTGGCTAATTGCCAATTGGATTGTTTTGAAAGTTATTGAGTCCGCTGCGCTGCTGGTGCGCAGCGTCCCTTATGGTGAAGCGGATGTCGTCGCCACCTTCTTCACGGAGGTGGAAGGCAAGGTTGCCGCGATGGTTCGCGGCGCACGTCGGTCCACGAAGCGCTTCGGTGGCACGCTCGAACCCATGCACGAACTCGTCGTGCGTTTCGAAGATCGAGGGCGGGAGCTCTGCGTGCTCAAGGAGGCACGGATCGGCCGGGCGCGCGAAGGAATCGTGTCGAGCCTCGCGTCCATGGAGATGGCCGGGCGCGCACTTCGATGGGTCCGCCACGTCTGCCCTGCGAAAACCCCGGAACCCGCCGCATGGCTCGAACTGCGCGCGCTGCTAGATAGCCTTGATTCGGGCGTTGCGGATGAGTGCGCGAGGCTCGTCGTGTTCGGCGTGAGACTTCTCTCCGACGTTGGCTACGGGCTCGAGTTCGAACGCTGCGTTCGCTGCGCCAAGCCGTGTCCAGAGGGTCGCTCCGCGTTCGTCGACGCGAGTGGCGGAGGGATCGTGTGCGTGAGCTGCGGGGGCGCGGAGCGCACGATGCCGGCCGAGTTACGGGTGACGGCTGTGCGCCTTCAGCGACGCGAAGAAGGCGTAGCGATGACGGTTGCAGCGGCAAGCGAGCTGCTCTCGATCGTCGAAGACGCCATGGCCGCGCACACCGGCTATGGACCGCTTTCGATTTGACACGATCTCATCGTTGGGGCCTGCGCTGCGGTCCTCAAAGCCACACAAGGCTGTTCCGGTCCGCTGCTCGGCCCCGCCTCGACCTCGCGTCAACTTGAAAGCGGTCTCGTGTGTGTAGCGCGCTATAAGGGCGGGGATGGATCCGCGGCTTCGGTGCAAAGCAGTTAGGTCTCCCCGCGGTGCGAAGGTGATGGAGATCGATTGGGGCGACGGTCACGAGAGCGTTTATCCGCACGAGATCCTGCGCGGTTATTGTCCGTGCGCGGGTTGCCAAGGGCATGAGGGCACCATCAAGTTCAGATACCCCGAAGGCAATCAACGCGAGCTCGACGCCATCGAGCCCGTTGGCAATTACGCGCTCCGGCTCACGTGGTTCGACGGCCATCGCAGCGGCATCTATTCGTACAAGTATCTTCGCGCGTTATGTCAGTGCGACGAATGCCGTCCTGGCGCCCTCACTTGATCTCAGAAAAGGATGAAGGGGACACGGAACGCGAGCGCTTGGTGGGTCGCGCCGGCGTCGTTGGTGCGGGCACGCTCCTGTCTCGCGTGCTCGGCTTCGGTCGCGACGTCGTCATCGCGGCCTTGTTCACGCGCGGGCAGACCGACGCGTTCTCCGTTGCGCTGACGATCCCGAATGCGCTGAGGCAGCTCCTTGCCGAGGGCGCCGTGTCGAGCGCCGTCGTGCCCGTCTTGTCGCTCACGCTCGCGCAGGGCGGCGACGACAAAGCTCGCGCCTTCTTCGCGCGCGCTCGCGGCGTCTCGCTTCTCGCGCTCGTCGTCGTTTCGCTCCTCGGTGTCATCTTCGCGGGACCGCTCACCAGTCTCTTCGGCGTCGGGTATCACGACACGCCGGGCAAGTTCGAGCGCACGGTGACGCTCACGCGGATCATGTTCCCGTACATCTTCTTCATGGGGACGGCCGCCATGGGCATGGCAGCTCTCAACGCGAAGAAGCAATTCGCAGTTCCCGCGTTCGCTCCGGGCCTCTTCAACGTGGCGCTCATCGCGGGCGCGTTCGCGCTCCGCGGACCGCTCGAGGCGCGCGGTTTCGATGGTTCGATCGCGCTTGCCATCTCGGTGCTCGTCGGAGGTGTACTCCAAGTAGGAGTACAAATCCCGGCGCTCCGAAAGATCGGCTATGCCGGCCGCCCCATCCTCGATCTTCGCGATCCCGGCGTCCGCGAGATGCTGCGCCGCATCTTGCCGATGACGTTCGGCCTCGGCGTCTACTACGTCGATCTCACGCTCTCGCGCCGGTTTCTCTCGGAGCTCGGCGAAGGCGCGCAGAGTTATTTTTATTGGGCGTCGCGCCTCTGCGATTTCCCTCAAGGGATCTTCGTCATGGCGTTGTCGACTGCCGCGTTGCCATCGCTCGCTGGATTTGCAGCGAAAGGCAATCGCGAAGAGCTCGCGCGAACGTGGGCGCACGGCATGCGTCTTTCGCTCTTCGTCGCCGTGCCTGCGAGCGCCGCGCTCGTCGCGATCGGTGAACCTCTCGTCGTCCTGCTCTTTCAGCGCGGTCACTTCGACGCGGTCGCTGCGCGAGAGACGGGTCGTGCACTCGCCTGGCAGGGGGGAGCGATCTTCACCGTGGCCGCTGCGCGCCAACTGATCCCTCCGCTGCACGCGCTCGGCGACACGCGCACCCCCGTCATCGTGAGCGCGATCGATCTCGTCGCGTTCATCGTTCTCGCCCTCGTGCTTCGCGGTCCGTTCGGGCACGTCGGCATCAGCATGGCCGTCGCCGGTTCGAGCTTCGTGCAAGCTGTGCTCCTCCTCGCGGGAGTCAAATGGCGGCTCGGCACCGTGCGCGCCGCGGAGTTGGGCTCGTCGTCGATCCGCATCGTGGCCGCCTCGGTCATTGCGGGCGCAGGTGGTTGGGGGGCTGCACGGATCGCCGTCGTTCCGGGGTCCCTCGGCCGCGCGCTGCCCGGCCTCTTGGGCGGCATCACGTTCGTTGTACTTTACATTGTTTCGGTCTGGGGTCTCGGCGCGCGCGAGCTCGGCGAGATCGCACGCCCGATCCGCCGCCGTCTCGCGCGCACGAACCAGTGAGTCACCATGCGTAAGAACACCGACCATGCTGTGAAGAACGCCGTCCGAATTGTCAGTGCGGAGTTTGCGTCCGGCGCGTCGTCGAGAAATCAGATCCCGCCTCCGGGTGACGTCGAGATCGCGTTTGCGGGTCGTTCGAACGTCGGCAAATCGAGTTTGCTCAACATGCTCGTCTCACGCAAAGGTCTTGCGCGCACGAGCCGGACGCCAGGATGCACGCGTCAAATCAACTTCTTCAACGTCGTTGTCGCGGGCGGACCGTCTCTCGTGTTCGCGGATCTGCCTGGCTACGGCTACGCGAAAGTCTCGAAGAGCGAATCGCGCGACTGGAAGATTCTCCTCGAGGGATACCTTCGCGATCGCTCGACGCTCAAGGGCGTGGTCATCCTCGTGGACGCGCGTCGCGGACTCGAGCAAGAAGAGATCGATCTCATAGACTTTCTCCGCGTGCGCCCGGAGCTCGAGATCGTCGTCGCCGCAACGAAGCTCGACAAACTTCCGCGCTCGATGCACAAGCCGCGGCTCAAGGAGCTAGCCCGGATCATTCACGACGCGATTTCTGCAGACGGCCGAGGCTTCCGCGGCGCCTTCGGCGCTGTCGGCCCGCCTTCGGCGGGACCTCAGGGCAAGAGGGGCGCACGCCGCACCGCAGGACCGAGGCGTACTGTACGTACGCCGCAGGTCCGAGGAGCGCCGTACGACCTTTGCAGCAAAGGGATCGGTTCGTCTGAGTGGAGTCGTCGTGAATTATCCGGGCTAGCGCGCAACGCGGGCGTCAACGTCATTGGAACCAGCGCCGACGCGGGGCTCGGGCGCGAGGAGCTATGGGCATGCGTGCTGCGCGGGATTCGTGCTTGAAAGGCTGCGATTCCTGGGCTATCTCAAATTCGTATTCACGCGGATCACGCGAAACGGGCGCATAACTCAGCGGTAGAGTGCGACCTTCACACGGTTGAAGTCACAGGTTCAAATCCTGTTGCGCCCACAAAAAGTCTGTCATCTAGCGCAATGTGGGTGCAAGAGCTCCGGCGTCGAAAAAATTTGCTCGCGAAACTTCAATTGCGCAATCTCGTCAAGAGGCGCCCAGCAGCGTAGCCACTGGGCGTTCACCTCAGCAAAGCGCTGGATGCATCCACCACCAAACAGAGGATCCCAATGTTGGACATGGAGCTAAGCTTCAGGTTTAATGAGCTTCGTTCTGTCCAGGCGTGCGCACTGCTGCTTCAGAGCATGTTTACCAGCCTGCTGCGCGAATCGATGCGTCGGTTGGGCGCTGCGGTGCCTGCGCACGTACGAAGAGTACGCTTGCGCGGGCTCCTCGCGCTCCGCCCTAGCCTCGATTCGCTCGCGACGGCTGGTAAACATGCTCTCAGGAGGCAGGAGGGAAGTCGAATTACACGCGCATCCTGAAGCTTTTGTACTTGGCAGATCGTCGTTCGCTGCAAGAAACAGGACAACCCATCACAGGTGCGCGCTTCGTGAACATGAAGAATGGTCCTGTTCTCAGTGAGGTCTACGAGTGCATCAAAGAAGACCGCAACGATGGACTCTGGGATCAGTACATCGTCACAGAAGGCCGCTACGACATTCGTCTGCTCGAGGACCCCGGTGATGGCGAACTCTCTGACTTCGACGTTGACGTTCTGACGGATCTTGCAAAGCGGTACGCGCGGTATTCGTATTCGATGATGATCGATGTCGTGCACGAACTTCCGGAATGGACAGATCCGGCCCCACAGAAGGTCGCGCAGCTCGACGTGGCTGACCGTTCTCCGAGCTCTCGGAGACGATGAGGAAACTATCGCTGCGCACGCGAGAACCAGTGCTCACATCGAGGGCGTCAAGAGGCTTCTCCACTTGTCGTGATATTCCGGGAATACTTAGGAATTCACGGGTATTGACGTCGAGGGCGTCAGGAGGTTTCTTCACCCGTCGTGAGCGAACCATTACGCCGTGGTCACCACGGCGGCCCCGTTGTGAAGCCAGGCGATGCCTTCTATTTCGATCCGAAAGAATGAATCGGATTGAGGGCGCCCGCGTTCGTTGCATCGGAACGACAAATCTCAAAGGGTCGAAGACTTCAGAGTCTTCGACCCTTTGAGACGTCGACGTACGACATCAATCGGCAGCCTATCCGCGGTGATAACTCACCACGATATAGCAGCAGGCGGCCTTCCCCGTCCGTGCGCAGGATCGCCAGATCGTCGGCGTAGCGCACGATGGGAGTTGAATCCGTCGTACCGGTTGGGGGTGGTAGTTGCCTCGGTGAAGCCGGTCTTGAAGGTCGGTGAGTCACGCAACACGCTTGAGAGCCACTCGTAGGTTGTACGAGGGGTGGCGAAGATCAAGCGTTTCGACAAGCGCTTCCCGCTTCCGAAGCCCAAGATCTATCACCCTTGGCCGGAGAGACGCTTTGCGACCCGTTGACCCGAGGTGGGAGCCCGGTGCGGGAAATC